>JAEWMO010000160.1 GCA_023457135.1 Methanobacteriota archaeon | reverse complement strand
CGTCTGGATGGTCTACCCGATCGCGAAGGGCGACCGGTCGTTCGCGGACTCGGCCTACCGCGGCCTCTTCCGGGCAGAGGCGTCGTTTGACCTCACCAAGCGGGAGTTCACCTACGACGACCTCGCGCTCCTCGACGCCGTCTTTTCCGCCCGGAACTTCACCGGGAAGCCCGACCTCGTCGTCACCGAGGGGTTCCAGTTCACCGACGCTTCGCGGGCGTGGGCGGAGCAGAACCCCGATATCCGGTTCGTCACCCTCGAGCAGGCTGACTTCGGCCTCCCGAACGCCTGCGACGCCGTGATGGTCCCCTACGGCGCCTCCTACCTCGCGGGCGTGATGGCGGCGAACATGACGGAGACAGGGAGGATCGGCGCCGTCGCCGGTGCGCCGGTCGGGGTCATCGAGCCCTTCGTCGAGGGGTTCAGGGCCGGGGCGGCGGCATACGACCCGGCGGTGAACGTGACGGTCCTCTACGTCGGCGAGAGTTTCGAGGGCTTCGGGATGCCGGAGCGTGCGGGCGACCTCGCCCGCGGCCTCCGTGCCGGGGACGTCGACGTCATCCTGATGATCGCGGGCTCCGGGAACACCGGGATCGTGGACGCCGCCCGCGAGACCGGCGACGTCTTCCTCATCGGGGAGGATACCGACCAGTCCTACCTCGCCCCGAACCTGGTGGTTGCGTCGGTGGTGAAGAATATCGACGCGATCGTCTACCACGCTGTGGAGGACGAGGTCGCGGGCCGGTTCACCCCGGGCCAGGAGGTCTGGACGCTTGCAAACGGCGGGACCGGGCTCTTCGTCTCCCCGCGGTTCTCGGGGTATGCGCCGGCCGACGGCTGGCATGACCTGGCTGTCGCCGCGGAGAAGGAGTATCTGGCTGGAATCTGGTGATCTGATATGCTTCCAGGTCGATACCTGTATGCTGCACCGCGTGTGCACGGGTGATCGAGACGACCTGGCAGGACTTCGCCATAACCGGCATAACGATACTCTTCGCGGTCATGCTCGTGCCGCAGCTCCGCGACGTGATGACCCGCGGCGCCGTGCTGAACGTCTTCTCGGCGCTCACGACGAGCCTGCTCGGCTACTCGCTGGCCCTGGTCTTCTCCACCCTGGGCCTCTGGATCTCGGTCTTCGGCCAGGGGCTCGTCGCGACCGCGTGGCTGATGCTCGCCTACTTCTCGCTCCGGAACGTCCGCGACCACGCGTTCCCGGACGAGACGCTGCTCTTCGTCGCCGTGGACTTCTTCACGGTCTGGGCCCGGGGGGTTGCCTTCGTCGTCACGGGGGGCGTGAAGGAGTTCTTCTCGCGGATCCGGCAGGACTGAGGGGTGCCGGGCCGGCTCCGGTAGTTCTTCGTCTCCGGGGTTCCGCCACGTCTCCGGCATACCATGCCGACCATCCGGGCGGAGGAAGCCTCCCGTCTTCTTCTGTATCACGGTTGTTCTCCCCGTCCGGGCCCTGTTGTGCCAGAAAGCAGCCGTGGCCTCTGGGCCTGCGGTCGGATCCCCGGATCGCGGATCCGGGGCATCTCGTCCAGGATGCCGGCAGACTTCCTCGCTGCGGTTTAGGCCGCGGGAACGGCAATCTCGCGGGCGATCTCGGTCGCCCATGCCTCGATATCGTCCCAGTTCCGGAAGTCGCCCTCGGGAAGGAGATCGCGGGCGGCCGGTAGCCTGCGGATGAGCCGGTGCGAGAACCCGAGTTTCGCCGGGTCGAGTGCGCCGGAGAAGACCCGGGTATTCCGGGGATGGACGAGCCGGCGGAGTTCGCTGATCTCGTCGGGCTCGATCCCCGGGGCGTCCGGCGGGAGAGCCTCCGGCCCGGGCTTTAATGGCCCGCTTGAGAAGAGCCAGACCGGCCGGCCGTCGAGAACGCCGCTGTTCTTCCGCACGAACTCCGTCGCCTCCCGCATCCAGTGCCCTATGTAGACGGCGCTCCCGATCACGACGGCGTCGTAGTCTCGTATCTCCGGTACCGCATCGACGCTTCGTGCCTCCGCCTCCAGGCCGTGCTGCCTGAGTTTTTCGGCTATGAACTCCGCAATGCCTTTCGTCGACCCGTACATGCTCGCATAGAGAACAATCACGTTCATAGTCTGCCGGCCTCGCAAGGGGGTGATCCCGCCCGGTTCATAAGAGTAGCGGATCCATACGGCGGATGCCGCACGCGGCCGCGACTGGAAAACGAGGAGGGATCTGCTCGCCGCACATGCCGCCCCGGGGCCCGCCACGTCCCCGGCGTAGCGGGGGATGACGTGGAGGTGCAGCACCGTCTGGCCGGCGGCGGGGCCGACGTTGTAGCCGTCGGGGCGATATTGTTCGTCGAGGAGGGTCTTCGCCTCCCGGGCGAGGAGGGCGATCTCTTCTGCGTCGAAGGGACTGGCGGGCGTTGCCCGGCGAGCGTAGCGGGTGGTCTCGATTGAGCGGGCGACGTTTCCACAATGGATGCGAGCAGCAACTCACGTGCCGGCCCTCCTGCCGATCTCTCGAAAAACGACGATCCTGCCCGCGGATATGCCGGGGACAGGCTGTCACGCCTCCTCATATCACTCAGGGCGAACGGGAGTAGTCCAGCAGGCAATCGTAGCAGAATTGGGTCGCGTTCAGGATTGCCTCGTCACGATCTTCGAAATCATGCCATCGCCACACTCTTTCGGTTGAGGGCCGTATGCCGCGTCGCATGCCACCGATGTTCCTCGCATCGTAGCCTGCCTCGCAGAGGATGAGGGTGTAACGGCTCGCCTGCGGGGAGGCGACGTTCAGACCGTAGAGGATCCCGATCTCCAGGGTGGCCGAATCGTTGACACCGTATTCTCCCTCCTCTTCCCTGAAGAAGTGGACGATATACACCCGGCTCTCCTCGATCAGGGCTCTGGCCAGCCGGAAGTCATAGGCGCGATCGTCCTCTCCCCGTCTTCTCGGGTGCGACGCCGCAAGGTCGTAGGATATCCGGGCGTTGAACCCCTCATGCTCACGGAGGTGCCGTTTCAACGCTTCAAGATGCGATCTCCTGAACGAACCGAACAGACCTATAGTGAGTTCGTCTTTGAGCCTCTCTGAATAATCGAGGTTCCTGTTGAGCCCGGAGAGGAGATCCATCGGAGGAAGTGTCGGTTTACGTATGGATAAATGGTTGAGGTATCAAATTTGTAACCTGCCTGCGCAAAATTATATATCGGGGTAACAAATATAGAATCGTATCCGATCCGGGTGTGAATCATGAACGAGGCAATCCTTGAACGGCAGTTATCCGAAGTTCCTTCGGTGATCATCAATGCCACGGCCCCTCTGGGGAACAGGAAGGCATGGGCGATCTACATCGCGCTCCTGCAGAGGGATGAGGGGCTCCGGTTCAACCAGATCCGGGATCTCTTCGAGGCGGAGCCCCCTGAGGTATCGAGGGCCTTAAAGGCGCTTTCAAACGCGGGGCTCATCGCCAGGCAGGTCCGCGGCCTCGACGACGTCGGCAACACCGAGGCATCGTTCTACGTGCCGACCACACTCGGGAAAGCCCTGATCGCGGCCCTCTACCGGGGGCTCCTGCCGTCGCGTGAGGATGAGGTGCACGGGGAGAAGACCGGGCCCGCACGGACGCACTGCCAGGAGAGCCCGTTTGCCACGGGCAGGATCACCGTCTCGGCGCCGGGGGAGGCAGAGGTTCATGTCCGCTGAGAGACGTCCGGCGATCGAGGTGTCGCGGGACCCGGCATGCAGCGTGACCCCGGTGAACGGGGTCTACGGGACCTTAACCCCTGTTCTCGGGCAGGTGGCGTTCTACTACGATCTGCCCGAGATCCGCGCCGGCGAGGACGGCGAGATGGTCGTCGAGTCCATACAGCGCAGGATTGTCTTCGACGCACGGATGTCGCCGGAGACCTTCCGCTCCATCGCCTGCTGGATGATGGGGTTCGTGGAGGACTACGATCGGCAGGTGCAGGAAGGCAGGGGCCCGCGAGCCTCTCCCCCGGTTGAATAAGAGCCGGATGCCGCCGGCCTGCTCCTGCAGGCACCTTTCGCCAGGCGGGGGCGAAGTATCCCCGCTCAGCCTCTCAGTACACCCTCTTCTCCGGGACCGCTCCCCGCACCCCGCCCCGGGGGTCGTCCACGTCGCCGGCATACCGGGGATGACGTGGACGTGGAGGTGCATCACGGTCTGGCCGGCGGCGGTGCCGACGTTCACGCCGATGTTGTAGCCGTCGGGATGGAACTGTTCGTCGAGGAGGGTCTTTGCCTCCCGGACGAGGGCGAGGAGGGCGGCGAGCTCCGCGTCGGCCGCGTCGAAGAGGGTGGGGATGTGCCGGAAGGAGATTTTCTCAACGGGCTTATAATTTCAGAATTATCTCATTCGGTAGAACCCCGCCGGGCCGCTCTCCAACCCGCTCCCCCCGGAGTCCCTGTACGCCGGATATACCACGCCCGCGCCAATGCCCGGCCGATCGCGAACCCCCGTTGTCTCCCACGCTGATACCGCCACCCTCGCGCCGCAAATCACGGGCCCGGCGACCGGCCGGGTTCGATCGTCGTGGGTCGCCCATGTCCAACAAACACTTTTGTGGGTCATATATTGCGTTTTGTGACCCACAAGTTCCGTTGTGGATCATCTACGATCCACAACCGCTTCCTGGAATCGGGTTTGTGTATATCGGTTCGGGGTTTTGATATACACAAATCTGTTTGCCGGTACCAGAATACTCACAACCGGTCTCCCTCGGTGATGGCGATCAGGCGCGAGAAGACGTAGGTCGTGGCGCGCCGTCCCCCGCCCTCTGTAAGGGCGGTGATAATATCCTGCTCCCGGAGTTGCTGGAGGAGCCGGTTTGCCGTCTTCTTCGGTATTCCGGTCTGCTCGTAAAACTCGGACGGGATGAAGACCGGCGCCTTAAAGAGCGCATCGATCGCGGCGATCGCGTACTGCGACCGGGTCACCTCCGGCACCGTCTGCTTCATCTCGTCATATAGGTCGAGGATCGCCCTTGCTTTTTGGCCGTTCGCCCCCGCCTGCTCCTCGATGGCGTGGAGGAAGAACGTTATCCAGCCGTTCCAGTCCCCGTCCCGGGAGACCGCGAGCAGCCGCTCGTAGTAGACCGGCCGGTTCCGCTCGAGGTAGGCGCTGATATAGAACATCGGGCTTGCGATCAGCCCCTTCTCGTAGAGGATGAGGGGCACGAGCATCCGCCCGATACGCCCGTTGCCGTCGCAGAACGGGTGGATGAGCTCGAACTGGGCCTTCAGGACGGAGAGCTGGACAAGGACGTCCTTCTCCTCCCGCTGCAGGTAGGCCTCCCAGTCCGCGAGCGTCCCGGGAACATCCTCCGGCGCCGGCGGGACATAGATCGCGTGCTCGATCCGGGCGTCCCGCCCGATGAAGTTCTGGATCGTGCGGACGCACCCCGGCTCCCGGTCCATGCCCCGGCTGCCGGAGAGAAGGATCCTGTGCAGGTCGCAGACGAGGGCCAGATCCAGCCGCCGGGTCTTGAGGGATTCCACCGCGGTATTCAGCGCCTCACGGTAGTTGATGATCTCCTGGATGTCGGCGAGGGTTGTACCGTGGAGTGGCTCCTTTGGGTTCGCCTCGAAGCGCAGGACGTCCTCAAGCGATGCCTGCGTTCCCTCGATCCGTGACGAGAGCACCGCCTCCTGCGTCAGGAGCGGGGAGAGCAGGAGCCGTGGGTTCGGGATCGCCTGGAGGATGCCGTCGTACCGGGCTAGGGCCCGGTTTGCCGACGCTATCTGCGGGATATGAGCCTCCCAGTCGATGCCTGCCGGGGGCAGCGGCTCCGGGACGTAAGGTTGGACTGTCATGCCGCCTCCTCACGGACCGCCGTGAACCCGTCGGAAACAGGAGAACTGGCGATTTGCCGGGGCTCCTTCATACAATTATTCGATGGTGCGGCCGGGTATTAACCTTGATTGTTTGCGACCCGGACGTTCATCATAGTCCGTGCCAATCCCACCGGCTTGCCTGAATTTTTCGTCCAGGAATACCCCCGGCCGGGGAGGTGCCGAAAACCCCCCCTCCTCGCCGAACCGATGTATCTTTCCGGCTACATCGAGCGGATACGGGGACGCGGGACATGATCCGGCACTGTACTGAGGCCGGGGTGCCGGAGCCGGAGTTTGCCGGGAGTGTATGGGTTCCGGACGATCATCCGCCGGGTCAGGGGTAGAGGTACCGGCGAACCTGGGGAAGAAACCAGGGAAAAAACCCGGGAGAAAACCAGGGAAAAGATCCTCGCGCTGATTGCAGCCAACCCAACTATCAGTACGAATGAGCTGGCCGAAGAGATTGGCATCACGCTCAAAGGGACTGAATGGCAATTCCGACAGCTCAAACAGGCAGGTCGGCTCAAACGAGTGGGACCCCGAAAAGGCGGCCGCCGGGAGGTAATTGGAAATGGGAATGGGTAGTGTCGGGGAGTGTGCGGGGACGGCGATTCCCACGCTCCTGGACAGGAGCAACTACGGTGGCCTGCTTTGCATCCCTCGCGCCGAAGAGGCCGGCGACGTGGTGGAAGGGGATGAGGAGGAGGTGACCGGGGTTCGCGGGGTACTTATCATTTCAGCCCCTCGACCTGTCGTATTTCACTGGAACGCCGCACCCTGCGGACAAGCCGCTTCTGCCGGAGCATCGCATCCTCCTCGCGGGGTTAAATCGAGATGATCGGAATCACGCAGCATCACGCATATATCACGCATCATAAGTCCCGGTTCCCCAGGTCTGTTCGTGTCCTGCTCAAGTGAGGAGACTTTCCCTTTGTATCCGGATCAAATGTCTGATCGTGCTGGCGGCCGTGCAGATGACGAGGAAGAGGTTTAAGGAGGAACTGACTCATCTTTTATGTAAACAGGGTGACCGAGAGGAGAGGGCGATGTCCGGGGATCTCAGTGCTCAACTGCGGAAGATGATGGATCTTCCGACCGAAACCGAGTGGATCGAGTTCAAGGAGGCAAAGACCAACTTTGATTTCGATGACCTGGGTAGATACTTCTCGGCACTGAGCAATGAGGCCAACCTGTATCGGAAACCGGCAGGCTGGCTGCTCTTTGGCATCACCGACAGACCGCCCCGAAAGATTGTCGGCTCAAATTATCGGCTCACTCCTCCTGGCCTTGACCGGCTCAAAGAGCAGATCGCCCAGCATACAAATCATTTGATGACGTTTGCCAGTGTTCATGAACTCATGGTCGATGGGAAGCGGGTGGTGATGTTTGAGATTCCTGCGGCGACGCGTGGTATCCCGACTACCTGGAAGGGTGTTGCATATGGCCGTATCCATGAGTCTCTCGGACCTCTTGCCCTCCACGAGATCGAAGAGATACGCTGGCAGGCCCCTCTGGACGACTGGTCGGCGAAGGTTTGTGAGGAAGCCACTCTTGCGGATCTCGATCCTGAGGCGATCGCCTTTGCGCGGGAAAAATACAAGGAGAAGCATCAGAACCTGGCAGGCGAAGTCGACGAGTGGGATGAACTTTCATTCCTTGCCAGGGCAAAGGTCTGCAGTCATGGTCGGCTTACGAATGCTGCAATTGTCCTCCTGGGAAAGAGTGAGGCCGCACACTTTCTCTCACCTGCAATTGCACATATCACCTGGGTTCTCAGGGACAAGGATGAGATCGAGGTCGACTATGCCCACTTCGGCCTACCGCTGATCCTCACCGTCGATAGGGTTTTTAGCAAGGTCCGAAACCTCACCGTCCGCTATATCTCAGGGGAGACGCTGTTCCCCCTTGAGGTGACGCAGTATGACCCCTGGGTGATCCGTGAAGCATTGCATAACTGCATCGCCCACCAGGACTATCGGCAGGCTGCCCGTATCACGGTGACGGAGAGGCCGGGTTCCCTGATGTTCACCAATCGCGGCGAGTTTATTCCGGGAACCGTCATGAGCGTGATTGAACGGGATATGCCGTCGGATCAGTATCGAAACCCTTTCCTTGCCGGCGCAATGGTCGAGTTGAACATGATTGATACCATCGGCAGCGGGATCAAGCGGATGTTTAGAATACAGCGGGACCGCAACTTCCCGATGCCGGACTATGATCTCGACGAAGAAAGTGTGGTGCGGGTCACGATTCCCGGCCGGCTGATCGACGAGCGGTATACCCGGATGCTGATCGAACGGAAGGATCTGACGCTCGCGGATGTGATCGCTCTCGATAAGGTGCAGAAGGGCTATCCTATCCCGAAAGAGGAGCGGGAGATCCTGCGGAAGAAGAACCTTATCGAGGGGCGGCACCCGAACCTGTATGTCTCTGAGCGCGTGGCAGCCGAGACCGATACGCAGGCTGATTATATACGGAAACGGTCGTTTGACAGGGCGTACTTTAAGGATATGGTGGTGGCGTACCTCCGGACATATCGTGAAGCGCGGTGGCCGGAGATTGAAGACCTATTGCTGGACAAGGTTTCCGATGCTTTGAACGAGAAGCAAAAGCGCGAGTTCATCAAGTCCCTCTTAAAGGAGATGCGAAAGGAGGGGACGATCGTGACCGTCGGGAAGACGAGGGGCGCGAAGTGGGTGCTCACCCCCCTCCCTCCAGAAGAGGCATGATTGGGGATAATTGGGGAAAATGATCCCAATTTCCTGCAAGAGTTTGAAAAATAAACCTCTATCCTTTGATATTTTTGTAACACGGATTGGGGAAGATTAGGGATCGGATTGGCGGAGATTGGCGGAATGATCTCAATTATTTGACCCTGGATCACACAATAAGTGGCTATGGGTTGATATTTTAAAATCAAGATTGGGAACGATTGGGGAATGGCCTAACATAGGGATGCCATGGCGCCAGGGTGCCCGGGCGGCCCCGACGACTGAAGTGCTTCTTCTCGACAGTTTTGCTGCTCTCGCCCCGGCACCGGGCGGCGTGCAGAGACTGCGGAGGTGATCTTGCGACGTCACGGCGGTTTGTGCCGCAAAATCCGGCAGATGACATCGCCCCTGATTCACGACCGAACGGAATCGAGCGGCTTCTTGCCCGTTAATACTTCTATCTGCCTTTTTGACGTGTTACAGTTTTTCCCGGTATCGACTCACTCAGTACATCCTCTTCTCCGGGACCGCCCCCCGCACCCCGCCCCGGGGGTCCGCCACGTCCCCGGCATACCGGGGGATGAGGTGGACGTGGAGGTGCATCACCGTCTGGCCGGCGGCGGGGCCCACGTTCACGCCGACGTTGTAGCCGTCGGGGTGGAATTGTTCGTCGAGGAGGATTTTCGCCTCCCGGACGAGGGCGAGGAGGGCGGCGTGCTCCGCGTCGGTCGCGTCGAAGAGGGTGGGGATGTGCCGGAAGGGGATGAGGAGGAGGTGGCCGGGGCTCGCGGGGTATCGATCGTAGCGGGCGTAGCAGAGGCCGTTCTGGAGGACGATCTCGTCTCTGGATGGGTTGCAGAAGGGGCAGGTCAGGGGGTCCATGCCGCGTACCCCCGGACGTGGATGAGGTAGGCGCATTTTTCGGCGAGGTGGTCGAAGGCCCGGTCCTGCCAGCCGGTTCCCGGCGCCTCGAGGCCGAGGAGCGGGTGGTCGGGGATATGCTCGCGCATTTTGACGTCGATTGTTCTGGAGAGATTATAGACATCCAGCATACTATCTGAAATTACAGATCAAGCCTATTTATATGCACATAAATCGAATGGACGTTTCGGAAGAATGGATTTGAAGTACCTTCAGGAAATACAGGCTATTATTCAAAATGACGTCATTCAGTCCACCTACAAACTTGCTCTTCTGCGAGCGATCATCGAGATCGCTCAGGAGTTTAATGAGGATAAGATCATCCGGAACGGGATGTGCATATACCCCTTCTCGCTTCTGCAACGTAAGTTGCTCATGTATTATTACCCCCTGTTCTCTCACCCGTCATTTATTCCCCAGATGCATGGAGAATCACCCATCCCTCATACTGGAAGGCAACTTAGTGTTCGTACGAGCATGAGCCCTATTATCCAGTATTACCGTTCTAACGGTGGCTTTGAAGCACTTACTACCGACCTGAAGAACCACAAAATCCCCGACGATATTGCTTCAAAATACCATAACTTTCTTGAAACGACTCGGAAAACATTCCTCACGCAACCCATGAAGTATCTTGGAAATTCAACCCGGCCTGAAAGATACTCGGTGGTCAAGTATCTGACGCAGCTCCCTCAAAATGACAGTACGCCTGTGACTTCTCCGGCAAACACGGCTGGTTATTATACCATTTCACAAGAATATGCCCAAATTTTTGAAGACCCCTCCTGCGCACGGCAACTCCTTGATTCGGTGGTCCAGCGCTGGGTAGGATACACGCTCAGCCTATCGGATACTCTCACCCGTGAAGAACTCTATGGACTGTTTGCACCCGATTCCTATACCGGAATCGATGAGGTTGAACTCCAATCCTCCTCAAAACCAGTTACATCCCTCCCGCTCCCTGCTCCAATCTCTACAGGGTATGAGACGAATTTTGCTTCTCAGGAGAACCCGGTGAGCCCGGACTCGATGATACTTGCTCTTGAGGAGACAATACAGGCTGAATACGCATTGTTCTCTTCACTGCAACAGAGCATCCGGGACAACAGGGATGCTATTATCAGAGATGAACTGAGGTTACAAAAGGTCGACGAGTCGATTCAGCGCATCGGGGCCCTTTATAACGTATTCACCCCGGATGAGGCTTCACGGGCCATCTCTCAGGCGCTCTCACAGTACTTCGCCGAACAGCGGATCGCACAGGGTGCTTATTCCGATATGACCAGCCGTGTCGGCAGAAGTCGGCAAAAAATCTCCACCCTTATGCGGGAGAGAGACCGGCTCCAGCAGATGGCGCAAAAGGCGGCGAGAGGTATCACAGTGAGGAAGCGGCAGGAGGAGCTCATTAATCGGTTACACCATGAGATTGCACTCCTCGACGACGGCTCCGGGGTCCAACCCAGACCATTTGGTTACGTTGATAAGCCGATCATACGGTTCCTCACGTATTGCGGTGATGTCACAGAGAGTATTCTGAGCCAGTGTATCAGACTCATACCCGACCCCGTGGAGACAACGAGGGTGAAGCCTGCCCTGCCAGTCTGGTTTATTGAGGAGTTTGATACCTGGTGGAGGATAAAGCAGGAGATGCAGGGGGGATCCCGGGAGGGCGGTTCCAGGAAATTCTCCCCAAACAAACCATTCTTCGTCTTTAATGAGCGTCATGGTGAGATTCACCTAACCATTCCATCGCAAATACTCGAGTGTAAAGAAGAGCTCGATCACATATCACTCATCATTCAGGATAACTCACAGATCCTCCATGAAGAAGAACTCCCGTTGTATTATGCAGAGGGAGGAGTGAGCACAGAAGAGATTACAGTCCGCATAGAACGTCCTTCGCACTACTATCGTGTTGAATTATCTGCGCCCGGTGCGCCTTTAGCGTGGATGCTCGATGGATTTAGTCACACAGACCCTCTATGTTTTTTCGACTATGAGAGCGGTAGGTGCGTTGAGCAACAACGACTTCCATCGAAGAGATTCATCCTACTTACTCGGAGTAAACCGGCCATAACCCCCGAAACTGCAGTGCTCTTTACCGGTCGCCTTTTCGGTGACTGGTATGACTACCAGTATTACGTCGTCGATCCGGTTAACGATCTCTCGATAGGTGATTTTCAAGCAATTTCTGGTGAAGATGATCGGAAATTTACACCGATTGATCTCCATATCGATCCAGAGTGCTTTGATAGGCATCTCCGGATCGACGGACGGAATGTTGTCCTTGACTCCCCACTCCAATTCCAGATCTCGTTTAAGAGCGAAGAGGTTCTCTCCGGGACTGTTCTCTCCATTCACCCGCTCGGCCGGGATTCAACATTAGAGCCGATATTCCATCCACTTGCAGACTTGCGGGAGGGAGCAGAGATTGACCCCGACAGGCGTGTTTGCACCGTGGATCTCAGTCACCCGGGCCTGCTAGGGAAAGAGCGGGTAGGTGCTTTCACCATTCGTGTGCGTAATGAAAAGTGTAGGACTGACATCCGGCTGGAGTGTGTGTTTCTTCCCAACGTCTCATACCGGTTCTCAAAGCCGTTTTTTTTGCCTGCCGAGGATGAATCGCCGGTTCAGCTCGAGGTTACCTGTCCTCAGTCGGTTCATTTTGAGCCGGAAGGACCCGTGAAGATGGAGACTATCGGGACGGGATTCTTAGTAACGTCGAATCTGGTGCCCAGGATCCAGGGGAAACTTCGATACTCTGTTGGAGATGACAGTGTCTTTGAGGGAATGCTCTCGATTTCAGTGCCTCATGCGGCCTGGCGGTTTGAGGACGAGGCGACAGGGACCATATATCCGCTCAAGCGTTCCATTCCGATAATTCCTGACAGTGACTATCTGTCGCTGGGTGTTGATCCGGGTCTTCGTGTATTCTTACCTGAATCCTTCTGTGGTACAGGAACGGTGTCAATGCTGCCCCAGGCACAGACTGTCACCCGCCGTCTCGTCAACGGGCAGGGTTACTTCTCCCTTGCCCGGTTCAACGATACGTTCAGGACAACCGATGCAAAGCTCATGCGCTTTGAGTTCACGATGGGGGATCAACGTGGTGGAGACGTAAACTTTCCTCTATTTTCCCTTCAGCGCTGGTATATCCATCTTTTAAGTTCCCCCCACGTGTCGATCGATTCGTCGGGGAATCGCATAATCAAGATTGAGTGGGAGGAGTACGGATCTGCCCAGAAGCGCTTCTTACTTCTCTGGAGGAAGAAGGAGTCCGGGGGTGCATCCCGGGTATATGTTGGAGAGATCCCGGCTTCGGCACGGACATTTACAATTCAGGGGAATCACGAGTTGCCGCTGTCTCCCGGCATCTATTATCTACAGTTCTACAGGATTCTCAATGATTGGAGCCGTCCGCCAGCGTCACCCCCGGAGGAAAAGGCACCTAACGTCTTCCCGATCCGTATCGAGCAGAGTAAGGATCGTGCATTGGGTGAGAGTACCTTTGAATCCGGAGGAAATACATCAGGCAGACCAGAACGTCCGGAAGTCGATCCCGGAATTGATCGGTTAATTTGTGAGATTGAATCCGACGATCTCGAGAGACGTTTCCAGGGGATAAGCGATTTCAAGGAAGATTATTCGATACGTCGCCTAAATTATCATCTGTTGGAGTATTACCCCGAACAATATGATCGACTCCAGACGGCACTTTTTGCTGTGATAACGGATCCCAGGATGCCTCTGGAGGTCAGGTTTGCCTCTGTTGAGTTGCTGGGAAAGAACTTCAGCCTGGAAAGGGAGCATATGCTCATTGAAGTGCTGAATGATCCTGATTCTGCAAGAGATCTCCGGATTGCAATCTTAAAAGTTCTGAGTCACGGGAACACGAAAGAATGTCTAAGCGCATTGTCGAACTCTCTCAACGATCCTGATCCCGACATCCGGGGTGAAGCGGCAACTTCACTGGGGAATACCGATAGTAAAGATGCCATTAAACCGTTAATTGAGTTATTAGACGATGAATCTGTGGCAGTCCAGCGTAAGGCTGCAGCTGCGTTAGGATATATCCGTTCTCACGATGCATTTAAACGGCTTGTATCAATCGCTTTTGATGAGGGCCGGGACCTCGATCTCCGGATTACAGCACTTGCTGCACTTGCGAAGTTTCATTTAAATGAGGAGATTACTCAGAAGTTGTTTGCTCTGTCGAGGAGTGGGAATGAGAATGAAGCGATTCGTAAAATCGCTGTGAATATTCTTGGTATCCAGGGTAAATTGAGTGTTGAGGAGAAGAAGAAACGAATCGCTGAACTAATCCAGGAGATGCAAACATCGTCACATGAGAGGCGGATTTCTGCTATAAAGCAGCTAAGCACCTTTAGCGATGGGGAAGTTGTTCTCGCTCTTATGGAAGCCATCCGGGATGATTCCACTGATATAAGAAGGGCATCAGCGGAGTCCCTTCGACGAATTAATAGTCTGGAGGCCATTCCTGCTCTCATAGAGTTGCGTGATGATCTGGATGCTGAAGTCCGGGAGACTGCCGAATTTGCATGTAAACAATTGTTGAAAGGACTTATGTCTTACTTAGTACTGGACATCGATAAACGAAAAACGGCAGCTCGATATCTCCCAAAATTTGGGGCGTTTGCAGTAAACCCACTGCTGATCATGCTGCGTGATGCTGAAACCATTCATTCGGAACGTGCAAATCCGACTGAAATACGGAGTTCTATAATTGGCGCTTTATCAAAAATAAACGATCGTCATGCCGTTGACCTCCTAACTCAGGCGTTGAAGAATAAAAACGACTTGGTTGTATGGGGAGCAGCCAAAGCTCTCGGTGCTATTGGCGATACTAGCGTGATTGGCCCACTTGAAGAGGCGCTGGTTCGGTGGTATGATCCGGCAAGGAAACTGAGTCCAACGACGTACGTATGGATGACGATTAAAGATGCCCTGAAGCAACTGAATGCTTAATTTTTCAGGATCAGTGAAGAGCGTCCCTCATCTTATGTCATAGGGACCGGTCATTTGCTTTTGCAGGGTCCTGGAAGAGGCAGAGCCGATGAAAAAAGCAAGCCTGATAAAAGAATGCGTAAAAGGGGATCTTACCAATAACCGGGCTATATTATGTCACTGAACCCTCTTAAGACAACGCAGTCGATTTCTCAGCGTTACATGCGGTATCTCCAGACGACGTTCCAGATAAACGAGCCTGATCTCGCTGCTCTATTCAAGGCTACTATTGAAGAACATGAATTTGTCAAAGGACCTATTCTTGAGGCGACTCCCCCCTTTAAAAAAGGGTGTACAATCCGCCAGCTCATCGATGAAGGCATCCTCTCACCGCGGTTCGAGTCTCTTAACCAGAATCTGCTTCCTCTTGACCGGCCGCTCTATCTGCACCAGGAACGGGCCATCCGCAGGGCTGTAGGAGAGGAACGCAACCTCGTTGTCGCAACTGGCACCGGGAGCGGTAAGACGGAGATCTTCATCGTAACTATCCTCAATGCGCTCTTTCGGCAGCAGGAGTTGGGCCTGCTCAATCCCGGTGTTCGGGCTCTCCTCCTCTATCCCATGAATGCGCTCGTTAACGATCAACTCAAACGCCTGAGGAGGCTTTTGAGTTCATGCCCGGAGATCACGTTCGGCCGATATACTGGAGAGACCCGCGAAAAGCAGTTGGAGGCAGCGGAAAAATACAAAAAGATTCATGGAAGTGATCCGCTCCCCAACGAGCATATATCCCGGGCGAAGATGCGCGAGACCCCACCGCACATCCTCTTAACCAATTATGCGATGCTCGAGTACCTTCTCCTGCGTCCCGGTGACAATGTGTTCTTCGATGGTGAATTCTCAAAAAATTGGAGGTTCATCGTTCTTGACGAAGCGCATACCTACACCGGAGCCAAGGGCATTGAGATGGCAATGCTTCTCCGGCGGCTGAAAGATCGGGTTGTTCGAAGTGAGCCCGGTCGGTTACAGTGCATCGCTACAAGCGCCACTCTTGGCGGCGGCGAAGAGGATTATCCGACGGTGGCACATTATGCCGCTCAATTATGCAGTGAAGTGTTCAGGACGGAGGATGTCATTAGCGCCGAGCGGGAGGAGATCCCGGATGTGCACGGATGGGGTTCACCGGATCCGGGTGTATACCGGTCCTGGCGGGACACCCTTGCTGCCAGTGGGCGGGGTGTCCAGGCACTCTATGAGTCCGGTCTGCGCCATGCGGTGCCGCAGGAGATTCTCGATGAGGCACGTAGACGGGCTGGTGACGACGCACATGCGTTTCTCTTCCATGTGCTGGAAGGGGATGAACGCCTCCTGTGGTTGAGGCGTCACCTTGCTGAAGGTCCTGACGGGTTCGACAAAGTCTGCCGGTTCTTATGTGATGGGCATCGGGCGGATACGGAGGCAATCGTTGCCCTCGTTGAGATTGCCGGCATGGTGCATCCCCACCCCTCAGAAACCTCCCTGCTCTCTGCACGCTACCATCTCTTCGTCCGGGCGGTAGAGGGGGCGTACCTCCGGTTCTTCCCCGATAAAAGACTCTACCTCGAACCGGCGAAGAGTGTGAACGTGGCGGGCCATGAGTATCCCATCTTTGAACTCGGCACCTGCCGTTACTGCGGCGCTCCGTATCTTCTTGGAAAGATCGAGCGTGCGGGAGGTCAGGCGTTCCTCAGGCAGAATGTGCTCCCATACTACGAAGACGAGACGCCGGACCAGCACTTCCTGCTTGCATCATCGGTCTTCCCGGAGAGCGATAACGAGGATGATGAGGTCGAGATCGGTACGCGTGCCGGTATCAAAGGTGAGGAGTATATCCTCTGCGGCCGGTGTGGATCCATCGACAAAGCCACGCGTGTGAAGCCCGTGTGCTCGTGTGGAAATGATTACCAGATCCCCTTAATTCGTATCGCTTACCCTGGGGCTACGTTGCATAAATGCCCTGTCTGCACCCATCTCAGCCCCGGGAGGCCGGTTGTGTCGCGATTTGTTATGGGGAGGGACGCGATACCGTCTGTCCTTGCAACAGCGATCTACCAGGAACTTCCCGATATGCCAGAGAGGGATCAGATTGATATCGAGAACCAACCCGTTAATCCGTGGGCGCCGGTAAAGGCATCTCCGGTTGCCGGGCGCAGGGGTAAGCGCAACCTGCTGGTCTTCTCCGACAGCCGCCAGGACGCTGCCTACTTCGCTCCGTACCTGAGCCAGACGTACGATAAGATTGCCCGGCGTTCTCTTATCGTCCAGGTCATCAGGGAGAACGCAGACCGGATTCTCAAGAACCATTGGCGCATTATCGATTGTGCGCAGCCGCTTCTGGAGAAGGTCCGGAATATTGATCTCCTCCCTGGATACACGCCTGAAAAGAGAAGCCGCGAGATCCTGCAGTGGTTGATGTATGAGTTCACCTCCGGCAGCATACAGGGGAGCCTTGAAGAGTTGGGACTGTGCGGATTCCGTCCTATAATGCCCGATGGCTGGGCGCCTCCGGCACCGCTTCTCGGCGAACCCTGGTGTCTGTCCGAAGAAGAAACATGGATCCTCTTCCAGGTGTTGCTTGACTCTTTCAGAAAGAGTGGCGCCCTTCGTTTCCCTGACGGTATCAGCCCGGAAGATGATTTCTTTCAGCCACGGAACTTCCAGTTCTACTTCCGGGAATCGGACTCCTCTCAACGGGATCATATTCTCAGCTGGCTTCCTAAAACAGGTTACTCCAATACCCGGCTGGATTATCTCACCCGTGTTGCAAGGAAGGGTGCAAGCAGCGTTTCTGATGAGGACTGCCGCGCAACACTGAAAGGGATCTGGCAGTTTTTAGCTCCTGGTGGAGATTCTATCTTCAGCGGATATTTTGTTCAGGAACACCTCAGAAAAGAGGGTGTTGGTACCCTGATGGATCTGAAGCGGTGGGAGATCACGTCGCCGCTCATAGATCCGGGTACGCAGTGGTACCTCTGCGACCGCTGTCAGACGCTTACGCTCTACAATATTCGCGGGGTCTGTCCTACATACCGGTGCGAGGGGACGCTTCATCCGGTCGATCCGGGTGAATTGAGAGGCGAGAATCACTATCGCATCCTCTATACCGAGACCGAGCCGGTTCCGATGCAGGCCAAAGAACATACTGCCCAGTTGAGTAATGAGGCCGCAACCGAGTTACAGCAGGCTTTCCTGGACGGAAAGGTCAATGTACTCAGCTGTTCGACGACATTCGAGCTCGGAGTGGATGTCGGCGAGCTTGAGGCGGTGTTCATGCGGAACATGCCTCCGACGGCTGCAAATTACATTCAGCGGGCAGGCCGGGCCGGAAGGCGGACAGATTCCACTGCCTTTGTGACGACGTTCTGCCAGCGCCGCTCTCATGACCTCTCTTACTTCAAAGATCCCATGCCTTTCGTCAGGGGTATTATCCGGCCCCCGTTCTTTGAGATCCGGAACGAGAAGATCGTCAAGCGGCATCTCTTTGCCACCGCGATCGCCGCATTCTGGCGGAAGTACCCGGATACATTCAGGGATGTGGGAGGCTTCTTCTTTAACGAGGATCTGGATGTACCGGCTGTTCTTCACGCATACCTTCGGGAACATCCGGCGGATCTTGGAGAATCTCTTCAGCGTATCACGCCTGCCGGGTTGCATACAAAGATTGACATTGGTGGGTGGGGGTTTATTGAGGACCTCTATTACGAAGGTGATGATCATCCGGATAAAGGTCTCATGACGAAGGCTGCATCCACTGTCCGGGAAGACGTAAGGGGGTTAAAAGAGATCTCTAACGAACTTTATGCTAAAGGTCAGAGGGTGGATGCCATTGGATATCTCATCAGGACCATCAGGGCGAGGCCGATCATCGACTTCCTCTCAACCCATAACATCATCCCGAAATACGGTTTCCCGGTGGATGTTGTTGAACTGCAGGTGCTGCATGCCTCAGATGAGGCTCGCAGTCTGGACCTCCAGCGTGACCTCAAGATCGCCCTCTCCGAGTATGCCCCCGGCAGTCAGGTTGTAGCCGCAGGAAGCATCTGGGAGAGCCAATATATCAAACGTAATCCACAGCGCCGCTGGCTTACTTACGACTACGTGATCTGCGATACGTGCCACCGATATCACTGCGCACTCTCCGAGTTAGGGAAAGAATTCGTGACCTGTGAGGCATGTATGGGTGATTTACGCGGTAGTAGACATCGCGGCACCTTCATTATTCCCGAGTTTGGGTTCATGACCGGTAAATCCGAGCCAAAGCGTGTCTCCGACAAACGCCCCCGGAAAACGTATTCAACACGTGCATATTTCTCGGGCGACTGTTTTGCAGAAAAAGGTCTTGAGGTGCCTCTGCCAGGTGGGGTGACACTGAAAGCGGAATCCGCTTCGCACGGCAGACTGGCAATTGTCAATAACGGAAATGCGCAACATTTCCTTGTATGTGAGTGGTGTGGTTACGCGATTCCCGGGTTTGAGAGGATCCCGAACAGTCATCAAAATGCCTTTGGGAGGAATTGCAATGGCTCGTTCCGATCATACGATCTCGGTCACGAGTACCTGACAGACATACTCAAACTTGAGTTCGTGGGTTACTCCAATACGGATCAGAACTTCTGGCTTTCCCTCCTCTATGCGCTCCTCGATGGGTTAAGCACCTCACTCGGAGTCAACCGTGACGATCTTGACGGGGTTCTCTATCCCGGCAGAGATAAGCTCAACGAGCCGGCACTCGTCCTCTTCGACAATGTTCCCGGAGGAGCGGGGCATGTGAGGCGGGCAGTCGAAAATGAAGGAACCCTCCGATTGATCCTGAATGCCGCATACCAGAAAGTGAAAGCATGCACCTGTGGTGCGGCGCAGGGACACGCAAGCTGCTATGGATGCCTGCGGAACTACCAGAACCAGTTCTGTCACGAGAATCTCGATCGCCGGGTCGTGATCGACTTCTTCGAGGAAATCGGGCTCGATGCCTGAGGTCCTCTACCTTCCCAGACCTCTCAAGAGCTGCGATAGGGTCTCGATGATAGCATCGATGAACGCTGAGATGGCTCCGGGGGTTTGCGATTCTGCCTGCAGATTTTGTCGGTTCCGGGACTTCGCCGTCCTGGTATGGGGTGTACTCTCGACCATCTGGCCCATCGACTGCAGTGTGTCTTCTGCATACCGCATCGGTGATTCCGGTTCAAGGGGAACTGATGGCACTTTGGGTTCAAGGGGTGCCTGGATTACCAGTTCTTCAGGCAGATCATGAGTGACCTCCTGTTTAACTGGTTGTTCTCGCCCGCTCCCTCTGGATCCGATGGCTGGGGTGTCAGTTTTCGTAGAGGTTTCCTGCTGGATGTCACGTTCGTGAACCAGCAGGGCATCTTCTGGAGGAGAGGGGGACCCTTCTAAATCTGTACAGTGCCCGGACTCCGGCAGGTAACTGAGCGGGGAATCTTCAGGCTCGGGGATCCGGTCATTCGTGGGGTGTGCGGTGGTCATCTCGGGGGCCGTAAGATCCCTGTCCTCCTGGTTCGGCGTCCCTGCATCGGAACATGGGTTATCGGGATGATCCTCAAGCAGATACATATCATGCAGACCTGCATATCTGCTCATGAGGATGAGACCTTCGTCTTCAGCGGATGGGCTCAGGTAAAGAGTTAACCCGGAACCCGGCGTCATGACGTCGGATGCCTGAACATGAGCAGAGGTGATATCGGGGTCCATGACGTCGTCACCGAATGCTGGTGCCGTCACATCGCTGTGAGGTGGGAGGGGTTCAGCGTTGCATTCTTTCGTCTCTAATTCGGTATCGGTCGCCGACTCAGGCTCTGGAGGAGTTGGAGTGCTCTCTTCGCTGCAAAAATCGTCTTCTGTGGTTGCCGGGGATTCTATCTCATCTTCTATGGTCTCATACGTGGAGCGGAGGACTTCAAGTTGTCTTACAAGGTCTTCGGGAAGTGAGAGACTTCCTCTGGCTACCGCATCGCAGAGGGCTGCGAGAAGAACGAGAGCTCCAGAGTGGCGGGACTCTTCCGGGTTATCGAGCGCTACCGTCATAGTCTCGATGATTGCGGTGTACGCCGCATGCCGGAATGCATCAAGGCCATTCACTGTGAGCGGATCATCAATCCCTAACGAGCTGTATTGCTGAAATCCACTCTGCTTCTTGTCAAGAGCATGCTTTTGTTCTGCAAGTTCCCTGAGACCCTGTTCGTATTCTCCTTCCAACCGCTGGACGGTCTTGAGGTCTTCCTCAATGCCTGTGAGGGCGGTGGGGTTGTAGTGTATTGTATTGAGTTCAGTTTGTAAATTTGCGAGGTTTGCCTCTTCCTGGGCGATTTGCTCTTCAATCTGCTGAATTTTATGATCGAGCTGAGAGAGGTTCAACCCGCCCATAGGTTTCTCCGCTTCTTCCAGCCGTTTGAGTTTCTTCTGAAGGGCTTCCAACTGTTCTGCCCTCTTTGCTGCTATCACCCTATTCTCAAGCCAGAATGCAAGTTCATATTTGCTCCTCGGATTCACGAGTTCCTTGCGGACGAGCGGGTATACGACCTGATCGAAGAATTGGGCTACCTGTGCCCTGGGAATGATGCCGTGCAGCAGAATTGGGGTGATGTTTTTTAGTGAGCCAGGAATTTCAACAGAAAGGAGGTCATGCGCTCCGATGAATTCCCGGAAGAATCTTCCGAGTTTGATCTGCTGGTTTGTATCCAGGCGCCCGATCTCGCTGCTTAACGAGATCCAGTACGTTCCCTCATCATAGTCCTGAATCCCCTTCCACACGAGGTAACAGGCGAGGATCGTCGGCATATCTTTAATTGCGTCGGGTAGATTTGCATTAACCTTCCCTTCAAGATTCTGCCGAATATATTCGAACACTCGCTCAAGGTCGCTGTCGGTAAGAGGAAGCTGCCCTAACAATCTTACCGATGGAAGATGTTGCTGCAACGTGGACTCGCATTCTAACATATCCTGACATGTTTCGAGCATGCAATCTTCCTGGCTTTTTAGTAAGTTTATACTCCATATGGGACCCTAAAAATGTTCCCTTTTGCAGTTGAGACGATTAGCTTTAACTTGTTGTAGGACCATCGCGGAGTTCCCAGATGGATGTATTGCTGGCGGATGGCTAGAAGCGAGGACTGCTGGCAGATCTCGATGACGCCCCGGAGGAGGGCGTACTTGTAGGTCGCGTCGGCGCTGTCGCGTTCGATGATGTTGTTGATCCGGCGGTACTGGGCGAGGTCCATTATTGTTGCAGGAGAGATCGGGGGCCGGGGAGATATGGGTGTTGGTTTTGGTTTGATGCTTGATGCAACTTGGAATGAAACTATTCACTTAAATCTGTGGTTCTGTTGTCACTCTTCGTTGGTGTTCGTATCCCGACCTTCCTGGCACTGGGATAATGTCTGGAGGGTTGTACACAGCACTTCTGCTGAGCCAAAACCACAAAGATTTTTAAGGACTTCATTGAAGCGATCACTGATATGAATGGATACGGATCAGAAGGTCTTGGCACTCTTCATTGATTTTGAAAACATTGAACGAGGTTTGAAGGGTCAGTATAAAACCGATTTTCGAATAGAACCGATTATCGAAAAGCTATCTGAAGTGGGAGCGATCCGTGTTCGGAAGGCCTATGCCGATTGGGTCCTGAATAAAAAATACCGCGAACCCCTTATGAATTATGGGTTGGAACTTATCGAAAAGCCTGCTATATTTAGTAATGGGAAGAACGGTGCAGACATTAAGTTAGCCATTGATTCGGTCGAGATCGCAATAAACAACCCACATATCAATACTTTTGCCATCGTTTCAGGTGATAGCGATTTCCTTTCTCTTATTCAAAAATTGCGGGAGTTAGGTAAGTACATTATTATTATCAGTGGCGAAGCCTTTACTAGCAAACTGATGATGAAAAACTGCGATGAATTCATTTCATATGAACTTATTGCTGATATTAAAGGGAATGTCCAGAAAGAGGATCTTAGCCTTGAGACCGAGGTATCAGGGGCAATCGAACTGCTAAGAAATGCAATCAGAATCTTAGAAGATGAAGGAAAAAAGACCGATTTTGCAAGCATCAAGTTCAAGATATTACAATTAGATCCCTCTTTCACGGAAAAAAAGATCGGTTTTTCGAGCTTTGGCAGTTTTATCAAGTCCGTGGCTGAAAATAAACAACTTGACATCGAGGTCGATCTCATCAATGGCATCTGGTATGTGAAATCAAACTCTATTGAAGACGATAACGATGGCTATGAGACTCGTACTCCTACACGGAAAGAGTGGAAAATCATCATTGAGACTTTACAGACATTCTTTGAAGAGGGGCGAGGGAAAAAGACCGAAGGTAATGCTTGGATATTATATGCGTATCTCAACAAAAGGAGAAGTTTTGGATTGCTCCCTCTCTCAAAAGAGGCCCTTGACGATGCAGTTCAAGTGCTCATTAGTAAAGGGCTGCTGATACAGCACAACGGGGAGGACAAATATTCTCCCTATTCGTTGCCGGACGATTTTGAACAAAGAAAGAATGTTTTCTTGGAAGGCTTGGCATGATAATTTGACTTTTCAGAAGATATAGTTCCAAAGACGAGAAGGGATTCCTCTGGAGAATTTTCCTAACCCAATCGGTACGGCTGAGGAGTAACAGGATATCGATCTGGTCGGGTATCTTCTGAAAGAGGTAACGCTTACTTTTTGAGGCCGGTCTTATTTCGAAAAGTTAAAAGTTCCAGATATGCTATCCAGCATAGTTATGGTTTGTTCTGGCATCAAGTGCATTTCACATACAAATCGCCACTGATCCATTGACAGCACCTGATACGACCAAGACGATCTGGGGAACACATCCAAATGGACTTAAATACAGAACTTGAAGATTTTAATAGCACTTTACGTGAAATAGAGGTGCAACATGCCCGGCTTAAAATCAGCGTACTGCTGATACCCTTCATTATCGGAATATTTTTGTTTCTCATAACTCGAAATCGAATCAAGACGCTAACAGTTCGCCGTGACGAGACGCTGCAGGACCTTGAGTGCCGAGTTACCGAGAGCGCGCGAGAAGCAGAGTCACTGCTTGCCCAGGTTAAAGGCTGCGATACCAATTTACCTTATTTCAAGCGGTCAGATTACGAAAGATGTCTCTCTGGTTACCTATGTACCTACGAACCTATCCGGGAAAGGAGCGAGCTCTTTCCTGACGCATTTAACCATCGTGTGAATGAGTGCCTCTCCCGGATCGAAGAGATTGAACAACAGGTCAGATTACTCAATGCTCAGTTTGCTGAAAGATTATTACAGGACTCCGAACGTCGTGTTGACAGGATTCTTCAGGAGGCAGAGTCGCTGCTGGCTCAAATCAAAGCCAGCGATACTTACCTGACTTACACTATGCTCTCCGAGTATGAGGGGGTTCTCTCTAAGCAGCTTCAGATCTGCGATCACATCCTGACCTGGAGCAACCTTTTACCAGACGCTTTTGTCCATAAAGCGGAAGCGGCACGCTTGCGAGTTATGGGGATTCAAAAGTACATACGGGAGTTTAACGACCATTTCGTCGAACGGCGATTGCAGGAGTATGACTACCTCTTCAGAAAAGCTCCTTTTCCATTGGATCAAGATCAGAGGCGTGCGGTCATCATCGACGATAAACACAATCTCATTGTCGCGGGTGCAGGTTCGGGGAAAACAGAGGTTCTGATCACGCGCATCGCATATCTTCTAGACCGAAAACCGGACACAATTCATCCCGACAGAGTTCTCGCACTTGCCTATCAGAATAAAGCTGCCAAGGAGATGCGAGACCGACTTTATGAGCGCTTTGATAGGGAAGTGAAGATCAAGACGTTTCACTCACTCGGCAAAGAGATTGTCGAGAAGGCATGCTTGGATGCCAACCGTGCCGTTCCACGATTACAGTTTTCAGGGGACAACTCCGAGCACGGGTATAAGCGGTTCATTTCAACCCTATATGTCAAAGGGCTAGAATCGGAAGACTTCCAGCGACTTGTAACCCGCTACATGGCATACTATGATGATGCTGAAGTCCTGCAGAATGAAGTGGATTTTGAAGAGAGGAAGGACTTCTATGACTATATGCGTGGGTTAACGTATACTGCTCTTAACGGTGTCATTGTAAAAAGTGAAGCGGAGAGGAGTATCTTGAATTTTCTGCTCACTCATGCCATTAATGGAGAGGAGATCTCCGTCGAGTATGAAAAGCCCGCTGAATGGATGCAATACGTCAATGAAAACGGTGATATTTTAATTCCTAAACCCGACTTCTACCTTCCCCAATACAAATTGCACATTGAACACTGGGCTGTGGATGAAAACGGCAGGGTTCCCGAGTGGTTCGAGGGAGAGGATCCATCTGCAGCCTATCAAAAAGGCATGACATTGAAAAAGGAGCGGTTTGCCTCACAAGATGAGTATGGGCTGGTTGAGACGTATCATTGGGAGCTTCGCAACACCCCCGCCGGGGAAGTACTCTCAGAGAAATTACTACAAGTGCTTCACGATAGAAACCCGGGTATTTCCTTTGAAATTACTCAACTTCCATACCCCAAAGTGTATGACAAGGTCTGGAAGGAGTGTCGGGAGTCGGTCGACTCACTTCGAGGGCAGATAGCGGATTTTATCGTTATCGCTAAAACATACAATCTAACGCCTGACGACATTGAGCGGAGGCTGCAGGAAGAGCATTGGAGTTTAAAGCAACTGACGTTTGCCCGGGTCGCTCTGAAGATCTACAGGGATTATGAGCAACACCTTCGCTCGAACGATTTTATCGACTTTTCTGACATGATCAATCTCGCTGTACGAGCGTTACACGATAACGACAGCCTCTATAGGGATACATTCGACCACATTCTGGTGGATGAATACCAGGACATCAGCGCTCAACGATATGAACTAATTAAAGCTCTTATGGATAAGAATCCTGCTTGTAAATTATTCTGCGTCGGCGATGACTGGCAGAGCATTATGGGATTCGCCGGGTCAAATGTGGATTACTTTGTGCGATTCTCGGACTATTTCGCTCATCCTCAGAGGACCGATCTAACTGTCAATTATCGTAGTCATGCATCCATCGTCAGAACAGGTGCAGCAATCATATGCCACAATGGCGATGTTCAGTTAAAAAAAGAGACTGTTGCCTTCAATAAGTCAGAAACCGTAGCAGTCTGGGTTATAGCGGTACGAGAGCAAAATGCGTATCGGTACTCTCTCCGGGTAGCGCACCACTGTGTCGACTATGTCGAATCTTTGTTAAAAGAAGGCTATCTGCCTGGTGATATTATGATCTTATCAAGGATCGTCAAGCGTCCTCACCTTCGTGATGAGATCCTCCGCTATGCACGCTCAAAAAGTGTACCGATATCTACTGAAGCACAGAAGTTCAATTCCGTGCCTCTTATGTCGGTACACAGGAGCAAGGGGTTGCAGGCACGCGTCGTTATCGTTCTGAACGTCATTCAGGATCTTTATGGCTTCCCCTGTGAGCTGCAGAATCCTGATATCTATGAACCTGTGGTAAAAGGGCGCAGGAAAGATCGCGAGGAGGAGGAACGAAGGCTCTTTTACGTTGCTGTAACCCGAGGCCAGGAGACAGTGGTGCTGTATACCCAAGAGTCATCTATGAGTAAGTTCATTGAAGAGATCTCTGAGCATGTTCAGATGGTCAAACTCTCTTCTTCGTAGAGACTGATCCGGTTCCTGCAAGGAGAACTGAGGACTAATTTATCACAATGTCCTTTGCACCTTCTACTTTATGGCTGAAAGCAGATTCTTTTTGCCCATTCTCCTAGGTTTTTTCCGGCAACCTTATCCCACCTTCAGGCGACCTCCCTATATGGCGCTCTCCTCCGACATCCCAAAAGGCCATTGTATCGCACCATTGCTCTACGAAGCCTTCAGGACAACTGGCATTCACGGCAGAGCGGATATGCCCGAAGATCGGCCTCCTCAAGGTGTCGAGGCCGGCTCGCTGGAGCAGATCCTCTTCCTTACCCTGACCGTGGCGATCGACTACCAGCGGGATGCCCACGCGCTCTGGGAGAGCGCCCGACGCACATACGAGGACCCGGAAACCCGGTATCTCTTCTGTCCTGCAGCGTTGCACGAGACACCTTACTCGAGGATCGTCGACGACCTGCAGAAGCACGGGCTCTCGAAAAAGATCCAGCAGGACGCGTTCATCTGGCGCACGGTCGCCCTCTCGTTTTACAAGAAATGGGGCGGCGATCCGCGGAACTTCTTGGCCGACTGCGGCTATGACGGCCCGACAATCCTCCGGCGGTTAAAGGATGACCAGCACCTCGGTGACGGCCGACCTTACACTGATTTCCCCTTCCTGCGGGGGAACAAGATCGGGCCGCTCTGGCTGCGGATGCTCAGGGACAACGCGGGGATCGATACGATTCAAAACCTGGAGAGCGTCCCGATCCCGGTGGACATCCATATTGCCCGGGCTTCGCTCTGCCTCGGCGTGGTGCACGGGAAGTATGAGGGCCGGCTTGAGGACCTGTTTGCTGATGTCCGGCGTGCCTGGGCAGAGAGTGTCAAAGGCCATTCGGTCGATGGGCGGCCCATGATCGCCCTGGACGTGGACGAGCCGCTCTGGCACCTCTCCAAGTTCGGGTGCGGTCGCAGGAATCCTGAGACGGGGTTATGCCCGCTCCGGGAGACATGCGAGCTGGGTACGTTCTGTGTGGACGGAAGAGTGTCCATCAACGGGCAGAGCGTGGTCCTTGATACGCAGGCGGGCCGGTGAAAGACCTGCTGTGCAGGAAGTGAGGAGTGGATGGATCCGGGTGAGAGGGTTGCTCCAGGAGTTTCTGTATTAACTCTTCAGTTGGTCAAGTGCTTCCTGAGCAGTTCGCCTGACGTCTATGTCTGAATCCTGTAGTAACTTCACTAATGGCTTATCCGCAGACCTATCGCCTATTTGCCCTAATATCTTTGCTGACTGCTGCCGTACCACCGGGTTTCTGTCCTCAAGGGCTTGGATGAGGTCCTCTTTTGCAGGTCGGCCGAGGTGTACGAGCATATCTTCGGCAAACCTTCTCTTTAGCCTTTCTTGAGAGCCGAGTTCTCTAATCAGACCGGGAATAACATCATGCCCGTATTCGTTCACGAGATTCGTGAGATCGAATTTGTAGTTCTGCTCAATCACTCTCTGATCTGCTCTCTTGCTTCCTTCTTTCTGTCCTTTTGGAATAGACTGATCTGGCCGCGGATGGTGATTAGTTTTGGAAGAGGAATGTATCATCGCACGTGCTTCCTGCTTCTGCTCCATTCTGTGTCTCCGTAAAGACCGTTGGGGCTTCCTAGTCTTTAGAGACCCTGAGGTAGAACCTCCTGAACGGGAACTTGCCCGGGACTTGAGATGCTTTTCACTATTTTTCCGGGCAGGCATCGGAGGGTTGAATACACCTTCTTCGTAGAGGCACTGTGGACACTTGAAGGTGCCAAAGATTGTCCTTACGAGACTGGCTCCATGACATCGTGGGCATTCCGGCATACGTGCTTTCCAGAGTGCCCATTTAGTTATAGGAAGTTAAATAGGTTGCCACGCATGTTCTCGGCGTTCGAGGGACGGTATCTGTCTGGAAAAGAAACGTCTCTGGTCCGATCTCCACTATTGCGTCACCGGAACTCAATTCTAACTGATGAATGTGATATCTGTATGATACCCAAAAGAAAATGGAAACGTGTTCTCGGCCTGTACCTTGGTCAAATACCCTCCAGGTTGATCACCTGCGCATCGGGATTTTTCTCCAGCATGATCTCAACGGTCTCGGGATGGCAGGTAAAGAACAGGACTTGATTTGACTCTGCGAGTCGTGAGATTGCCTCACAACTGTTCTTTTTCCGTTCCGGATCAAAGTTGACGAGGATGTCGTCAAAAATGACCGGCAGCGGCTCATCATGCTTGATGAACTCGGATATATATCCAAAGCGTAGTGCGAGGTATAACTGCTCGGTGGTGCCTCTACTCAATGATCGGGCCTCGAGCCTTCTCCCGCTTTTATCTTCAACAAGTATTTCGTCCGAATCAATCGGCTTAAGGACCCGGCGGTATTTCCCATCGGTGATAGCGGTAAAGTACTCCTGGGCCTGCTGGTAAACAGCCGGCTGTCGTTCTCTTTCATATCTCTCTACGGCCTTATCGAGGATATACTGGGCGATGGCAAGTTTTGCCCATTCTCTTGAGTCGATGTGGATATCTTCCAGAACGCCCTCGCGTTTGTTCCGCAATACTGATGCTGCATCGTCGTTCTCGAGATCCTCAAGGTCCTTCTTGAGTTCTCCAAGTCTGACATGCAGCCCATTCCCGGTCCCCTCAATCCCGGATAACTTCTGCGTAAGCAGATCCTTCTCCTGAGCAACGGTGGGGAAATCGGAACCTTTGAGAGTCTCAATAAATTCCGGGTAGTTCTCATCCCGTCCGGCTGCCTTTCTCAATCGGGACTCGGCATCGTTAATTACAGTTGTACACGCCATCTTTCGGGCCCATACCTGTCCATTACGCCTAAATCCATCTTCATCTTCCGCAAAACCGGACCTGAAGAGTTTGCTTCGTTCTTCCTCCTTCTGTGTTGTCTGCTCTTTGAGTGCGTTGAGTTCTACTTCTAGCCGGCGTTGTTCGCTCTGCAAGGTGTCCAATCTGGTCCTGGTGTTTCTGTTGTTTTCAAGGCTGACGGCCAGTACGTGCACGTCGGTATCGCAAGACCCCGACGACACCATCCCACATGCTCCAAGGGCACTCGCTACCTCGCTCTCAAAATCCAAGACTCTTGTGGAGAGTCCAGCAAGTTTCTCTCTGTTCTGGGCAGTGATATTCGACTTCTGACGCGCTTCCTTAACTGTGGAGAATACGGTCTGAACGGCCGCAGGGCTGAGTGCGGTGTCAAGCCCGGCAGATGTAAGCCAGTTCCGCCATTCGTTCTTCAGCACACCGAGATCGTTCTCCTGGGTCTGTATGGCGGCCTCTTGATTCAGGAGATCCGATTCCGACGCTTCTAGCACTGCCTTCTTTTCCCTGATCTGACGATAGATTCCGTCTCTCTCTGTCACCAGCCGGGATAGCTCCTCAACCGCTCTTCGTCTCGCTGCAACTGCCGCAGTGTCGGGGGTGCTGGAGATCCCGCAGGATCTTGCTCTTTCCTGGATGTCCTTCTCCAGGTCCCGGATCTCTGCCTCTTTGCCGCGGCGCAGATCAGCCATACTCAGTAGATCCTCTTTCTGGACTCCACCCGGTTCGAGGATTGCCTCTCTCTGACCGCCCCTCACCGACCTGTAGTATATGAGCGCTACGAGCATCAGCAGAACAAAGATTACGCCCCCTGGGAGAGTTGATCCCTGAAGAAGTCCCACCAATAAACTGAGAACTCCTGCAGCCACGAAAACGCCTGCAGGCCATACCGGGATCTCCGGCCGGGTCAGTGCGGCTCGCTGCTGGTATTCGGTACCGAGTTCTGCTTCCCGCTGGATCATATGGTCGTATTCGATCTTTTTCTGTTCCAGTTTTGGTACGTGGATTGCAAGATACTCCAGAGTTTCATTCTGTTGGTTTAACTGCTCGCTGGAGATACTCTCCACGCGCTCAGGAATTCTTCCTTTAAGGGCTTCGATTTCGTCTTGCAGGGTAGAGATCGTTTTTGACAGGTCCTCACGCTGGCGGTTCAGTTCCCAGATCTCCCTTTCGTACTGGTTGAGGTCGTTCTCGAACGTATCAACACGGCTTTTCGCAGAAGAAGAAACGTCAAACGAGAGCAGATCCTCCTCAGTCCACCCTTTCTGAATGGACCCGACGAGATCCATCAGTTCCTTGTGGTCGTTACTGCACTGCCATTCCAGGTTCTGGACCTCCTGCCGGTCTGAAAGGTACCTGTCTTTCTCGCGATCAAGTTTCTGGATTCTCCTGTCGTTCGAGAGTACTCGCTCGTCCAGGACAATCGCACCGATCTCCCGGGCGTTCTGCAGACATGTTATCTCCTTCTCTGTGTACTGCGAGGTGAGATCTTCGATCTTCTCATTGAGTAACTCAAGCCGGTCTATCCCTTTTTCCGGGAACGATGCGAGCGCCGGCAGCCTTTCACGCTCTTCGATTGCCTGACAGTATGAGTCCCAGTCATCCTTTATACCGAGAATCTTCTCCTTGATCCTGATCTCCCTCTCCACCCGGGCTTTCTCTTGCTTGATCTGGATCAATTCCCTCTCGATCTTCTCTCTCTCCTCACAACACCAGTCGTACTCTGCTTTCGTCTTTGAGAGGGTTCTGAGGCTCGATTCGAACTCTTTCACCTCCTTGATCTTCTTCGGGATCGCTGGAGCGCCTTTTTCCCCCTTGTAATACAGACCCCTTATCCGGACAGCCAGATCTCTCTGCACGATGGGGATTGGTATCTTTGTCATCCCTGCCCCTGCACTCATAAGATGAGACTGAATTGACTCTGCTGACAACGTCTCAAAGTTCTGCAGCTCGTCCAGCCCAAAAGCAAACACATTCTCGAAGAACGATTGATCGGCCGATCCGGTAAGTTTTGAAGGGAGAATGTTTGTGCGCGAACCATCCGGCAGACATATCTGGGGAGTCTTTTTACCTGAATCCCTCAGGAGCATGTACCGGGCTCCCGCTCCGGATTCTATGAGGAGCCGGCCGCCCTGAATGCCGCCGTTCAGAGGTTCATATAGGTTCACCCCTTTTGCTTTTCTTGGGAATCCGAAGATCATCCGGCGTAAAAACGCGAGGAGTGTCGTTTTTCCCGACTCATTACGGCCCTGAACGACTGTAATCCTCGAAGATAGCGGAGAGAATTCAGTATCGTGGAATATGCCGAATCCATCGATATAAAATCCGTTGATCTTCATGGCGACTCATCCCCGACAAACTGATCGAGAAGATAGATCTCTGCAACCCTCACGAGTTCCCGCAACTCGTCCAGGTCCGGTCCGATAATGTACTCCCGTCCTTTCGTGCTCGCAAAGAGATCGGCGAGCACAGGCTGGAGTGCGAGCAGGGCTTCATCGCTCTTGAGGATGCTGTCGGTGATCTGAACGACGTCGCCTACGATGTCTGCCCTTTGTGCGACCCGCTCCCGGTCGATGGGAGGCTCGGTCCTGTCGACAATTCTCTCGATGAGGACGAAATCCGCTTTTCCTGCTTCATCGTCTCCGAACGACTGGATGATCTGGGATACCGTGCCCTCACGAACGAGGGATGCGTGAACCCTGCCTCTCCCGGTGAGTGTGAGACGGCAGAGAACTGCCTTTCCATGAGAGTTCCTCCTTATCCGGGTCAGGGTGTCATGGATCCTCTCAAGAAGATCACCTTCCGTCTCAATCCCCTCAATGGAGACTTCGGCTTCCCCCCACAGGATGGGTGCGGTCTCAATAAACTGTAAGTCGGCGTTGTACTTGCTGTCTACGGATACCAGATAACAACCCCGGGGGCCGGATTCCCCAATATCCCTTCCCTGCGGGTTGCCCGGGTAGACAACGGCAGGTCTGCTTTCCCGGATGACTCCCGGCTTATGGATGTGGCCTAATGCCCAGTAGTCATAGCCCCGTTCGACTAAGTCGCTCACCGAACAGGGGGAGTAGGGTTCATGACCGAAGCCTGTACTCAGCGTGCAGTGGAGCATCCCGATAGTAAACGGCCAGTCCTTCTCTTTTTGTGGGAATCGGACAGCCAGGTTGTCGTAGGTCTCTCTGGTCCGGTAACTCATCCCGACGATGACAGCTTCTCGACCGTCCCTTCCCTTGAAGAAGGCACATTCCGGCTCATCACCACTCATTACGTGAACATTACCGGGCCAGTCGATGCGGGCCGCCCACCCGTCGAGGGGGTCATGGTTTCCAAATGCCAGGTAGACCGGTATGCCAGCGTCTGAGAGTCTTTTGAGGTATTTCCGGAATGTTAATTGTTCGTAGATCTCCCTGTCGGCACTATCATAGATATCACCGGATATCAGGAGGAAATCAACATCCTCCCGAATGCAGAGCTCGATGATGTTTTCAAATCCCTCGAATGTGGCCCGCATCAATCGTGAGGCAACTGCTTCCTCTTTCACGGATCTACTGGCCAGCGGGCTGCCGAGGTGCAGGTCGGCGGTATGCACAAATTTGAGAAGACAGTTGTTTTGTGCTTTTGATGTACTCTTTTTTACCGGCATAGGGACCCCCAAATTCACGCATCGGTCGTGTGAATTGGTGAATGCTTATTTTGAGATGGCATAAGCCTTTTGAGTTTAACCGGGACGGTATGAGGTTGGGATTGGATAAAAGAGTGATGCTGACGGCGCTTCGCAGGTTTTCTCTAAACACTATACGATTTCTTGATCTTTCTTTACCCCGGATCCCTGCTATCGTCCCGATCCCGCGACATAGGCTCTGAACCCCATCAGGATCGAAGAAGATCGGTGGCCATTCCGTATGGTTTTCGTTCGTGAAAAAATGTAAAATCAGGGATCAACGGCTTGACCCGAGGAATTCGAAAAAAAGGTCGCGAACGACGGAACTGCTCTTCACCCGCTCCTCCGCACCGTAAACGCCCCAGTAAACGGCCTTGTTCCCTTCAAAAACTCGGCCGTCCGCGCGAGGGCGCTCTTCGCCCCCCGCTCCTGTCGGTGCATCAGGTAGAAGAGGTTCAAGAAGAAGATCGCGCTGTCGGCAAACAGCACATCCTTCTTCGGACCGACGACCAGCCGGGCGCCGGTCTGCTTCATGAACCGGTCGGTGAACGCGACTTTCCCAAGCGAGCAGGCCGAGAGCCCCACGAGTTCCGCGCTCGCAAAGCAGTCCTCCGGGAACTCTTCGGGGTAGACCCGCGCCCGGGGGAGCTGGAGGTATGCCTCACCCTTCTGTACCTCCCCGTGCGAGGAGATGTAGACATGTTCGTAACAGGACTCGTCCGAGAGCAGGTCCAGGAGGTCGGACTTCCGGGAGATCTCGTGGTAGTCGACCGGGTGGTCGATCATCCGGAGGAACTCGTTGAGCACGTAGCCGTCGCGGTAGCCGCTGTTGTAGTCGGCCTTCTTCGTGCAGCACTCGAGGATCAGCATCGCCATCGTCCTCACCTCCCCGTCGCGTCGAGCACCTCCTGCATCCTGTCACGGATGACATGGTGCAGGTCGGTCACCGTCTTCCAGACGTACCAGACCGGGGCGTATCCGGCGCGGAACACCCCCGGGTCCTGCCGCAGCCGCTCGACCAGCGTCGGGAAGTCCGGGCAGACCCCGAAGGTCCGGTAGAGGCCGGCGGCGGCCCCGTACACCTCGCTCACCGTGACGGGCGGGACGGCGAGGCAGAGGCCGTACTCGACCTCTTCGAGGAAGGGGAAGACGGCGCAGAGCGCCGGGTTCTGCGGCACCTCCTCCACGGCCTCGCCCCGGAAGAGCGCGAGGAGCCGGTCCCGCCGGGCGGGGCGCCGGCCCGGCCCCGGAGACCTCCCGGTGAGCCCCGGCCCGGCGTACCACTCGGCGGCGTAGATGACCTGGGCGTGGCGCTCCGGGGAGAGAGGGCGCCCTCCGTTGACCTCTTCCACGGCCTCGAAGACCGTTTCCGGAGTCACCCGCGCCTTCTGCCGGTCGAGTGCGGCACAGACCTCCACATAGAGTGCCCGGACCTCCTCTTTCTCTGTCTTGCCGCCGTCGACGACGAATCCGTCCTCCGTCATCTCAGACCAGAGGAAAGGAAACGACGTCTCCCGCTCGTCCCCTTCAGTTATCTCTTCGTCATCGAAGAAGGGCGATATCTTTCCGAAGCGCCGCCTCACCGGCCCCACCCCCGCCGCTCAGGTCCGGCAGGATCCTCCGCCTTCGGCCGGGCGTGGGGAGCCCTGCCCGGGTGCATGGTGACGGTAAAGCCGGTCTCTCCCCGGCGGAGCTCGAGCCGCCCCGGCGGCAGGGGGCGGTTCTGGGCCTTCATGTACAGGAAGGATCCCTTCTGCCAGCAGCGATACCCGCTGCGCTCGAAGAGAAGGCAGCAGCCGCCATCCCCCGTGACCGGGGTGACCCTCACGAACGGCATATCCTTCCCGAACCCGAAGCGGAAGAGGGTATACGTGGGTTGGCCGGGAGGGGGTTCCAGGACCGCGCCGTCGACGCTCCGCTTCCGTTCCTCCTCACTGCTGCCCGGGGTCCTCCGGACCCCGGCGTTCTCGAACGCCGCGGCTCGCTCGCGGAGGACGGGATACGCTGCGAGTGTCTCCTCGAGATCCGCGTATACCGTCACGTCCGGGTAGATCCCGACCCCCGGCTCGTCCCGCCGCCAGAAGACGACGGCGTGCAGGTCTCCCCCTTCCGGCCGGAGCCGGGTGTAGACCCGCTCGTTCAGGGAGAGCCGGATCGCATCCGCCGGTTCGTCGACCACGAAGGGGATGATGTCTACCCGGGTGCCGCCATAGCAGGGAAGCCGGAGGACGTAACCGAGGGGGCCGATGAACCGGGGCTCTCCGCCGGTCATTCTGCCCCGCCCCCCGCGGCCGGCATGACGTCCTGGTGGTACTTTACGAGGGGTGCCTCGAGGTCCGGGTGCTTCCGGACCAGGGCATCGAGCGTCGCGTAGTCGGCAGAGAGGCTCCCCGCCTCCGCGCCGTCCCCGGTCCAGGAGAGCAGGGTGTAGGTATCCCGGCCGGTCCCGTCCGGTGCCGGGAAGCGGCGCCGGACCAGCAGGTACCGGCCGGCTCCCTTCAGCGGGAGAACGGTCGTCCGCGGATCGTTGATGCGGTGGCCGTTGCCGAAGTTTGCCGGGAGCAACTGCTTTCGCTCGAGGCGCACCACGAGCGACTGCCTCAGCCCGCGGTCGAGGGCCGGCCGGATCTCCGGGTGGGCGAACGCGAGGTTCGTGACGGTATCGGCGACATGCAGCGCGGGGACCGTCGCGCCGGGCCTGAACTCGAGCAGCCCGATCGGGAGGTTCAGGGGGTCGTAGAGTGGATTTCCACCCCATCCATGCCGCTGAACAAGGAAACAGCACCTCCCCCGGATCTCGATGGGCATGAGGTCGACGTTCGGCCGGCTCCCGTCCCGCCAGTGCTGGTAGACGTCGTGGGCGGTGCAGCAGGGCTGGAGGCTCCAGCCGGCGGCCGCTTCGCGGGGGAGGGAGGGGTAGGCCGCGAGGAGGGCGGCCTCGTCGCGGAAGGCCTCCAGGTGCGGCCAGGGGAGGCCGCCGCGGCCCGGAACCCAGGAGAGGACGGCGTGGACCCGGGTTTCACCGGATTCGGGCTTCACATAGAGCCGCTCCTCACCCTCTGCACCGGTAAGGAAGGGGATGATCTCTGCGTCGGCGCAGATGCCCCGAAAGCGGTAGGCGTTCGGCCGGAGGGCGGTTCCTGCGGGGAGGAGGCTATCTTCTTGCATGATACCGTCCTCCGTCCGTCATCGGCGAGCCACGCCCTCCTGCCCGCAAAAGGCGTATTCGTTCGTCCCCGGTCCGGTCCCGATCCGGGAGGGGGAGACTGCGCGGGAACCGCGGGAGGCTGGAGAGGCACCTCTGGAGGCTCTCCCCCCCGAACTCCACCCTGCAGTAGGCGCCCTCCGAGCTGCCAAGGACCATCCGGGCCCGTTTGCCGGGGACACGGCCCTGCGGCCACTCCGGAGTGCTACTGGAGGAGCCGGCCAGGATGTCGGCGATCTGCCGGGGGACCCGGAGGACCTCGATGTGGTTAAGGGGCCACGAGGACGGAATACTGCCCCGGTACGGTCCCGTCAGGCCGATCTCGCCCTGCATCCCGGCCGGCACACCGGTCACGAGCGAGGGGACACCGCCCTCTGCCGGGAACCGGGCCGGGCGGCCCCTGATCAGAATGTCGTCCCGGTACTCCGTCCCGTCGACGACGGCAAGAAGGAGCCGGACCGCCGCGGGGGTGTACTCGGTGACGATGTGCTTTGCCAGGTACCGGTCGTCGTACCCGTCCTCCATTGCCGCTCCTCTCTCCGCAAGGAACGCTCCCTGGGCTTCGGCTTCCACCCACTCCTGCGGTCCGCCGTCAAACCCGATCCCGACGACGTCCGTCTCGCGTTCTCCCACGTAGATCTCGACGGACTGCCCCTCCGGGTTCCTGCGGAGCGCGGCATCGATGAACGAGAGGGCGATCCCGTATCCCTCTCCGGCATCGTCGCCGAACCGTTCCCCGGCATCCGGCGCCAGCGGGCCGGCGAGGAAGAGGTTGTGGGGCCCATAGACCGGGACCACAAGCGCCGCGGCCTCCCGCGGCCCCCCTGCCTCCTCGAACGTGCCTTTCGTAAGGTGGCAGCCGTCTTCGGCACCGGCCAGCGCCACTCCCCGGGCAAACGCCTGAATTGCTGCCCTGCTGTACCGCGTGATCAGTTTTGCGTTGTTCACCTTCATCGCCGCCATCTCCTTCACTCCTCCACCGGTACCGGAGCCGGCGTTTTTGTCTGTGTCCTGTCGTCTTCTCCCCGTGCCGCCCGGACCAGATCCTCACGCCGGGTGGTGACGCACTCCCTGACGAGACGGAGCGTGTTCAACGCGAACGCCACGTTGAGGGCGTCGTCATCGGAGTGCTGGTTGAAGTAGCCGCAGCTGAGGTTGACGATGGGGATCCGCGTCTCGAGGGAGATGTTGTAGCAGTCGGCGCGGGATCTGCTCTCACACTCCTTCATGGGCGCCCCCAGATCCTCCGAGATCGCCTCGAGCTCCCGGACGAACGCATCCGGGCACATCCGGTGCCCGCTGTACGTGCCGACGATGTCGTGGGTCGTTGAGTTCCGGTCGAGCGTGAGGGCGAAGGGCACGCCCTCGAAGAAACCCGCGGCCTCCCTGTCGCCGAGCGCGTGCCGTACGCCGCACCGCCCGATCTCCTCCTCTGTCGTGAAGAGCACCTTCACCCGCGGGCCGAGGTGCCGCGAGAGCAGGAGAGCCAGCGCCACGCCGGCCTTGTCATCGAAGCCGTACTGGATCGGGTACTTCTTCACGAGCATGCCGCGCTCTTCGTCGAGGGAGAGCGCGTCTTCCCTTGCAAGGAGGTGCCCGTATCCTGCGTTCAGGGGATAGGTGTCGAGGTGCGCCGTCAGGAGCGGTATCCCGCCCTCTGAGTCCGAGGGGAAGGCAAAGAGGTTGAATTTGCCGTCGATCCGGACCTCCCAGCCGTCCTCCCGGGGGAAGTATCGGGACGCGATGTGCCTCGCCAGCCGCTCTTCGCATCCCGACGGGCTCTCGACACTGATCACGTCCTGGAGGATCTCGAGGAACTCCTGCAGGAGGTGTGGGTCCTTTTCGCATTTTGGGGGCATGCCTGCGTTCGATCCGGGACTGTTCTCCTGAGCGGGGTTGCCGCGCCTTTTGGGGGGCTGTGGAACATCCATGATCATTGATGTGGCAGGGAAGCTATATCAATTATTTGTTACATGCAACACTAATTAAACAGAGTGTGGTGAGTACACATATTTTTGGGCCATGTTACTTGTTTGCGAAGGTATATCTCGCTGAAGAGAGAACGTACGTGGGGAACATGTGATGCAAAGCGACTGTAACGGGAGCAGGCCATTGAGAGTCAGCCTTCGAGAACTGCTCGGTTCCTCTAGAAAGAACCAGCCCCGGCGTGGAATCCCCACCTACCTGTTTGAGCAGGTCTCCGGTCCGGAAGGCCAGCCCGACCGGATACGGATCGAGGA
>JAEWMO010000159.1 GCA_023457135.1 Methanobacteriota archaeon | reverse complement strand
GCCCGGAACTGGCCGGGACCCGGCCTGCGGCATCCGCGGGTACCGGGGAAGGGCTGAAGAGGATGCCCGTAAAGACCACGAGAGCCAGTATCATCGCGACGGCGTCCGGAAGGTCCACAATGCTATAGATCTCCCCTCCGCGAAACAAAAACTTTCCCGGGAAAACCTCTGCATCGCGGTTCGGTTTCACGCCGCGCAGACGGCACGAAGCATTATCCTCCGGCGGCGCCGACCTTTGAGTCGTGACCGATCATGTATCCGCCTGGGACGAGGACTACCGGAGGCGGGGTGACCTCTGGGGCGGAGCGCCGGCGCCGCTTCCCGGGCTCCCGGCCGATGCCACTATCCTTGAGGTGGGCTGCGGGAACGGCAAGACCCTCTCCGCTCTTGCGCGGCGGTTCCACAGCGTAATCGCGGTCGATATCTCGCCTCATGCCGTCGCCCTCGCCCGGCGGCACCCGGGCACAGCGGCCGCCGCCCTCGCCGTCGGCGACGCCCGGTTCCTGCCGTTCAGCGGCGGGACGTTCGATGCAGTCTTCCTTGTCCACATAACCGGCCACCTTCCCGAACAGGATCGGAAGGCCGTGGCGGCCGAGGTCTTCAGGGTGCTCAGGCCGGGAGGCTCCGTCTTCTTCCGGGGCTTTTCCGTCGAGGATATGCGCGCCGGGAAGGGCATCGAGATCGAGGACCTGACCTTTTGCCGGGGGAGCGGCATCATCACCCACTACTTCACCGAAGCCGAGACCGGAGAACTCTTCAGACCGCTCATCCCGGTCGAGATCAGGACGCACCGGTGGTCGATGCGGGTCCGGGGCCGGGATCTCCCGCGGGCTGAGATCGAGGCGGTGTTTCAGAGGGAGGAGTAAACATACTTTTTTTACGCATCCGGCCCGAGATCTAGTACCAGGATGTGGGAACCCGGAGATGCAGGTGAGCCTTTCGGCCCGGCCCCGAATTTCCCCATGCAGTATGGTCAACCTTTTTTGGCATCCGAACAAAACAACAGGAGAGGAAGAGAGGTCATGTGTATTGCAATGCCCGCTGAGGTTCTGGAGATAAAAGAAGGCAACATCGGCGTCGTCGACTTCGGCGACCTGCAGCAGGAGGTCAGGCTCGACCTCGTCGACGTGAAGGTCGGAGAGTTCGTGCTCGTCCACGTCGGGTTTGCCATCCAGAGTCTCAGCAGAGAGGAGGGGCTTGAGACCCGCGAGATCTTCAGGCAGGTCCACGCCGCGATGATGGAGGAGTGATGCACGAGTACAGCATCGCCTACGACATCTACACGACCGCCCGCCGGGCGGCGCTGGAGAACAATGCAAAAGAGATCAAATGCGTCTGTGTGGATGTCGGCAAGATGGCGATGGTGAACCCCGAGCAGGTGGAGTTCCTCTTCAACATCATCATCGAGGATGACCCGCTCTTTGCCGGGGCCAGACTCTCGTGCCGGGACGTCGAGACGCGTACCCGGTGCTCCTGCGGCTACGAGGGAAACGAGCGGTTCGTCTGCCCCCGGTGCGGGAAACTCCCGGAGATCCTCTCCGGTATGGAGATCGTCGTAACCAATATCGAGATAGAAGTGGACGAAGAATGAAAGTCAACCTCATGCACGGCGCCGGCGGCGAGGTGATGGGCGAACTCCTTCGCGTCATCACCAACCTCGAGCACAACAACGCCGGCGGGATAGGCCTCGAGTCGCTGGACGACGGCGCGGTCATCCCTTTGAACGGCCAGAACATCGTATTCACGACCGACAACCATGTAGTCTCCCCTATCTTCTTCCCCGGCGGGGACATCGGGCGCATCGCCGTCTGCGGGACCATCAACGACCTCGCCATGATGGGAGGGCGGCCGATCGCCCTCTCGTGCGGCATGGTCATCCCCGAAGGCTTCGAGGTCGCGGACCTCGAGCGGATCGTTGCGTCGATGGACGCCGCACTCGGTGAGTGTGGGGCAAACCTCGTCACCGGAGACACCAAGGTGCTCGACCGTAGCGCGCTCGACGCCCTCGTCATCAACACCGCCGGCATCGGCATCGCCGAGCGGGTGGTGCGGGACAACGGTCTTCGCGCCGGCGATATGATCATCGTCAGCGGCACCATCGGCGACCACGGCATCGCCATCATGGCCCACCGCGAGGGATTCGACTTCGGCGGCCAGATCCGTTCGGATGTCGCCCCCCTCTGGAAACTCGTCGAGCGGGCGCTTGCCGCCGGGGAGATCCACGCCATGAAAGACCCGACGAGAGGCGGGTTTGCAAATGCCATCAACGAAATGGCAAGAAAGAGCGGGGTGGGCGTCGTCATCGAGGAGGAGGCCCTCCCGTTCCGGACAAGCGTCAGGAGCGCCGCCGGTATGCTCGGCATCGATCCTCTTGAGGTGGCAAACGAGGGTAAGGTCATCATGGGCGTCCCCCCCGGCGACGCTGAGGCAGTCCTTGCAGCGCTCCGCTCTCACCCCTACGGTCGGGACGCAGCGATCGTCGGCGAGGTCGTCGAAGGCTCTCATGTGATCATGCGGACCGCCATCGGCGGAGAACGGTTCATTGAGCCCCCGGTCGGCGATCCGGTACCGCGTGTCTGCTAAAAGACAGCATTACTCTTTTTTCATACCGACCCGCGCCTGCCATATACGATGACGCCGTTACCAGGCCATATGGAGAAGCACGACACGATGACAGAGGAGGCAGGGATCAGGGTCCGTCTCGTGGACGTCTGGGACGTTGAGGCGATCGCAGACCTTTACCGGGCGGGCGGCTGGTGGAACGAGGCCTGGGATCCCGCCGCTCTTGCCGCCCTCATCGCCGGGAGTTTCGCCTTTGCCGTCGCCATCGACACCGTGGCCGGCATCGCAGTCGGGATGGGGAGGGTTATCTCGGACGGGGTCTCGGACGGTTACGTCCAGGACCTCGTCGTCCTCCCCGGCTACCGCGGGCAGGGCGTCGGAACGATGATCTTATCAACGCTGCTGGATTACTGTAGATCTGCAGGTGTCACCTGGGTCGCCCTTGTCGCCGAACCCGGGACCGAAACATTCTATAACGCACTCGGGTTCCGGAGAATGGAGGGACACATACCCATGCGGTGGTATCCGGAGAATAGGTGAGGCATGCTGAGATTTGCTGATTTTAAGCCCGTGAGCCTGGACGATCGCGAGCTCTTTTCGCGGCACTACCGGCAGTTCCCCCAGGTGCACAGCGACAATACGTTTGCGAATATGATCTGCTGGAACCAGTATGCGGATTACCGTTTTGCCGAGGTGGAAGGCGCAATCGTCCTCTCAAGCACTATCGACGGCGTAACAGCGTTCCGTATGCCGATCGGCCCGAAAAACCCCGACCTGATCGGGGACGTCATCGACCTTGCCCTCAGGGAGGGCGGTGATACACCGCTATGGGTGCTCGACCCGATAACCGAGACCTGGCTCCGGGAACTCTATCCTGACCTGCCTCTTCATCCGAACCGCGACTTCTTCGACTACATCTACCGGTCGGAAGACCTCGCCGGGCTCGCCGGAAAGGACTACGCCACCATCCGGCGTCAGGTCAACCGGTTCGGACGGGAGTACGCGTATACGGTCGAGGCGATCAGCGAGGAGAACATCAACGAGGTCTGGGAGTTCCTGGTCGTCTGGTGCGAGTGGCGGGACTGTGACTCCGAGCCCATCCTTGCATACGAGAAAGAGGCCATTCTCTTTGCCGCGAACAACTTCTTTGCCGTCGGCCTTGAAGGATTTATCATCAGGATCGGCGGCACGATCGGGGCAATATCGATTGTCGGACCGGTCAACCAGGAGATGGCGGTCGTTCACTTCGAGAAGGCGCTGCCCGAGACCTACCGGAACATCTACAAGGTGATCACGACCGAGACTGCGGCTGCCCTCCGTGATCGCTATCGCTACGTCAACCGGGAGTGCGACATGGGTGTCGCCGGCCTTCGTGAGTCAAAGACGCGTTACCATCCTGCCTGCATGGTTGAGGTCTACCACATGACCCGGAGCGACCTGGAGGCATTCCGTCGATGAACGCCGACCTGGTGCTCCGGAACGTGGCGCTCCCGACAGGCCGGCGTGCCGATATCGCCATCGCCGGCGGCATCGTCCGGCATGTCGGGGCAGCGGTGCGTACCGATGAAGCGATCGATTGCAGCGGGTATACCTGCCTGCCCGGGGCGATCGATATGCACGTCCATATGCGGGGAGGGCTCCAGGCGGAGAAAGAGGACTGGCGGACAGGGACGATGAGCGCGATTGCCGGGGGAGTGACGGTCGTTGTCGACCAGCCGAACACCGTCCCTCCCATAACCACCCCCGACCTCCTCCGGGCGCGCATCCGCGACGCGGAGGAGCATGCCGTCTGCGGGTTCGCGGTGAACGCGGGGGTGTCTCCGGACGCCGACCTTGCGGGAATGTGGGCTGCCGGCGCGATGGCCTTCGGGGAGACCTTCGCGGCACCGTCGAGTTACGGGGAGGGGCTCGACCCGGCGGCTCTCAGGGATCTGTTTGCCCGTATCCATGCCCTCGGGGGGCCTGCCACGGTCCATGCCGAGGAGGTCTCCGGCCCGGCTCCGGCAACCCTCGCCGATCACGACCGCGCCCGTCCCGGCGCCGGGGAGGCGCGCGCCGTGCAGGCGGTGTCCGCCCTCGCGCCGGAGGGGATGCGGCTCCACTTCTGCCACCTGAGCACCGCCGCCTCGGTCGGGGCCGCACGCGGGACAGTGGAGGTGACGCCTCACCATCTCTTCCTCTCGCACGGGATGTTTGAGCCGGACGACACTCTGGCCCGGATGAACCCCCCGCTCAGGGATGAGGAGACCCGGCGCGCTCTCTGGTCCTGCTGGGATGCAATCGACGTCGTCGCCTCAGACCACGCGCCGCACACGCGCCAGGAGAAGGCCCTGCCGTTCGAGACCGCCCCCTCCGGCGTCCCCGGCGTCGAGACGATGGTGCCGCTCCTGATGGCCGCGGTGCACCGGAGGCGGATCACCCTCGCCTCGGTGATCGAGAAGATATCATGGAAGCCTGCCGCCATCCTCGGCATCCCGCGTGCGGGTTTTCTCCCCGGCGACCGGGCGGATTTTGCCCTGTATCCCGGTACGGTCACCTGCATCGACGCCGCATGCCTCCACGCAAAGTGCGGCTGGTCGCCGTTTGAGGGGCTCGATGCGGTCTTCCCGGAGGAGGTTATCGTTGCCGGGGCACGTGTATACGCCTCCGGCGACTATCTCGCGGCGCAGCCGGCGTGGTATCCCGGGCAAGGATTTTTATCCTCTGAACATAAATAATATAAAGCCGATATAGCGCACCTTATAGGTCCCCGGGTGATCACCCGGCGAGACGCCTGGATATGATCCGCGGGACAACCCAGGTGCGCGACAGGCACGCCTGGCATATAGGGTACGATCGGGTGAGGACCGGCACAAGCCGCCTGTGATCATCGTTCGTTAGTGCCGGGCGACATTCCTGATTTCAGAGGCTTTTCTTATGGAACCATACGCTGATGCCGTCGTTGAGACCGGTAAAGGTGTCACCATAGCACTCGACGTCACGGCAGGCGCAAAACGTTCTTCGTTTCCTGCAGGCTATAATGAGTGGCGCAAGAGCATCCGCTGCCAGGTCTCGGCTCCTGCCGTCGGCGGGAAGGCGAACCGTGCCATCATCGATCTCGTTGCGGAGAGGCTCTCCATAGCCCGTGCGGATGTGCAGATCGTTGCCGGGCATACGTCGTCCTCAAAGACCGTGGCGGTCGCCGGACTGACACGATCGAGGGTCCTGACGCTCCTTTCCGCCGCTGACCTCTAGTCGTGTCCGGAGAGGGAGTACCGACCCCGGCAGCGGGACGGATGGAATGATCTGGAAATTATACTGCATGAGATATCAAAATAGAAATCGAAACGCATCTGGTTTTGTATTTTGCTCATCAAAAACCTTATGTTTGAACTCCCATCTCATTTAAGTAATTTCACCCTAGATATATAACTGGCCCTATGTCCGCGCACATGCAGGCATACGGCGATTGTACTTACACAGGGGGCAAGACTCCATGTATTCACCGGAAACCACCAAGTATCTCATTCACCTTACTCTGCAGATCGAGGGGGTGGTCGACAAACCCGACGTCGTGGGTGCCATCTTCGGCCAGACCGAGGGTTTGCTCGGCGAAGACCTCGACCTGCGCGACTTACAGAGAACCGGCCGCGTCGGCAGAATCGACGTCCAGATCACCACAAAACGGGGAGAAACGAAAGGCGAGATCCTGATCTCGTCGTCGCTCGACCGGGCGGAGACAGCGCTTCTGGCGTCGTCGCTCGAGACGATCGACCGGGTGGGGCCATGCACTGCCCACGTGAAGGTCGACCGGATCGAGGATATCCGGGTGACCAAACGACGCAAGATCGTCGAGCGCGCCAAAGAACTCCTGCTCGAAGACTTCGACGAGGGCGCAATAAACAGCGACGATCTGTTAGACGAGGTCCGTGAGGTCATCAGGATCGAGAAACTGGAGTACCTCGGCGAGGAGAGGGTGCATGCGGGCCCGAACGTCATGACCTCCGACGCCATCATCCTTGTCGAAGGGCGGGCCGACGTGATCAACCTGCTGCGCTACGGGATCAAGAACGCGGTTGCGGTCGAGGGGACCAACGTCCCGCGCATCATCATCGACCTCTGCTCGCAGAAGACCGCGACGACCCTGCTCGACGGAGACCGGGGCGGCGAGTTGATCCTCCGCGAACTCCTCCAGGTTGCCGAGATCGATTTCGTGGCCTACAGCCCGCGAGGCAAGAGCGTCGAGGAGATGAGCCGCAAGGAGATCGTCAAGGCGCTCCGGAACAAAGTGCCTGTTGAGGTGATCACCGACCAGATTCCTGACGAGGGAACGGCGGAGCGGCTTCCCCCACCTGCAGGCCCTGCCGGGGAGGAACAGTCCCCGGAGCGGCAGAGGGACGCGAGGGACGAGGTACGCAAACCCCCCACGACGCTCGGCGAACACATGGCTGATGTCAGGGATAGAAAGATCGCGCGGTTCCTGTCGCCGGACTATACCGTCCTCCTCGAATCGAGCGCCGCCGATGTCGAGGGCGCGCTCCAGAACCTGGACGGCAGCGTTGAAGGGCTTGTCGTCGACCGGATTGTCGATCAGAAACTTCTCGATCAGCTCGGGGGAAAAGATCTCGAGTTCGTGGCTGCCCGGGACTTTAAGGGGATTATAAAGCGCCCCCTGTCCGTCAGGCTCATGAAGATCGGGTAATATCTGATCCCGGTGCAAATTTATATATATTTATATTCACTATTTTTATCTCTGGGAGAGAATATGCACAAGGAAGAGTTAATAGCCTTACATGGGATTCTCACAGAGATTAAAGACTTTTTTGAGATAACGCATCCGGAGTTGAAATTCTCGCAGTACTATGCATTGAAGATAGATCCGTCTCAGGTGCATAAGAGCAAGATGGAGCATAAGTACGCGATATTCGTGCTCGGGACGGAGCTCGCGAACGCCATGAAGGACGTGGAGTTCTCGTCGTCGGGAAGGATCTCTGCGCGGATGAAGGAACTTGCAGAGAAGACGCTCAAGGAGATAGAATACCAGCAGTGAGAATATCCGGCGTTCATATGCAGCCGGTATAGTGTTCCGGCGGGCGGGAGCAGTTGCCGGTGCCCCCGCCGCACCTCTCCTCAGGCCCGTGTCTCGCGCTCACGCTCGATGAGGTAGAGAGCCAGCAGATTCGGGATCGGGGCCGACATACAATGCCAGTTCGGCGTCCCGTTCACTTCAAGGACCGTGTAGCCCTCACGGTCCCTGAGGAGATCGACGCCGCAGTAATCGATCCCGACTGCATCTGCCGATGCCTCGGCGATTGCCCGCATCTCTTCATCGATCGGGACCGCCATGCCGATCCCGCCCTGGTGGATGTTGTGCATCAGGCTATCGGAGACCCGGGTTATCGCGCCGACGGCCTCTCCGCCGAGGACGAAGACGCGGAAGTCCCGGTCGTTCTTGACATACTCCTGCAGGTACCAGGGGCCCGGCCCGAGCTCGCCTGCTTCCGTCACGAGCCTGATACCGTTCCCGTCATACCCGTACAGGGGCTTGTAAACGACTTTGCCGTGCCGGGCCAGGAAGTCGCGTGCCTGTGCCTCCGAACGCATGTAAGCCGTTTCGGGTGTCCGCACCCCGTTCTGCAGCAGCAGCGCCGACGTCATCACTTTGGATGCACAGGCAACGATGCTTTCGGGTGTGTTGATCACCTGGTTATCGAGCGCGAGCACGCTCAGGGTCTCGAACTGGTGCCCGTCCTGCCGGATCCCGCAGACCCATATGAGCTCGTTCTCAAGCCCGGAGTTGAGGGGGTCGATTGAACTGAGATCAAGGACCTCGTATCGGGCGCTGGCTCTCTCCAGCTCCTGCATAACAGCGCCGGTCGAGTTGTCGTCCGGCGTATCGGTCGGTTTTGGTACGATATGGATCATACGCCTCACGTCCCGCAAGCGGGATCACGAACAGTTCCTCCCTGTCGGAGGGTTTTCAGTACTCTTTTGTACCTTGTCAGATATAATCCGTGGGGAAGAAGACATGCAGAAGAACCGGATCTGCATCATCGGGTGCGGGAATCCCCTCATGGGAAACGATGGAGCGGGGATCGCGGTGATGCACCACTTCAGAGGGAAGTATCCCGGCGTCGATGCAGTCGACGGAGGCACCGGGGGCTTTGGCCTGATACCACTGATGGAAGGATACGAGAAGGTGGTGATCGTCGATGCGATGACAGGCATCGGCGACCGTATGGGCGAGGTCGTCGTCTTCGAGGCGCTCCCGACGCCGGGGACTCCGGTATGTGCTCTCCATGACCTGGGGGTAGGGGAGGTGGTGACACTGGCCCGTGAGCTCGGGTACGTCACGGAGATCGTGACCGTCGGGATTGAAGCAGGAACGATCCAGGCCTTCAGCCGGGAGATAGACCCGGCCGTTCAGGAAGGGATCCTGGTTGCAGAAGAGGAGATCCGGAAAATACTGCAGGGATGGAACCGCGAGGCTGACGGAGCTCCCGAAGGGATGTAGATGAGTCGCCGGTGGATCTGCGCATCCGGCTGATATCCAAAAGTATAAATAACAATGTTTATGTTATAGCACTGAGCTGAAGTTGTCTATATGCAGCTGCCACGAGGTCGGTTCCATCGTCTTCTCAAGTCCACGACATCGCGTGATCTGATAGAAGAGATGGGCTCAGCACGGTTCACCGGGATCTGCACGATCGTCCTTGGCCGTGAGAGTGTCATCCTGGTGCTGAACGAGGGTCTGGTGGTGCTTGCCGAATATGGGGGCATGAAAGGGCAGCACGCACTGGACGCAGCACTGGCAGACGGAGGGAGCGAAGCGGCGGCAGAAATGAACATCCTGACGCCTGAGCAGATACAACTCGCCCTGGAGTTCAACAGGCCGTTTGCGACCGTCGAGACCGGAAAGGAGAAGAGAACCTCACCGGCCAGGGCTGCATCGGGAGCCGCAAAGCCGTCGGCAGAGCCGAAGGGAGCCGTACCGGCTCATCTTCCCGGGCGTCGCCCGGAACCGGCCGCGGTCAGGCACGGGATCCCCATGCCGGGAGTGAAACGCGTGCAGGCAACCGGGGCATCTCAACCCGGGAGCGATGAGATTGACACGCTCATCCAGAACATGGAGAATATGGACGTTGATCAGCTCGTCAACGATTTCAGGGTGAATTGCAAGGACATACTCCGGAGGATTCATCTTGATCACCTGATCCAGGACGAAGATACATGAATTAGCAGGAGATGATAACTGAATGGACGTATTTCTCGCGGTCATTACACTGGTGGTGATAGCCGGCTTCGCCGGTATTCTTTATTTCCTCTCAAGGATCGAACGGACACTCGCCGGAGAACAGCAGCAAAGCACCCCGGCCCCTACCGTGGCTTACGGGGAGCCGGACAGTGCTGTGCGGCCGCCGGTCGGGGAGCCAGCCAGGCCCCTCGGTGAGATCGATCCGCAGAGAATAGGAAGCCTGGAAGAGTACCTGGGCGCAATCGGCGAGAAATACAGTCTTGCCTCATTCACGCTCGCCACCGCAGACGGCCTCCTCATCGGTTCGACGAAGCCTGATGCGCAGGGCGAAGCCGCGCAGTACAGTTATCTCTACACGCAGGGAAAACTGCAGGACGAGACCGGAGCGGAACTCCTCGGTATTCCCCACCGGGGGGAGACGGTGATCGGCATTGCCCGTCCGTCGGAAGGCCTCTCTGCCGAGATGATGAGTGCGCTGAAAGAGGATACCCTTGATGCCCTGCGGCACTGGGTCTAGGCCGGTGAAGAACACAAAAAATGAGTGGTTCCATGGTAAAAGTATATACAATCGCATCCGGTAAGGGCGGTACCGGCAAAACGACGGTCACAGCCAATCTGGGGCCGATGCTGGCCCAGTACGGGAAGAGAACATGCATCCTTGACGCCGACGTCGGGATGGCGAACCTCGGCCTCATCCTGGGGCTTGAGAACCTGCCGGTGACCCTGCATGAGGTGCTGGCAGGAAAGGCCCGCGTGAGGGACGCCATCTACGACGGACCGTTCGGGGTGAAGGTGGTGCCGTGCGGGCTCTCCCTGCAGGGTTTCCAGCAGTCGAACCCCGATCGGCTTAAAGACATCATGGCCGACCTGGTGAGTGAGTTCGATATCCTGCTTCTCGATGCTCCTGCAGGGATCAGCAGGGACGGGGTTATCCCGCTGACCATTGCCGATGGGGTTATTCTCGTTGTAAACCCTGAGATCTCTTCGATTGTCGACTCGTTAAAGACGAAGATCCTGACCGAAACCGTCGGCGGGCACGTCGAAGGGGCGATCATCAACCGGGTTGCCGGCAACGGGGACGAGTTCAACAACGCGCAGATGGAGAAACTGCTCGGGGTCAGGGTGATCGGCGTCATACCGGAGGACCCCAATGTCCGGCGTGCGTCGGCCGGCAGGCAGCCGATCGTGGTAAAGTATCCCGCATCCGGGGCATCCCGCGCTTTCAAACGCATCTCTGCCGATGTCGCCGGTATCGAGTACGTTGAGGAAGAAGCGAATGTGCAGCGGGAAGGGTTCATCGATCGGCTTGCCCGAACCCTCTTCAGGGTAAAGCACGGCGCCTGAGCGCTGGCTTTCCTGTTATACTCACTGTCGAACCCTTTCTTTTTAACCGCCATTCCAGAGACAATCTGCCGCGCATCGTCCGTGGCCGGGAAGAGATCAGGCCCCTGCAGCCGCAACCGGCCGGTCCCGGATACCCGCACCTTAGACTCCATCCTGCTCCGCTCTCTTTTCCCTCCAGTGCAGACTGTTCACACGGGTGCCATCAAAATAATTCTAATCATGGCCGAATTGGCTGGAGGACCTGTAATAAACAATAAAATCCTTGAATTTAGCCTTCAAAGAGATCCGACGTATAGAACAAATGATATATAATTATGTTTTAATAGCAGGAAGTGATAACCACACAACCAGAGGCCCATAAATGGATATACGTGTGGATACGGACGCGTGCGTCGGGTGCGGTCTCTGTATCAAAGACTGTCCGATGCATGTGTACGAACTCCAGAACAATGTGAGTGTTCCGGTCAGGCCGAATAACTGCATGGGGTGCCTGTCCTGCCACGAGATCTGCCCTGCCCAGGCGCTTGAACATCGCGGCATCTACGCGGCGAAGAGGCACTACATCGACATCAAGGTCTGTGAGATGCTCAAGAAGGTGATCTGATGAGCGCAGGCTACATCGACGAACTACACGAATCGTTCCACTCCGACCTCGTCTATCGCTCCGAAGACATTCCTCTTGAGTGCTCCCCGAAGCCCAAAGAGATGGAGCAGACGCTTCACGGCGTGATGAAACTCAACGGCCTGGTGATCAGGTCGCTCGAAGAGATCTCAGGAAGGGGGGCGAACGCCGTCACCTACCGGGCCGGGAAGAAGTTCGGCCACGAGGTTGCCAAGTACTTCCAGAAGCGCGAGGACGTGGAGGGGGCGCTCCACGAACTCTCCGACCTGCTTCGCGGCCAGTACTCCTTCGAGGTCTGGAAGCCCGAAGATAAGGAGACGTTCATCATCGAAGAGAACGGCGAGACCTTCATCTACCTCGTCTTCCACGACTGTATCGTCCGCCAGACACTGCGGCGTAACGGTCTCGATCAGGGCGGCCCCCTCTGCCAGACGCTCTTCGGCTACGTCGTCGGTGCAATCGAGGAGATCACCGGCAGGAAAGCCAAGCTGGAGATCGTCCACACCGGCCCGAATGCCTGCCTGAAAAAACTGGTCCTGAAATGAGGCGGAGCAATGAAGATCGCTATTGAGGAACTGGCAGGTTGTTCGGGATGCACGATTGCGGTGCTCGACCTTCACGAGATGCTTCTCGATCTCGTCGCGGATGCAGATATCGTCTACTCCCCGGTGATCATGGACGTAAAGGAGCCTCCCGAGGGGATCGATATCGCGTTCGTGACCGGCGCCGTTCGGAATGAGGAGAACCACGAGCGTCTCGAGAAGATCCGGAAGCGGGCAAAAGTCCTTGTCGCGCTCGGGACCTGCGCATGTTACGGGGGCATATCCGGCCTCTCGATGCTGAGTTCGAACGAGGACCTCTTCTCCTGTGTGTACCGCGAGGTTGAGACGGCAAAGCCCGGCGGAGTGATCCCGACGGATGTGCCGCCGTTCCTTTACCGGGCATTCGCGGTCGGCGACCTCGTCAAGGTCGATTACTACGTCACGGGCTGCCCGCCCAAAGAGGCGTTCTTAAAGAAGATCATCCCGGCGATGGTCGCCGGGGATAAACTCGAACTCTCGCGCAAATCCGTCTGCGCAGAGTGCGACAGGATCATGGGCCCGGTCGATAACTGGACTCTCAAGCGGCGGCACGAGGGTGTTCCCGACCGTGAACACTGCCTGCTCGGGCAGGGCTACCTCTGTCTCGGGAGCGTCACGTTCGGGCGATGCGGGGCGGCATGCCCGAAGAACAACATCCCGTGCCACGGGTGCAACGGTCCGTCGCTCGATATCCTTCGGGAGCCCTGCCGGGATATTTACGGCATGATGGTCCGAAGGATCTCGGATCTCACCGACAAACCGCAGAAAGAGGTGGAGAAGGAACTCTACGACGTCGCCCACACGATGTACGCCTTCACCATCGGGAGCCTGATCATGGAGGATAAGGAGTCATCGAAGATCCGGGACCTCGTCAAGGAGAGGAGCAGATGAAGGAGATCACGATCAGCCCGGTAACCCGGATTGAGGGGCATGCCGGCATCAGGATCTACCTCGATGACCAGGATAAGGTCGACTCGGCCCACTTCCAGGTCGTCGAACTGAGAGGGTTTGAAAAATTCCTTGTGGGGGCGGCGATAGAAGAGGCACCCCGGATAACGCCCCGCATCTGCGGGATCTGCCCCTCGGCGCATCATCTGGCGGCGGCGAAGGCGACCGACAGGATATTCGGCGTCGAACCTCCTGCGACCGGGAAGAAACTCCGGGAACTCCTCAGTGTCGGGCAGTTCGTTCATTCCCACGCCCTTCACTTCTTCATGCTCGCGGCCCCCGACTTCATCCTGGGCCATGACGCACCGGCGGAGAGCAGGAACGTCATCGGGCTTGCCCGCAGTTCTCCCGAGCTCGCGAAGAAAGCGATCACGGTCAGGAAGTTCGGCCAGCGCCTGACGGAAGCGGTCGGCGGCAAACCCATCCACCCGGCAAACGCGTTGCCGGGAGGTATGTCCGCACCGCTCACGGAAGGAAAGCGGGCGGAGCTGGCCGCCATGGCCGAAGAAGCGCTCGGGATCGCCCGTGAGGGATGGGATATCGCACGCAATCTCCTCGACGGGGTCGATACCGAGGTAGGGGCCGTCAGGACCGGGTTCCTCGGCATGACCAACCACGGGCTTTACTCGACCTGCGAGGGGCCTGTTGCGATGCTTGATCCCGCCGGCGGCAGAGTCGGCTCGTTCTCGGGCGCGGACTACACGAACTTCCTTGAGGAGTACTCGGAGGACTGGTCCTACCTGAAGTTTGCCCGGTTCAAAGGCGGAGAGTATTACCGGGTCGGGCCGCTTGCCCGGCTCAACATCGTGGAGAGGATGGGCACGGAACACGCCGACGCCGCCCTCGCGGAGTACCGCGAGCGGTTCGGGACCGTCTCCCAGGCTGCGCTTGCCTACAACCTTGCACGCTACGTCGAGTTCATCGCCTCGTGCGAGCGGGCGGTGGAACTGCTCTCGGACCCCGGCATCACCGGGTCGGATGTCCGGACCCCGGCAGCGAAGGTTGTGAACACGCGGGGCGTCGGGATCATCGAGGCTCCCCGCGGGACCCTGATCCACGACTACACCGTCAACGAGGCCGGCATCATCGAACGGTGCAACCTGATCGTTGCGACCTGCCAGAACAACTACGCGATCGACCGGGGCGTGGAGGATATGGCACGCCGGGTGGTAGAGAACGGAACGTTGACCGAAGGGGCGGCAAACCGCATCGAGATGATCATCAGGGCATACGACCCCTGCATCTCGTGCGCAACCCATGCGATCGGGCGGATGCCCCTCCAGCTTGAATGCGTCAGAAGAACCTGAGGTTGGAAGTATGTTAAAACAGATTCTCGGAGAATTCCTGAAACTCGATGGGGTCACCGCCGCAGTCGTGGCGGGACGGGACGGCTTTGTGATCGAGAGCGTTGTCGCCGGGGACGTGGATGTCGAGGCCCTCGGCGCCATGGCCTCCACCGGTATGGGTACGTCTGAGGCGATGAGCAACGAACTTGGAAAGGGCGAGATGTACCAGATGCTCGTCGAGCTGGAGAACGGGCCGATCCTGCTCTCTCCTCTCTCGGAGGACGAACTGATCGCCATCGTGGCGAACGCGAACGTCAACGTCGGGCGAATCCGGTACGAACTGAAGAAGAACAGGGACCGGATAACTGCTGCTCTGTGAGACGATGCTGCCCGACGGTATCTCGCTGGGACGACTGCAGGGACCTCTCTCGTCCCTTGCCTCCATCAGCCCTCACTTCACGGGAGCAGTGCGGATCGACGGTCCCGGAGGGACCGGTTTTGTCCTTACCCAGGGTGGGAGCCCGTATGCCGCCGCATTCGAGAGCACCGGCCGAGAACTGCTGCTCGGCGGTGATGAGGCCTACAGGCACCTGATGGGCCGGCCGTCGCTCGACTATGAGTTGATCGCATACACCAACGAGGAGACCGGGAAAGCGCGTGAGGTCTCCTGTGAGATGGGCTGCCTGATCGGCGGAGACGGAGTGGATGCGGTGCCTGCCGCCGGTGCTGCGCCGATGAGCACGGAGCGCCTCGAACAGGTCGCACGGCAGCCGGGTGTCGTTGCCGTCTCCGTCTTCCACGAAGGATTCGCTCTCCAGTCACTGGGTTCTGCCGACTTCGAGCAGGTGGCTGCGGTCGCAGAAGACCTGCTCCGTGCCGGCACCCGGATAACCGGGGATATGGAGATGGGAACCCTCGCCCAGGTGATCCTGGAGACACCGGCAGGGAAATTGATCATCGCCCCCTACGGGGACCTCTCCCTCTGCATACTCGCGAAGCCCGACGCCAACCTCGGCCTGATCCGGCTGTCGATACGGGGCCTGCAGGAAGGCTCCTCCTGAGGGGGGCTGTTTATGGGCAGCCTCTCCCCTCAAAACCTCACTTCTCGCCCCCGGCTGCCTCTCCCGTGCTCTGCTCCGTTTAAACCCACACATTAATGCCCATTGAGCGTGGAAAGAGGTCCATGCACCTTCCTGAAAGGACGGCAGGGCTGCCCCGCTGCGGGGTGACCGCCGGATGAAGTATTACCCCGTCCGGTCCGGATACCCCCCGTATGCCACGGTGAACACGGCAATAGAGGCGGCCTTTGCAGAACACGGGAGAGGCAATGTCCAGATGCCGCCGAAGGTCTACGTGACGTTTGTCGAGGCTGGAGACTTCCGGACGATGCCTGCCTACCTCCCGGCATCCGGGATTGCCGGGGTGAAGATCGTCAACGTCCACCCGCACAACCGGGCACGGGGCCTCCCCACCGTCATGGCGCTCACGGTCATCATCGACGTGGAGACCGGCGTGCCGGAGGCGATCGTCAACGCCACCGAACTCACGGCAATGCGTACCGGTGCGGCGGGGGCCGTCGCGGCGAAGCATCTCGGACCCCGGCAGTCGGTCTCTCTCGGCGTCGTCGGGACCGGCCGGCAGGCAGAGGCGCTCGTGGAGGCGACGGCTGCTGCGCTCACGATCGACGAGATCCGGGTCTGGAGCAGGACGGAGAGGAGTGCTGAGGCATTTGCATCCCGTTACGCGGACTACAACGCCCACTCCCTCCCGATTGAGCGGGCCTGTGACTGCGACATCCTCGTCACGACGACACCGTCGAAAAAGCCGCTTGTGATGGCGGACTGGGTCCATGAAGGAACGCACATCAATGCCATCGGTGCGGATGCCCCCGGCAAGCAGGAACTCGATCCCGCGCTCCTGCTGAAGGCAGAGGTCTATGTCGACGATATCGGTCAGGCGGTCCACTCCGGCGAGGTGAACGTTCCGATCAGCACCGGCCTCTATGATCCTGCCCGGATCGCAGGGACCCTCGGTGAGGTCGTCATCGGAAAGATTGGGCGGTCGTCCCCCGACGCAATCACGATCTTCGACTCCACAGGGCTTGCCATCCAGGATCTCGCCATCGCCGCTCTTGTCATGCGGGAAGGGGACGGGTACGAACTGCCGTTCCCCTGACATTCCGGTCGAACGTGAGCACACCGCCGGAATGGCGTCCTGCCCGTTTTAGAATAGGTCTCAGGGGAGAGGGCCGGCCCCCTCTCTCCGGGATACGGTGAGCGGTCACTTCTCCTGCGGCGGCTGCGCGAAAGCTTTCCAGACCTTCTCCCGGTAGACCGGGCCGCTGTTGTAGGTGCAGAACGGGATGGCACGGCCATCAGGGGTCGCGTAATGGATACAGCACCGCTGCACCCGGGAGAGGTCGTAGTTGTACCTGTCCATGAAGTGCATCGTGCCGATGAAGAGGGCGTTCCAGTGGAACTCGCGCAGGGCCTCGAAGTTCTGCATCACGAGGGTCTTTCCGATCAACTTCATGAACTCCCCGGTGTTCTTCTGCTCCGCAGACTTCGTTGAGGTGTACAGGTCCTTGACCCCCTCGACAAGCGTCATGTACTTGTTGAGCGATCCGCCCTTTCTGAGCTTCGCCTCCATCTTCTCGACAGACTCGAAGAAGGCCTCGACGTTCACCATCTTGTTGACCGGGACCAGCCCCTCTTCGGTGACGAAGACATAGGTCGCTGCACCGCAGTGCTGGTGCGTCGTGAACGTGATCTGGGGTTTGCCCGTGTACGCCTCGACGAGTTCCGATATCGGGACGACACAGGGTACGGGGTAGAAGTAATCTTTCCGGATCACGCCGTCCGTCTGCTCTTCGATCCGCTCGGTAAGCTCGGGAATGGTGATCCGTTCCCTCTTAACATCGTCCTCGCTTGCAGCCCCGGTGAAGGCTACAGGCTGGAAGTTGACGCCACGGATGGTCTTGATGTGATCTGCGGCATACCGGATGATGGCGCCCACCTCATGGTCGTTGCGGCCCTTGATCACCGTGGGCACCAGCACCATCCCGAGCCCGATCTTCTCGCAGTTCTCTATGGCCCGCCGGTCGCTCGCGAGTTTCGGGTTGGTCTCGCGGGTTACGCCGTCGAAGTGCAGGTAGACCGTGGAGAGGCCCGCTTCCCTGAGCTGTGCGGCATAATCCGGTTCACGGGCGAGCCGGAGTCCGTTGGTCGCGACCTGGACCTGCGACATCCCGAGTTCTTTTGCCTTCCGGATAATTTCGGGAAGATCGTCGCGCATCGTCGGCTCGCCCCCCGAAAACTGGACGGCAGGCGTCGGCACGGGCTTTTCCTCGCGCAGCATGCGCAGCATCCCGACGATCTGGTCAAAGGTCGGTTCGTAGACGAAACCGCATGCTCTGGCATTTGCAAAGCAGAAGTCACAGTTGAGATTACACCGGTTTGTCAGGTCGATGTTCGCGAGCAGTGTCGTTGACCGGTGATTTTCGCAGATACCACAGTCGCTCGGGCACCCTGCCGGGGATGCGGCCGTCTGCGGGTTTGCGACGCCTTCCCCTACGCGCTCGTAGGCATCGAACCTCCGGTACATCTCTGCGTCGGACCAGTAGAGGCCCCGGTACGCGCCATGCTCAGGGCAGGTACGAACAAGCCAGACCTTCCCCTCTTCCTCGACGATATCAGCGTCGAGAACACGACCGCATTGTGGACAGAGGCTCTTTGTCTTTTTTATCAGCATTCTCTCACCGTGCCCATTAGACTCGTATCTCATATTTCGACACGTTAATCTTTATATTTACTGATTGTACTGGGTATTGACGTTTATCGACACAGACATAGGTTACTGGCTCTTCGCCGGGCTTGCGGCGCTGTGGATCATGGTTCCAGCATACCTGCCGAACTCAGCAGCCGCGGTCTTCGGCGGGGGGACGCCCATAGACTTCGGGAAGACGCTCGGTGACGGGAGACGCATCTTTGGCAACGGCAAGACATACCGGGGATTCTTCGGCGGTGTGCTCTGCGGGGTGCTCGCGGGTCTCATCGAGATCTGGGCGGCCTCTGCATTCGATCTCGCCATGCTTCCCCGGCAGACGCTCCTTTCCGTCACGCTGCTCGCCGCGGGTGCGCTCCTTGGAGATCTCGCCAAGAGCTTCCTGAAGCGGAGGCTGGGCAAAGAGCGGGGCGAGTCCTGGTTCCTTGCTGACCAGTACGATCTGGTGGTGGGTTCTTTCCTGCTCATCCTCCTGATTTATCCCCAGTGGCTGTTTGAGAATATTACCTTACCCATTGCGGTCTGGATTGTCATCATGACACCCCTCCTACATCGCGTGGTGAACATTATCGGGTATTACATCGGAGTTAAAGAGGTACCATGGTAAATCCAATCGCGGAACTGCTACTTGAGAGCGGGGCAATCGAGTTCGGGGACTTCGTCCTTGCATCAGGTGCCCGGAGTTCTTACTACATCGATATCAAAGCCGCAACAACGAACCCCACGATTCTTTCGGCTATCGGTAAAGCCATTGCCGACGACCAGGAGTTCGATATGGTGGCCGGGGTAGCCGTCGGGGCCGTCCCGATCGCCGTCGCCGTCTCGCTCGCGAGCGGCCGGCCTTACGCGATCATCAGGAAAGCGGAGAAGGACCACGGCAAGGCCGGGACGATCATCGGCGATGTGGCAGATAAGCGTGTGCTGCTCGTCGAAGATGTGATCACATCCGGCGGAAGCGCCCTTTACGGCCTCGAAGCGCTGCGTGCCGCAGGTGCGCATGTCGACCGGGTCATGACCGTCGTCGATCGGGAAGCCGGCGCTGATAAGGCGCTTGCAGAAAAAGGCGCATCCCTTCTCGCGCTTGTTCGGGTCAGCGAGCTGCTGGACGGATAAACCTTTTTTAAGAGCAGGCTAATAGATGGATATGAAAGTACTCGTTGTAGGCGGTGGTGGCAGGGAGCATGCGATCACCAGGGCACTATCCTGCAACAGCGGCGTGAAAATATTTTCTGTCATGGCACGCAAAAACCCGGGGATCGCCCGGCTCGCGGAGCGGGTGCTTCTCGAGAAAGAGACTAATATCGAGAAGATTGAGCGATTTGCCGTCGATAACGGCCTCCAGGCTGCGGTCATCGGGCCGGAGGCACCTCTTGAAGCGGGCATCGTCGATCGTCTTGAGGCAGCAGGGATACCCTGCATGGGGCCGACCCGTGCAGCTGCCCGGCTTGAGACGGATAAGGCGTTCTGCCGCCGGCTGATGGAGCGGCACGGGATCGCCGGGTGCCCGGAGTACAGGGTCTTCCACGACCCGGAGGAGGCACGGCAGTTCATCGAGGCTTACGACGGGGATCTCGCCGTCAAGCCCATCGGCCTGACCGGAGGGAA
>JAEWMO010000158.1 GCA_023457135.1 Methanobacteriota archaeon | reverse complement strand
AACCTGACGCCGTCGGAATACTATGACAGGGAGGATGCCGAGGAATGCATCGAGCACGCGGACTCGATCTGCAGTGCCGCGAGGCGCTCGCTCTCCGGGTGATCGAGCAGGTCCGGGACCTTGCCCGAAAGATCCGGGCGCGCCGGCACGTCTCCGCCATCATCCTGTACGGGTCGTTTGCCCGTGGCGACTTCCACGAGGGGAGCGATGTCGACCTGATCGTCGTCGGAGACGTTCACGAGCGGTTCCACAAAGCCGGGCAGCAGCCATCCTCGATCTCACCGATCTCCCGGTCGAACCGATCTGCTACACCGAGGAAGAGTTCGCCGAACTGGTCCGGAGCGGCAACCCGTCCATCCTCCAGGCACTGGCCGAAGGCATCCGGGTGTGAACTACTCCTTGTAACTCGCCGCCACGGTCCCGGCACCAGCAAAATCCCCCCACAGGCCCGTCACAAAATAATATAATTTCAATAGAATTATCTTTTGCAGAGCCGAAATTTAATCAGGATGGCGAGTGCGAAGAAATACTCTGCAGCGGCCGTACTCGCAGCCTGGCTCATCATCGTCGCCTTCTTCATGGTCCTGAACCGGACGCTCGACCTCGAGGTCTTCTTTGTCCTCTCGCTGATCGGCCTCCTCGTCGTCGCGGTCCTGATCGACGGGGCCTTCTCGCGCCCCCGCTACATGCGGTATCTCGGCTACCTCATCGCGGCCGGGGTCGCCCTCTTCGCCTACATCGTCGCCCAAAAAATCCTGGAGATCCTTGCCGCATGAACGCCCGGGCCTCGCATGCTATCCTCGCGGCGGCAGCCGTCCTCGTCCTCCTCCTCCTCGGGGTAGAGGCCGCCTCCCCCATCCTCTACACGGCGGCAAACACCTCGACCGCCGCCCACGCCGACCCCGCGACCGTCCAGAAACGGTCGCCGGGAAACGCCGACGCTCTCGTCCCGTTGATGGACGACCTCCTCGGCCAGACCGGGACCCTCGCCCTCACGATCAAACTCAAGGACTACGAGAGCGCCGAGCGCGACCTCGCCCGCTACAGCGAACTCTCCCGGCAGTTCGACCGGCTCGTCGTCACGCTCGACGTCTCCGGGACCGACATCGGCGAGTTCCAGCAGAACAACCGGCAGAACCAGGATGCCCTCGCGACGCTCTTAAACGACACCCGGCGGTTCGAGGACCTCAAACGCCTCGAGATCGAGGTCCAGGGCGACGAGGGCCAACGTATGGCCATCGCCTACGAGGGCGAGGCCCTCCGGCAGAAGATGCGGGAGGGATTCGCCTCCTACGCAAAGCGGGAGGCCGAGACGACCCGGATCGCGGAGCGCTACGAGGTCAACGCCACCCCCTACCGGGAGAGCGTCGAGCACTTCGCCGAGGTCGCCGATGCCGCGGACGACTGGCGGGAGAGCAGCGGCACCGTGAAGTCCCCGCTCGGGATCGCGGTCACCCCGGCCGAAGGGCGCTACGGCGACGCCCTCCAGATCTCCGGCCGCTACGCGGGCGGCACGCCCGGGACCCCGGTCGAGGTCTACGTCGACAGCAGGAGCGCCGCGACCGTCGCCCTCGGTGACGACGGGATCTACGGCTACCTCTACCGGGTCGGCCGGACCCCCGCCGGACCGCACCTCGCCTACGCCGTCGCGGGCGCGGTCTACTCCGAGGTCGCGACGTTTGAGGTCCTTGCAGGCGACACGATGATCACCCTCGCCGCCGCGGAGGTGAACGCGACGGCCGTCGGCTGCACCGGGAACCTCACGACCGCCGCAGGCCTCCCGGTCACGGGCGCCCCGGTCCTCGTCAGGGTCGATGACGGAACCCTCGCCGCCGCAGAGACCGATCAGAACGGCACCTACCGGACAGAGATCGTCCTTTCCGCCGGGGAGCACACCCTCCGGGCGGAGTTCCACGCCGCGGGCTACCCCCTGAACGCCTCCGAAAGCCCGACGGAGACGGTCACCGTCCGGGGCGAGGGGCTCTCGGTCCTTCCGTTCGTCGCAGCGCTTGCCGCAGCGGCCGGCACCGGGTGGTACCTCCGGCGGAAGCGGCCGGAGGCGATACAGCCGGCGGCAGAAGCCCCGGCACCGGAGCCGGAGGCACCCGCAGCCCCACCGCGAATATCCATCGCGGGGCTCTCCCTCCGCGAGGCCGCGACTGTCCTCTTCCGGGCCCTGCGGGCCCGGCTCGGCCTCCCCGACACGAGGACCCCGCGGGACTGCGCCCGGATCGCCCCCCGCCACGCCGGGTTCTTCGAGCGCTATGAGAAGATCCGCTACGCCGGCGACGTCCCGACGGACGAGGAGATCCTGAGGATGGAAGAGGAGGCCCTCGGGGGTGACGAAGATGCAGCGTGAGGCCTGGGCGGTCCTCCTCATCCTCCTCCTCGCCGGCGGCGCGGTATACGCCCACGCGACGACCACGACCGAGGAGTTCAGCCGCTACAACCTCGGCTGGAACGGCACCTCGGCGCTCGCGGCGGAGGAGGTCCGCGACCTCGCGCGCCTCGACCCCGCGGCAACCCTCCTCATCCTCGCGCCGGACCGGCCCTTCACCGCAGAAGAGGTCGGCTACCTCCGGCTATTCCTCGATGCCGGCGGCCGGGTCCTCGTCGCCGATGAAGACGGCAACGCCAACCGCCTCCTCGCTGACCTCGGGAGCAGCATGCGCATCCGCCCCGGGAACCTCGCGAGCCTCGACCGCGACCACGCCGACCCGGGGCTCTTCACCGTCCGGGTCGTCGGGAACGACACCCTCTTTGCCGGCGTCGAGACCGTCCGGGTCAACCGCCCCGCGGCGGTCGAGGGCGGCGAGCCCCTCCTCGAGACCTCGATCCTCACCTGGGACGACATCGACGGCGACGGCCGGATCGGCGGCAAGGAGACCTTCGGGACCGCAGCGGTCTGCGCGAGAGAGGGGAACCTCACGGTGCTCGGCGACGCGAGCCTCTTTGTCAACGCCATGCTCGCCGAGAACCCGGAGTTCATACAGAACCTTCAGCCGGTCCTGATCGACGCCGCCCACAGCAGGACCGGGACCGCAAACCCGCTCATCAACGCCGTAGCCTGGGTCCGCGAGACCCCGGCGGCCACGGCAGCCCTCGTCGCCCTGGCCGTCCTGCCGGTGGCCTACCATTTCGGGAGGAAGAGAGATGATTGACGACCAAACCAGACAGATCGAAGCGATTACAAACGCCTACGAAGATATCAGGATGACCGCCCAGCAGGTGGTCGTTGCAAACCAGCCCCTCATCGAGGAGATCTTCATCAGCATGATCAGCGGCGGCCACCTCCTCATCGAAGGAGTACCCGGTACCGCAAAGACCACGGTCTGCAAGATCATCGCCCGGCTCATCGACTACGAGTTCCGGCGGGTCCAGGGGGCCGTGGATATCCAGCCCGCCGACATCATCGGGGTCCGGATCTACGACCGGAGCAGAAGCGACTTCATCCTCCAGAAGGGCCCGATCTTCACGAACTTCCTGATGGTCGACGAGATGAACCGTTTGACCCCGAAGACCCAGAGTGCTCTCCTTGAGGCGATGAGCGAGCGCCAGGCGACGATCGACGGGACGACCTACCCGCTCCCCGACCCCTACTTCGTCATCGCCACCCAGAACCCCCACGAGGCCGAGGGGACCTTCCCGCTCATCGAGGCGCAGTGCGACCGGTTCATGTTCAGCTCCGTCCTCAACCACCTCGACGGCGAGAGCGAGCTCGAGGTCCTCCGCCGGGAGCGGGCCGGGGAACTGGACATCCGGATCTACCTGGACCGGATCGCCCCCGTCCTCAGCCCCGCGGACGTCCAGACGATGGCCGCAACCGTCCAGGCAGTCCGGGTCGACGAGGCGGTCCTCGGCTACATGCGCGACCTCGTCCTCGCCACGCGGACCCACGGCGACATCCGGCTCGGCGCGAGCTCCCGTGCCTCCATCGCCCTCCTCCGGGGCTCGAGGGTCAAGGCGGCCCTGAACGGCCGCGACTACGTCATCCCTGACGATGTCAGAGCTCTCGCCCTCCCGGCGCTGCGCCACCGCATCCTCCTCACCCGCGAGGCCGCGATCACCGGGGTCACGGTGGAGACGGTCGTCGCCGAGATCGTCGAGAGCGTCGGGGTGTCCTAGGGATGATCCGGCCGACCCGGACCGCCGGCGGGCTTGCCGCGCTCGCCCTCGCCCTCACCGTCACGGCGCTCCTCCTCGCAAACCCGGCCGCGGTGCTCGCCGCCGGCTCCCTCGCCCTCTTCCTCTTCTGGCGGGGCTGGCGGTTCGAGCAGGACCTCGCGGCCGTGGTAGACTCGCTCGCCGTGACCCGCGAGGTCGACCGGACGATCCTCCGGCAGGGGACGGCGGCGACCGTCCGGGTACGGGCCGACCTCGCCGCCCCGGCCGGGATGGCGGTCCGGGTCCGCGACCTCCCGCCGGCGGTCGCGGCAGGCGACGCCCCGCTCTCCCCACCCGGGAAGACCGCGACCTACACCGTCCGGCTCATGGCGCCGGGGGAGACCGCGTTCGGGGGCGTCGTCCTTTCCGCTCGCGACGCCTTCTTCTCCCGCGATCTCGTCTGCCGGCGGCACGATGCCCCGCACCTCCGGGTCTTCCCCGCCGGGACCGCGGAGAACGGCCGGGGGACGGGGGGCACCGGGAGCGACGCCGAGGTGGACCGGCGGGCGGCGCTTGCCGGCCAGGGCATCCGCGGGTTCCGGCCCTACCAGACGGGCGACGACCCCGGCCAGATAGACTGGAAGGTCACGGCCCGGCGCGATGCCTACTACGTCCGGGAGCAGGCCGGGCTCGAGGGGGGCTCGCCCCTCATCGCCGTCGACCTCCCGGCCCGGACCGGGGACCCGGAAGCCTTTGCCCGGTTCTCGATGGCCGTCTGCGGCGCCGTCGAGGGGGCGATCAACGCCCGCGACGGCTGCTCGCTCCTGGTCGTCGCCGGGGGCGAGGTCGTCCGGTTCCTCCCCCGGACCATGGATATCCGGGAGGCCGTCGCAGCCCTCGGCGGGCTCGCCCCGCTCGAGCCCCGGACCCCCCTCTACCGGGCGCCGGGACCCGCCGTCCTCGCGGCCCGGGCCCGGATGAACGGCCGGGGATCGGAAGATCGGGCGTTCCGGGAACGGTTCTCCGGCATCCTCGCGAAGTTCGCGGCCGAGAGCCCCGCACCCTTTGCGGCCGCGGTCAGGGCGGCGTTCGGCCGGGCGGAGGCCGCCGAGGTCCGGATCTACTCCCTCCTCCCGGAGGGCGATAAGAGCCACCTCATCCAGCTCGCCCGCGAGGCGAAGGTCCGGGGGATGCGGGTCGTCCTGAAGGCTCCCGCCGGCGCCGGGACCATCCCCGGCATCGACGCCGTGGAGGTGCTCTGATGGAGTTCGACCGAAAGTTCCTCCTCCTCTGCGGGGGCGAGGTCCTGGTCGTCGCGGTCGGGAACCTCCTCGCGGCGCTCGTCCTCCAGGCGATCGTCCTCGCCGCCTACCTCGGCGACCTCCGGGGCTACCCGGTCTTTGCGATCGGCATGATCCTCTTCGCCGCGGCCGTCTTCGCGGCCGGCAGCATCGCCCTCCCCGCCCTCGCCGTCGCCCTCGGCTGCGGCTACCTCGCCCTCACCGCCTACGACTACCGGCTCGCCCGCCGGGCAGGAGAGAGAGCATGACCACCAACAACCCCTACCGCGGAGCCTTCCTCCTCATCCTCGCGGCCGCAGGCCTCCTCGTCCTCGCGGCCGTCACCGGCCGGGGGGACATCACCAGCGCGACCCTCGTCCTCGCCGGCACCGGCTGCTTCATCGCCGGGGTCTTCCTCCTCGCTCTCAACAAGGGCGAGCCCCTCGACCCGGAGATCGCCGCCCTCCTCCCCGCCCAGGGGACGATCGGGATCGCCACCCTCTGCGCCGACCTCGGCGTCCAGGGCGACGCCTGGTTCGTTCCCGAGGGAGAGACGGTCACCGAGATCGTCCCGGTTGCGGGCACCCTCCCGGAGAAGACCGGCGACGACTACTCCTACATCACCGAGGGCGCCTGCGCCGTCCGGCTCGTCCCGGCATGCGCCCCGCTGCTTGCGCGACTGAGAGAGAAGCACGCCCTCGAGGTGCCGGAGGAGGACGACGCCCTCCTCGCCTGCATCGTCGAGGTCTGCGACGACCTCCTCGAGGTCGCCGGAAAGACCGAGGCCGCAAAAGACGGCGCAAACATCGTCGTCACCCTCACCGACTACAGGCTCATCCCCGGCTGCCGGGCCGTCAGGGCGGCCTCGCCGAAGTGCTGCACCATGGTCGGCTGCCCGGTCTGCAGCCTGCTCGCCACGCTCGCGGCGCTCGGGACGGGAGAGCCGACGAAGATCGAGCACATCAGCGTCGACGAAAAAAGAAAGATTCTCAGAGTTATTCTCACGCCGGCCGGACCCGCACCCAGAGGTGCAGGTCCCGGTAGCTCGCGTTGATCCGGTCCTGGCCGACGACGTCCGGACCCGGAACCGTCTCGTTGAAGAGCAGGAACTCGACCCGGTTGTACTCCGGCGACGGCATCGAGAACTCCCAGGGCAGTTCCCGGGTCTCGTTGTGGGGAACCGTCAGGACGAAGCGGTCGAGCGACTCGGCCGCGTGAACGGTCGAGGTATTCGTCGCCGGGTCGAAGGTCTGGTTGAGGGCGAGCGCTTCAACCGTGTAGGGGACCTCCCGATACTCGTGGTTCCCGACCCCGATGATGAGCGACTGCGTCGAGCCGGCCGCAAAATCGGTCGGGTAGTCCGCGGCCTTCCCCCCGTGGCCGAGGATGTAGAACTCGGTGAAGTGCTCCCCCTCTTTTGGCACCGCGATGACGTAGGCGGTCGTCGCGACCGCCGCTACGATCGAGAGGACCAGGACGACGGAGAGCGCCCGGTCGAACCGGGAGGCCCCGGGGTCGTAGAGCTCGGCCCGGGCCGAGGCGATCATCGCCCGGGCCGGGACGACGAACCGGTCGTCGGCCGGGAGGAGGAGACGCCGGTACCAGGCGACCAGGGTCATCGCGAGGGTGAAGACCGTCAGCGACGCGAGGATCGGGTCGAGCCGGATCCCCCAGGGGGTGTAGTTCAGCGCAAGCCCGATGAGGGGGACGACGGCGATCGAGAGCCCGAACGAGAGGGCGACCCGCTCGATGCCGTCGAGATCCCCTCTCGCCGGAAAGAGCGCGGCGATCAGGGCGTAGCCGGGGATGAAGAGGACCATCGCCACCCCGAAGAGGATCCGCAGAATACTCTCGTTCAGGACCGGGACGTAGACACAGGCAAGGGTCGCGGCCGTGAAGGCGGCGACGGCGATGAGGTCACCGGGGACGTCCCCGGCGGCCTCGACCACCAGTGGTTTACTCTCGTCGGGGCTCATGGCAGGACGTCAACGCCTCCGGAGGACGAGGGCAAGCCCCGCAAGGAGACCGGCGACGGCAAGGAGCGGGGCAACCGGGGCGGCTGCCGCGGGGGTCGTCGCCGTGGGGGCGGCCGTGGTCGCTGTCGCTGCTGTCACCGCCGTGGTCACGGTCGTCTCAGCCGCCGGTACGGTGACGAGGAGGACGTAAGAGCCCGATTGGGAGACCGCGGCCGTGATCCGGTCGCCCTCGACCCTCGAAGGCACCGGCGACCAGGCACCGTTCTCGAGCCTGGCGAGTGTTCCCGTCGTGTCGGCCGAGGGGAGGCTGAAGGAGAGGGTGGCCGGGGGATTGAACGTCCGGCCCTCCGGGGTCACGGCGTAGGCGTTCCCGGCAAACGACCAGCCGGCGGGGGCGGTCCCCTGCGCCGTGATCTTGAGGAGCCCGGCGCCCGAGAGATCCGTCCCCGTGAGGGAGGCCTTCCCGTCGGCCGAGGTCACCGTCGCGGGGGTGGCGGCGGTGGAGGTGGCCGTGGGCGTGGGCGTGGGCGTGGGGTTGGCCGGGCTGCCGCCGTTGCCTCCCGGTGCCTGGGTGGCGGTGGGCGTCGGGGTCGGCGATGACCCGATGACGATCGGCCGGGAGAGGGCCTGCTGTCCGTCGACGTAGACCGTCACCGTCGCGGTCCCCTGCTCGATCCCCTCGATGGCAAAGGTGATCCGGCCGTCATCGGGCCCCTGCTTCGTGCCGAGCACCGTCAGGTCGGCGACGATGTTCCCCGTCGCGGCCTGCCCGCGGAGGGTGGCGACGCTGAGGGTCCCGCTTCCGATGTTGCGGGGTTGAGATATCCGAACCTCGCCGTTCGCGTCGGCGGTGTAGCGCATGATGACGGAGCCCCCGTCCGGGAGTTCCGCGACAAGCTCGGTCCAGTTCGTCCCCCTCGTATAGGCGTTCACCTCACCGTCGTTGAGCGAGAAGGGGAGGGTGATCGACCGGGCCGAGAAGGCGAACGTCTCGCCCGGGGTTGCGGCGAACTCGCCGCGGATGCCGAGCGAGAAGGAAGCGCCGTCGGGAAGGTCGCTCACGTCCACGGTGACCGTATCACCGGACGCGATCCTATCGGGACTGATCGTGATCGTCGCCGCGGTCGCAGCCGGGATCAGCAGAACAAGCAGGAGCAGAAATCCACCCAATCTCTTCACGAATAAAATCTCCTCATCTATGGATAGGATGTACATGATTTTCGGAAGTAAAAAGGTTTATGAGGGGATCCCTGAAATGGGCGCGTTACGGGCCGAAAAGAGATCCGGCGGCTGCAAAGAGGAGATAGAGGGCGACGAGACCCTGGAAGATGAAGTAGCCCTGGATGTTCGCGACGGCGTGGCGGAGGGCGCCGGCCCGCTCAGCGGTCCGGCGTAAAAATCCCCGGAGGGCGAGGGCGAGCGGGATGACGGAGATCAGCGCCACGGGCCAGAAGTTCACGGGGGCAAAGACGCCCGTGAACGCGAAGACGGTGAGCACCGCGGTCGCAAGGCTCGCCGCAAGGGCGATGAGCGCAAAGCCGAAGATCCGCCCCCTCCGGACGACCAGGGTCCGTTTTCCCCCCAGGATGTCGCCCTCCATGTCCGGGATCTCGACGCTCGTGATGAAGACGAGACCGTAGAGGCAGAGCGGGGCGGCGAAGGCGAAGAACGGCCAATCAAGCGTCCCCATCGCGACGAAGTAGCCCGCGCCCGGCATCAGGAGGCCGAAAGTGATCATGTTCACGACCTCGCCGAGTTTGTGGTAGGCGAACGCGATCGGCGGCGCGGTGTAGAACCAGCCGAGGAGGTTCCCCGCAATCCCGAAGGCGAGGAAGATGGCCGGGTAGCCGTAGATGACGATAAACGCGTAGCCGATCAGGATCGAGAGCGCCATCAGGCCGACGGCCGCATAGAGCGCGGCGGGCTTGAGGTCCGGGTGCCGGGAGAGGACGCCGCTCCCCCCGGAGATCGCCGTCGTCTCGACGAACCGGTCGGCGTCGGCATCGAAGTAGTCGTTGCTGTAGTTGACGGAGAGGTGGGCCGCGGCCATCGCCGCGTAGCCGAGGAGGAACTCGCCCGCGGTGAACCGCGCGCCGAGGAGGAAGGCGAGGAGCGCCCCGGCGGTGAACGGGATGAACCCCGAGAGGAGGAAGGGGTACCGGCCGAGCCGGATGAACTCGCGGAGGGCACGGGTGTTCATGGGGAGTCTCCTGGAAGAGGAACTATGAGATCAGGTATATACCTATTCCTCCCGGCCGCACCCGAGCAGCGGCACCACGCCCCGGAGCGCATCGGTGCCGCCGTCGACGTAGAGGAGGCCGAGGACGGCCCGGGCGAGGAGCTCCTTCTCCTGCACGGGGATTGTGCCGGCCGGAGAACCGATCCGGCTCCCGGGAAGCTCCCACCGGTCGGCGAGCGCGGCAAGCCCCGCCTCCCTGACGTGCAGGCCGGCAAAGACCTTCACCTGCAACGTGACGTCGCCGATGATCGCCGCGGCGTGAACGCCGTCCGGGAGGTTTGCGAGCATCTCAAGGTCCCACGCCGGGACCGGGAGCGCCGCATCGGGGAACCCGGCACCGATCGCCGAGAAGAGCCGCGTGGTGGAGGCGTCCACCAGGACCCTGAGGAGGTCGTCCGGGTCACGGAGGGTGTGTCCGGCATCGCGCTCGATCCGGGGGAGGGTCTCGCGCGTCACCCGGTCGGCCTGCGCGAGGAGGAGGCCGACCCCCCGGCTCCACCCCCGTATCCGCCGGAGCCGCCGCGCCCTCCGGGGCAACCGCCGGTGGGCGGGGAGGTACTCCGCCCGGTACGCGCGCACGAGGCCGCGATGGAGCGCCGCGAGGGTCTCTCCCACCGGACGGCGGAGCGGGCCGTAGCCGTATGCCATACGGAGTAGGTGGGATAGAGCAGTATCTTTACCTTTCGGCCATTGTCAACCGGTCATACTATCCCCGGGACGAGCGCGGCGAAGACGACGAGGTGCAGGCAGAGGAAGACGGGGACGAGCCGGAACTTCGGCTTCTGCGTCTTGTGCCGGAAGCGCCGCATCGCGGCGAAGGCCCCGAACGGCCCGATCAGCGCAAACAGGAGGAGGCTCCGCTCGGGGGTCCGCCACGCCGTCCGCTCCGCGGATTTTTTGTCGTGACGGTAGGCGGCGAACGCGAAGAGGTTCAGCAGGGCGTAGATGAGCAGAAGACTGCCGGATAGTAAGAGATCTGTCATGACGGACTCCCGCCGCCCCGGTTCCGGGGCTGCAGCCAGGTACTCTACGCTCTCAACCTTTTTATGCAGGCCCGCAACGCTTTTTGAACCAGGACGTGGTATCCACCTGATACCATCATGAGAGAGACCCTTGCCGCACTCGCCGACCTGACCCGCATCCACTTCTTCTTCGTCTGGCCGCTGCTCTTCTGTTCGGGGCTCGCGCTCGCGTCGTTGACCTACGAGGGGCTCACGTGGGGACTCGCCGGGCGGGCGGCGCTCATCGGACTTTCAGGGTTTCTGGCCGGCCTCGTCCTGAACGATTACGTCGACCGGGAGTATGACCGGCGCGATGTCGACGAGTCGCTCACCCGCTACTGGCGGCCGTTCAAGGCGCGACCGATCCCGGCGGGACGGATCTCCCCCCGGACCGCTTTCGCCGTCTTCCTCATCCTCGCCGGGACTGCGGCAGCGCTCGCCGCGACCCTGCCCGCGCCGCACAACCTCTACGTCCTCGGCATCATGGGCTACTCGTACGCGGTCGAGTACTTCTACCAGAGAAAGAAGCGGCGCCAGACCCTCCCCATCGCCCAGATCGTCGGGCGGACGGACTTCGCGCTCTTCCCGGTCGCCGGCTACCTCGTCCTCGGCAGCCCGGACGCGACCGCCCTCCTCTACTTCCTCTTCTTCTACCCCTGGACGCTCGCGCATCTCGGGGCAAACGATATCGCCGATATCGCAAACGACCGCGCCCGGGGGATGGCGACGATCCCGCGTCTGACCGGGTCGGCTCCGGAGGACCCGACTCCGGGTCTTTACGGGATGAGGGGCGCGGCCCTCTGGGTCCTCGGCTTCTCGGCCGCCCACGCCGTCATGGCGGCCGTCTTCGGCCTCACCCTCGGCCCGGTCGCAACGCCCGGGTTCGCCGTGGCGCTCCTCCTCCTCAGCGCGGCAAACGCCCTCATCCTCCGGGGGAAGAGCGCGGATGCGGCGATGCGGGCGCTCCCGCTCATGCACGCATCGCTCCTCGTCGAGGCCGTGGCGATCATCGCGGCGGTCCTTCTCTAGAGTTCCTTCTGCATCCAGACGACGTCGAAGAGGACCCCGCGCTTGGACCCGACGTTGCGGAACCTTCCGCACTCGACAAACCCGTGGCGCCGGTGGAACCGGATGCTTCCCTCGTTCTGCGAGAAGATGCTCGCGAGGATGCAGGCGATCCCGCGCTCCCTCGCTCCGGCCTCGAGATAGCCGAGCACCTCCGACCCGATGCCCCGCCCGGTCAGGTCGGGCCGCAGGAAGCAGGTGATCTCCGCGGTCCGGGCGAACGCCGGCATGGGGTTGCGCGGACGGAGCATCCCGAACCCGGCGATCCCACCGTCGGCGTCCCGCACCGTGACCGCCGGGTGGGTCCGGGCGATCCCGAGGATCAGGTCGAAGAAGGTGTAGGGCACCTTCTCCTCCGGGTAGGCGACGAAGGTGTGCTCGACGTAATGGTTGAAGATATCGACGATGCCCGTCCGGTCGGACTCGCCGACCGGCGATAAGGTGTATTCCGGCATGATGTACTCCTGTTGCGGTGCCCTCCCGGCGGGGAGGCACCTCGCACAGGAGATGGTTTAGCACCTAAACTATATCAGCCCATCCGGAACCGCCGGATCGTCTCCGCCTGCACGGCGGGGCACGCATCGAGCATCTCCTCCATCCGGGCGAGGACCGCCATGAGGCGATCGGCGTCGTCGCGGTCGATCTCGTCTGCGATCCCCCGGTTCACCGCTGCGTGGTAGGCCCGGTGCCATGCGAACGCCTCGAGCCCCCGCTCCGTCAGCCGGAGCAGGACGGTCTTGCCGTCCCCCTCGCGCCGCACCCTCTCGATATAGCCCTTCTCCTCGAGCTTCTTCGCCGTCTGGGAGACGGCGCCCTTCGTGACGCCGAGCCGGGCTGCAAGGTCCGAGACACCCTCCTTTGGGTATCGGCCGGCGGCGTCGATGAGGTGCACCTCGGAGGGGTAGAGCAGGACCCCGTGCCCGATATCGACCGGCCGGCGCTCGATCGCCGCCGCTTTGTTCAGGATCCGGGTGAGGCGGTCGAGAACCTCCGTAGCGGGATCGGCTCTGTCGTCGGGCATATGTGAAAAAAGGGTTGGGGCCCTGGCTACCTGAAGGTTTACCTACGTCACGATGAACGCGCCGTGCATCGAGGGGTGGATGTCGCACCGGAAGAAGTAGTTCCCGGGGGTCCCGGGCGCCGTGAAGGTGTAGGTGACGCGGGTGGGGCCGGTGATGACCTCGCCGACGAAGATCGCCTCAGCGGCCGAGGAGTCGGTGTAGACCGCGACGTTGTGCGGGACCCCGTCGTCCCGGTTATCGAACTCGACCGTCACCTCCGAACCTGCCGGGACCGTGATCGTCTCCGTGCTGAAGGAATACCCCTCGGCCATGATCGCCACGGTCACGCTCCTGACGGCGCGGGCCGCCTCCGGGGTCATGCCCCCACCCCCGCACCGGACGCCATGACTACGGTTATGTCTGCCATGAGTCCCTCCTGGAGACCGGATGGGATAAAGGTTGTCCCGGCCGGCACCGGGGCCCTCTACGTCCCGGAGGCGGCCCCCGCCGGGACGAGTCTCCAGACCCTGCCGGTCGCGGTGGACGCGTCCGGCCCGCTGACACCGGTCGTGAGCGCGTAGATCTCCCCGTCCTCGTCCACGCCGAAGCCGAGGAGGAAGGGGTCCACCGGTGTCCCGGTGACGTTGAGCCTCTGTATCCGCCACATCGCGATATCCCCGGGCGCGAGGGCCCCGGCGGTCCCGGGGAAATCCGATGCGTTCCATCCCGTCGGGGGTGTCGCGGCGGCGAGGGTTCCGCTCCAGTAGCCGAAGACATACCGTCCCGAGAGATCGGGAAACGCCGTGCCGTTGTAGACCCGGCCGCCGATGATGACGGAGCCCAGGTCATGTCCGCCTTCGATGATGGGGCCGATCAGGGACTCCCCGGGACGGCCGACGGCCTCACAGCCCGCAGGAGGTGTCCGAAAGTTGAAGAGATCGAAACAGTGGGTCCCTTCCCTGAGGCGCCAGCCGTAGTTGCCCCCTCCTGCAACAAGCGAGACCTCTTCGAAGAGGTCCTGGCCTGCGTCGGCGACGTAGAGGTTGCCTTCGGCGTCGAACGAGATGAAGGCCGGGTTCCGGAACCCGTAGGCGTAGATCTCGGGCGGGACACCTGCGTCGGAGACGAACGGGTTATCCTCCGGGATCCCGTAGAGAGACCCCGCCCCGGTCGTCCAGGTGGCGTTCTCCGGCGGCCCGGCCGCACCCCTGGGAGAGATGCCGTCAACGTCAAGCCGGAGCACCTTCCCGTAGACATTCGTCAGATCCTGGGCGTTCCCGGTCTCCGGAGTGTGGCCGGGCCCGCTGTCGCCCGCTCCCCCGCCGTCGCCGACCGCGACGTAGAGGTAGCCGTCACGGGGGCCGAACGCAATGCTCCCGCCGTTATGGGTGGACTGCGGTTTGTCGATCTCCAGGAGGACCTGTTCGGAGGCCATATCCACCCGGTCCGGGTCGGCGGGATCGACCCGGAACCCGGAGAGGCGGTTCGTGCAGTCCCAGCCCTCCGGGCCCCCCTCGCGCAGGGGCGCGCTGTAGAACGCAAAGACCCGCCCGTTCTCGCGGAAGCCGGGGTGGAAGGCTATCGAGAGGAGTCCCCGCTCGTCGAACACGGGGTCGAGCTCGACCATGCGGTCCCGGAGATCCAGGAACGGCGCCTCTATCCGGGTGCCGTTGGCATGGAGGATCGAGACCGTCCCCGCCTGGTCGACGACAAAGAGCCTGCCCGTCCCGTCGCCGGCGGCCGCGAGCATCAGCGGCGCGATAAAGCCTCCGGCAACGGGTTCAAGGCCGACGTCAAGCGCCTCCTCCTCCCCGGCAGACCGCGTCACGGAGGTGCCGTTCCGGTACTCCGCCGCATACGTTGAGCCCGCATTCGTCAGGTCCACGGTGCCCGGCACCTCCTGCGCCCCGGCGGGTCCCGCGAGAGTGAAGATCACGAGGAGGGATGTCAGGATTGCGGCTGTTCGCTTCATGAGCCTCATCCCGGAAGCGGGCGGGATAAAGGTTATCCGGCCCGCTCGTAAACCCGGACCCCACCCTCATCGTAGATGAGCCGGAGCCCCCGGTCCGGGAGCCGGACGGAGTAGCGAGCGTGCTCGGGCTCACCGACGTAGAGGAGGGTCGCGTTGTACTTCGCCATCAGCGTGAGTGTCCGCTCCGGATCTTCGTAGATTGCCCGGATATCGGCAGGCCGCTCGGTATACCACGCCCCGTTCCCCCGCCAGGTCAGTTCGTGGCTGATCTGGCCGAGGACCGAGGGGATGCCGGAAAACGACGAGACCCTCGAGTAGTAGCCGTAGTCCCCGTTCTCCGCCTCCACGATCCTGTGGTCGCCATCGAGCGTCCGGAGGAACTCGATCGCCGCGGCCTCGCCGGGCCGGGTGGCCTCCAGGTAAGCGAGCCCGTCGAGGGTGCCGTAGCCCGCCGGGGGATACTCGATCCCGAGCAGGCCCCGGCCGATATCGACGTCGAGAGCCGCCGGGGCGGCGATGAGCGCCGCGGCCGCAACGACGGCGAGCCACCGTTTTGCCGGGAGGACCGATCGCCGGGCGGCAAGCCACCCCCCGGCGGCAAGAAGGGAGCCGGTGCCGAGGAGGATCCAGGCGTCGAAGTAGAACTTGAAGATGGTGTTGAACCGGCTATAGTCCCCGCCGAGCATCTCTTTGAGGTAGAAGACCTCGCAGAGAGCGAGCACCGCGAGCCCGGCGAGCGAGAGCTGGTCCGCAAACGAGCGTTCCCGGCGGAGGAGGAGGGCGGCAAGCGGGACGGCGACGACGCCGAGCGCAGCGTAGCCGGCGGCGAGGAACGGGACGGCGGCAGCGAGGAGGAGGGGCGACCGCCGCAGGTCCCGGGCGATGGCAAGATAGGCGATACCCAGGAACCCGCCCCAGACCCCGAGGAAGGCGAGCGGGTCGGTGGGCGGGAACCCCGTCCCGATCCCGCCGATCCCCGCGGGTTCGAGGGCGGGGTAGTAGGGGAGGTAGATCGCGAGGGCGAGCAGCGGGACCGCGACGGCGGCGGCGAGGGTAGCGCGGTCGCGTTCGCGGGCCCACAGGACGAGGAGGAAGACCGCGACGGCGGGGCCGTAGACGAGGGCGTCCCAGGAGGAGAGGAGCGGCATCGAGCCGATAGAGAGGGCGATGAGGAGGGCGAGGCCCGCACGGCCGCGGGCATCGAGCCCGCCCCACCGCGACCACGCGATGCCGAGGAGGAGGAGGAGAAAGACCTGGTTGAAGACGGCCATCTCGAAGGCGTGGACGTTGCCGAGGAAGAGGGAGAAGACCGGGAACTCGAACCGGGCGCCCTCGACGATCCAGTTGGTGTCCTGGAACGCCGAGTAGAGATCCCCGCCCGCGGCGAGGAACCAGGGGATCGAGGGCGGGACGAGGAGGAGGACCGCGAGCGGGAGCCACCGCCAGCGCCGGAGGAAGAGGGTCCCGAGGGCGTAGAGGGTCACGAACGAGGTGCCGTAGACGGTCGCCGGTACCAGGTTGAAGACCACCTCTGAGGGTATCCTGGTGACGATCGCAAGGCAGCCCATCAGCCAGTGGCCGAGGTAGTAGTAGACGGTGAGGCGGCCGCCCGCAAACCAGGGATCGAGCGGCGGCACGACGGGCTCGCGGATGACGCTCGCGAGGAAGGCGTGGTTCATGTACTGCTCGCTGAAGTAGCCGATAGGCGGATTTATGAACCGGACGGAGAGCGCGAAGAGGAACCCGACGAGAAAGACCGCGTCCCAGGCAAGGAGCCCCCGGATCTCACGGAGCTGGTAGTCGCCCCGCCGGATGCCGTAGAGGCCGAGGCCGAGGAAGACCAGGAGCGCGAGGGCGACCGGGACGCGGAGGAGGCCGCAGTACCAGGTCGCGAGGGCGAAGAGGAGGAGGGAGGCCGGGTATGCCGCAGGGTAGGCGAGGCTCCCGAGCGCCGGGCGGAGACGGGGCCAGAGGGCGAGCTGGAGGCCTTTGAGGAGACCGGCCCAGAGGATGACGTCGTATGCCTGCAGCAGGAGGTCCACGCCCCGCTATCAGGAGGCGAGGTATATGCGTTTTGCGCTCACCCCAACAGGCACGGTATAACATCGATCCCGATCATACCCATGACCAGGATATGACCGAGAGAACGAAGACCGGGAAGCCTGGGGTCATCCGCCTCCGGGAGAGGGGGCAGGTCGCCGTGCGGGGGAAGATCCCCGCCGGCGTGATGACCGCGGCGCAGATGGCGGCGGTGGCCCGTATCGCCGAGGAGTTCGGGAACGGCACGGTCGGGCTGACCACCCGGCTCAACGTCGAGATCCCCGGCATTGACCGGCGGGACGCCGATACGGTCGCGGAGAGGCTCCGCGAGGCCGGGATCGAGCCGGGGAGCACCGGCGCTGTGCTCCGGTCCGTCGTCGCCTGCAAGGGCACGGTCTGCCGGCACGGGTGCTGCGACACCCAGGGGCTCGCCCGCGCGATCGAGGAGCGCTACGGCGGGTGCGACCTCCCCCGGAAACTCAAGATCGCCGTCACGGGGTGCGTGAACAACTGCGCGAGAGTCCGGTCAAACGATATCGGGCTGATGGGCTGCCGGCTCCCGGCCTACGGCGCCGGCGAGTGCAACGGCTGCGGGGCGTGCGAGGCGGTCTGCCGGGAGGGCGCGGTCCGGGTCGTCGACGGCGAGGCCGTCCATGCCGGAGAGGACTGCGTCGGTTGCGGTGACTGCATCACCGTCTGTCCCATGGAGGCGATCGGCGTCGCGGCGGAGGGGGTGCGGTTCTTCCTCGGCGGGAGGGCGGGCCGGACCCTCCAGGTCGGGACCGGGGCCGACGGGCTGGTCGGAGAAGACGAGGTCCCGGTCATCGTCGGGCGGCTGCTCGACTGCTTCCGCGAGACCGCGCTGCCGGGCGAGCGGCTCGGCGAGACGATGGAGCGGGTGGGGCAGGACGCGGTCTTTGCGGCCGCCGGGCTCCGGTCGCGGCGGTGAGGCCGCTCACTGCGGCAGCGGCGCCTCCGCTCCCGGTCCGCCGTCCCAGTCACCGCACTCAGTGACGGTCCGCCACGTCTCCAAAAACCCTTCCTCTTCAAGCCGCACGATCCGGGCAGTCCCGCCGAGGCTCTCCTCGACCTCGAAGAACTCCCGCGCCTTCTGCTCGTTGAACGGGCCGTAGCGCTCGATGCCGCCGCGGTCGCCGAGGACCTCGACCCGGTACTTCAGACGGGATACGTTCATCATCATTCACCGGACGGGAGAGACGCCTGCAGATCCATAAACTTTGGGGGCGCCGGTCGGAGCAAAGATTTAACGCTCCCTTAGCCCTATTACCTCTCAACGAGGGTTATAACAATGCCGCAGAGGCCGGAGGATATCCCCCCGCACTGGACCGTGCGATCGATCATCGACGCGCTCAAAAAAGCGAAGCCATACCTTCGGGAGCGGTATCACGTCCGGGAGATCGGGGTCTTCGGCTCGTATGTGCGCAACGAGCAGGGCATGGGGAGCGACCTCGACATCCTGGTCGAGCTCGACGAACCGCTTGGCTGGGATATCGTGGATCTCAAAGAGGACCTGGAGAGGATTCTTGACCTGCCTGTAGATCTCATCCTGAAAGGTGGGATTGCCCGGCGCCCGCGACTCATGCAAGCCGTCGATGCGGAGGCAGTGTATGTCTAGGCGGGACGGAACTCTGCTGATTGCGGATATCCTTGAGGCTATCGGGCGTATCGAGGAGTATACCGCAGGATACTCAAAGGAGGACTTCTTCCGGGACAAAAAGACCATCGATGCTGTGATCCGTAACCTTGAGATTATCGGAGAGGCATGCGGACAGGTTCCCGAGCCGGTTCGGGCAGAACATCCCCGGATCCCATGGAAGAGAATTGTAGGGGTCAGAAATATCGTCATACATCACTACTTCGGCGTCGACCTTGAGACCGTCTGGTTTATCATTAAGCATCAAATGCCCGAGCTCCGATCTCTTCTTGCGGCAACGGCTGACGAGCGACCCTCCGGAGATTAGCCGCGCATACCCGTTCCGGCACCCGCACGGCCGGGAACTTCCCGCATGGGTGACAGCAATCCGGCAACTATGATTTTGCACCCATTCCAGGCCCGGATTATACCTCAGGCGGACAGACAGGCATATCACCTCAGATAAGATCCCGATCACCCTCGCCCATCCTCCGGATCAATACCGTACATTATATACTATACACCCCTATCTCTACAGGCAGTGTTCTTATCTGCATGAGCAATCCAATGGATTATAACAGAGGCAACAGAAATTTCGGCGGCCCGAGGAACTTCGGCGGCCCCCGTGAAATGACCAAGACCGTTTGTTCCGACTGTGGGAAAGAGTGCGAAGTCCCGTTCAAGCCGACCGAAGGCAGACCCGTCTATTGCCAGGACTGCCTCCCCAAGCACAGAAAGCCCCGGTTCTAAAACAATAATCAACTTTTTTTTCGCGAATCGTTCCGTCAGGAGACGGGACGGTCACGATACCCTGACAGCATTCGCCTGAGAGCACAGCGGCTATAAAAACCGACGGGCTCAGAAGAGCCCGATCTCCGCAAAAAGAGTGTCGCGGAGCGCCCGGAGCGCCTCCGCCGCCGGGGAGTCGGTCCGGGTCACGGGCCGGCCGCCCCGCACAGCCCCGACGACCGCCGGGTCGAAGGGGATCTTCCCCGCAACCACAATCCCTTCCCGCTCGCAGTAATCCTCGATCCTCCTGCAGATATCCCCGGCAAGGTCGAACCGGTTGATCGCGACAGCGATCCTGACCTCAAAGCGCCGGCAGACCGTCACGACCCGTGTAAGATCGTGGAGCGCCGAGACCCCCGGCTCCGTGACGACCAGGACCGCGTCCATGCCGCCGACCGTCGCGATCAGGGGGCACCCGATCCCCGGCGGCCCGTCGGCGAGGAGGAGATCCCTGCCGGCCGACCGGGCGAGCGCCCGCTTCTTCACCTCGTTGACGAGCAGCCCCGAGTTCCCCGAACCCGGAAAGAGCCGGGCGTGGGCGAGGTCCCCCATCGCCGTCTCGGAGACGTAGATCTCCCCGCAGACGCGCGGCTCCATCGAGACCGCCCCCATCGGGCAGACGTAGGTGCAGACGCCGCAGCCCTCGCAGTGAAGGGTCTCCACCGTCCAGGCGTCGTCACGGCGCACGATCGCTCCGAACCGGCAGTGGTCGGCGCAGATCCCGCAGTCACGGCAGCGCTCAAGATCGAGCCGGGCTGCTGCAAGCCCCCGGAACTCCTCGGTGCTGATCCGGCGCGGGTCGAGGAGGAGTTCCAGGTTCGCGGCATCCACGTCGCAGTCGGCGAGGACCTGCGGCACACCGCTCACGTCCGCGAGCGCCGCCGCCACCATCGTCTTCCCCGTGCCGCCCTTGCCGCTGACGACGGCGAGCCGGATCACGGGCTCACCCCCGCAACCTCCACGATCTTTGTAAAGAGTCCGGCGAACCGCTCCTCCCAGCCGGGAAGGTCGCGGCAGACGAGCCCGCCCCGGTTCTGGACGGCGGCGATCTCCCGGGAGAACGGAATGGTCATCAGGACGGGAAGAGCGTGCTCCCGGCAGAACGCCACGGTCGGGGCATCCTCTCCGTCGCTCCGATTGATCACGACGGCGGCGGGGATGCCGAGCCTCTCGACCACCTCCGCCGCGAGGCTGAGGTCGTGCAGCCCGAACGGCGTCGACTCCGTCACGAGGACACAGACGTCGCTCCCTTCGAGGGTCTCGATCACCGGGCAGGCGATCCCCGGCGAGGCGTCGTAGACGGCGAGCGGATGCCCTTCGCCGAGCATCTTTGCCGCCCGGATGACCGCCGGGGCCTGCACTTCGCCCTCGTTTAAGACCCCGCTCACCAGGGTGAGGCGGGGGAGGGGGCGGGAGCAGGCGACCCTGCCGACGGTGCGCGGGACTTCCCGGACCGCACCCTGCGGGCAGACGAGGACGCAGCCCCCGCAGGAGTGGCAGAGTTCCGGGAAGACGAGGACACGGTCTTTCAGGACCGAAAGGGCCCCAAAACGGCAGAATTTCCCGCACTCCCCGCAGAGGGTGCAGCGGGCGGGGTCGATCGCCGGGACCGGCGTCGTCACCGGCACGTCCACGGCTGCCGCCGGGAGGAAGAGGTGGAGGTTCGGCTCCTCGACGTCGCAGTCGACGAGGACGACGTCGCGGGAGCGCGAGAGTGTGCAGGCGAGGTTTGCCGCCACCGTGCTCTTCCCGGTTCCCCCTTTGCCGCTTGCAATCGCTATCTTCATGCCGGGTCCCGCTTCAGGAGAGGGCGAGCGGCTTTAAATTCCCGGCGGTGTACCCGGCGAGGGCATCGGCCACGCTGCCGCTCCCGCGGCAGGAGTATGCCTTGATTCCGCCCGCTTCGAGGGCTTTCGCGGCGTTCCCGCCGACCCGCCCGGTGATGATGGCCGCCGCACCGTGCTCGACGAGCATCTGGACTACCCGGGGCCCGACCCCGCCTGCGGCATCGGCGAGAGGATTCCGGACCGATTCCGATGTTCCCGTCTCCGTGTCGACGAAGACGAAGTAGGGCGCCCGGCCGAACCGCTCTTCAACCGGGGCATCCGTGCCCGCGGCGCGGGCTGTGACGCAGATGATCATACTGACATGCTCCTCTGTGAATTATCGCTCATATGTTCATAATTATCGGGATGGTGCACCCGCCTCATCAGTGCCCGCTGCACTCTCCACCGTCTTCATGGTGGCAGGAACTCTCTCCCGGTGTGAGGCGGCCGGCGATATAGTCCTGGGCAACGTAATCGACGTTCCCGCTGACACCGAGGAGTACCCCGATACCGTTCGCCTGGAAGAGCCCGATGGCCCGCGGGCCCATCCCGCCCGCGATGATCTGGTTGACGCCGTGTTCCGCAAGGTAGACCGGGAGCCGGCCGGGTTCGTGGCCGGGATTCGGCAGGTCGTCCCGCCGGTAGATGATCGACTCCTCAACATCAAAGATGGCATAGCTTTCACAGTGTCCGAAATGCCCGGACACCTGGTTTCCGTCCTGTGCAACTGCAATCCTCATGAGAACCACTCTTTTCGGATATCCTGCGGCCCCGTGGGATGGGAGCCGCATGTAAACAGGTACACGTAAGCGCGAAATTATGTTAAAACCATCCATTGTACCAGTTGGAGGACGGGGGCGAGGACCGGGGAACCTTTTTTTAAGCCGGATGACATCCTCCGGTATACCTGCGATCAGGAGTTTGGTGAGTCTGATGGTTCAGCCTTTGGATACAGAAGATTACCGGAATATCTATGAGCCGGGAAAGGTGGAATGTGCCAGCACCGGAGATATGCGGCCGCTGGAGGAGATCATCGGTCAGGAGCGGGCCCTGCGGGCGCTCCGGTTCGGCCTCGAGATCCGGGAGCCCGGATTCAACGTCTACACCGCAGGGGCCCAGGGCACCGGACGGATGCGTGCCGTCCGGAGTTTCCTCGACGAGCTTGCGAAGCAGAAGCCCCGGGCGGCCGACTGGGTCTACGTCCACAACTTCCAGAACCAGTACGAGCCCAACGCCATCGCCCTCCCGGCGGGCAGAGGACCCCGGTTCAAAGAGGATATCAAGCGGTTCATCGACGAGACCCGCCAGGCGCTCCCCCGGGCATTCCAGAGCGAGGAGTACGCCAAACGCCGGGACGAGACGCTCCAGTCGCTCCAGGGAAACAGGACCGACCTCATCGCCCGGATCAACCAGAAAGCCCAGGAAGCGGGGTTCGTCATCCAGATGAGCCCCATCGGGCTTCTGACGATCCCGGTCATCAACGGCCAGCCGGTCCCCGAGGAGGAGTTCATCAACCTCCCCGACGAACTGCGGGCGGAGGTCCAGCGCCGGCGGGAGGCCCTGAACGCCGAACTCCGGAGCACCCTCCGGCAGGTGCAGGAGATCGAGCGGCAGGGGGCCGAGGCGGTCACACAGCTGAACCGCGACATCGCCCTCTACGCCATCGGCAACCTCGTCGCCGAACTCAGGGAGAAGTACGCCGACACCGCGGAGGTGCCCGAATACATCGACGCCGTCCAGAACGACATCCTCGAGAACCTCCAGGCTTTTCTCGGGGTTCCCGAACAGCAGCCGGGCGTCCCGCCGCAGTTCCAGGCCTTCATCCGGGAGATGCCGTTTCGGAAGTACGAGGTGAACGTCGTCGTCGACAACGCCGGGGCCGAAGGCGCGCCGGTGGTCTTCGAGCAGAACCCGACGTTCCAGAACCTCCTCGGCAAGATCGAGAAGGAGGTCCAGTTCGGGATCTTCACGACCGACTTCACGATGATCCGGCCGGGCTCGCTTCATCGGGCCAACGGCGGCTACCTCGTCATGAACGTCGAAGACCTCCTGCGGGCCCCCCTCTCCTGGGACGGGCTCAAGACGGCCTTGAAGACCGGTGAGGCCGTCATCGAGGAGCCGGGGGAGCGGATGGGGTTCATCACGGCAAAGACGATCAAGCCCGAGCCCATCCCCCTCGACATCAAGGTGGCCCTCGTCGGGACCCCGATGATCTACCAGGCCCTCTACCAGATGGACCCCGACTTCAAGGAGCTCTTCAAGGTCAAGGCCGACTTCGACGTCGTGATGGACAGGAACGATGAGAACGCCGGGAAGTATGCCGACTTCATGTGCAACCTCGTCCGCGAGGAGAACCTCCGGCACCTGGACCGGGAGGCGATCGCCCGCGTGATCGAGTACGGTTCCCGCCTCGCCGAGGACAAGCACAAACTCTCGACCCGGTTCTCCGCCGTCGCCGACCTGATCCGGGAGGCGAACTTCTACGCGGCGAGCGAGGGCGCCGAGGAGATCGGGAGGCGGCATATTATGAAGGCGATCGAGGAGAAGGTCTACCGCTCGAACCTGATCCAGAAGAAGGTCGAGGAGTATATCCGGCGGGGGATCTTCCTCATCGATACCGAGGGGGAGAAGGTCGGGCAGGTGAACGGCCTCTCGGTCATCGGGCTCGGCGACTTCATGTTCGGCCGGCCGTCGAAGGTGACCGCGAGCATCGGGGTCGGCCGCGAGGGGATCATGGACATCGAGCGGGAGGCAGCGCTCGGTGGGCCGATCCACACGAAAGGCGTCCTGATCCTCAGCGGCTACCTCAACAACAACTACGCCCGGGACAAGCCGCTCGCCCTCTCGGCCCGGCTCGTCTTCGAGCAGAGTTATGAGGGGATCGAGGGCGATTCCGCATCGAGCACCGAGCTCTACGCCCTCCTCTCGGCGCTCTCGGGGCTGCCCCTGAAACAGTACCTCGCCGTCACGGGCTCGGTGAACCAGAACGGCGAGGTCCAGGCGATCGGGGGTGTGAACGAGAAACTGGAAGGGTTCTACGAGGTCTGCAAGGCCAAAGGTCTCAACGGCAACCAGGGAGTCCTGATCCCGGCAAGCAACGTCCAGAACCTGATGCTGAAAGAGGAGGTCGTCGAGGCGGCACGGGCCGGGAAGTTCCGGATCTACCCGGTCCGGACGATCGACGAGGGTATTGAGGTCCTGACGGGCGTCCCGGCAGGCAAGCGGCGGGAGGACGGGACCTACGAGGAGGGGACGGTGAACTACCTGGTGGACCGGCGGCTCCGCGAGATGGCGGAGGCGATGCGCGGGTTCCAGCCGATGGCGGCGAAGTGACGGCGATGGAGAGGAGACGATCGGTCTACATGGACCACGCGGCGACGACGCCGACGCGGCCGGAGGTCGTCGAGGCAATGCTCCCCTACTTCTCGGAGCGGTTCGGGAACCCCTCCTCGCTCTACGCCCTCGCCCGCGAGGCGAAGGAGGCGGTGGAGGAGGCGCGGGGCAGGGTGGCGGCGGCGATCGGGGCAGACCCCGAGGAGGTCTTCTTCACCGCGGGGGGGACGGAGGCTGACAACTGGGCGATCAAGGGGATGGCGGCGGCGAACCGGAAGAAGGCCGACCATATCGTCACCTCCTCGATCGAGCACCACGCGGTCCTCCACCCCTGCCAGGCCCTCGAGAAGCAGGGCTACCGGGTCACCTACCTCCCGGTCGACGAGTTCGGGCGGGTGGAGCCGGCATCGGTCGAGGAGGCGATCACCGAGAAGACCATCCTCGTCTCGGTGATGGCCGCAAACAACGAGATCGGGACGATCCAGCCCGTGGCGGCGATCAGCAAGATCGCCCACGATCACGGCGTCCCGTTCCACACCGACGCCGTCCAGGCGATCGGGGCCTTCCCGGTCGATGTGAATGCGATGGGGGCCGATCTCCTCGCCCTCTCGGCCCACAAGTTCGGCGGGCCGAAAGGGGTGGGCGCGCTCTACGTCCGGAAGAAGACCCGGATCGGGACGCTCATGGACGGCGGGGCGCAGGAGCGGGGCCGCCGGGCCGGGACCGAGAACGTGCCCGGGATCGTGGGGCTGGGGCGGGCGATCGAGCTTGCTGTCGGCGAGATGCCGCAGAAAGCCCCCCGGCTCGCCGCGATGCGGGATAGGCTGATCCGTGGGATCCTCGACACCATCCCGGATACCCGTCTGAACGGCCACCCGACCGAGCGGCTCGCAAACAACGTCAACGTCGCGTTCCGCTACGTCGAGGGGGAGTCGATCCTCCTCATGCTCGATGCGCTGGGGGTCGCCGCCTCGACGGGGAGCGCCTGCACCTCGGCGTCGCTTGAGCCCTCGCACGTCCTGACCTCGTGCGGCCTTCCCCCCGAACACGCCCACGGCTCGCTCCGGCTCACCCTCGGCTCCCGGAACACCGAGGAGGACGTCGACTACGTCCTCGAGGTGCTGCCCGGCGTTATCGGGCGGCTGCGGGAGATATCCCCCCTCCGGGGAGGGATGTGAATGACCGGGATCTTTAAGGCTTACGACATCCGGGGGCGCTACCCGGACGAGCTCGACGAGGCGACGGCGCAGAGGATCGGGAACGCCTTCGTCGGCCTCCTCGCGGCGGAGCGGGTTGTCGTCGGGAGGGACATGCGCCTCTCGTCGGAGGCGCTCGCCCGGGCGTTCATCCGCGGGGCAGTCGAGGCCGGGGCGGTGGTCACCGATATCGGGATGGTGAGCACCCCGCTCCTCAACTACGCCGTCGCCGCCGGGGGGTTCGACGGCGGCGCGATGGTGACGGCCTCCCACCTCCCGGGGGATATGAACGGGCTCAAACTGGATCGCGAGGACGCCATCCCCCTCTCCGGCGACCGGGACCTCCCGCTTCTCGAGGCACGGGTCGGGGAGGAGCCGGTCGCCCGGGCCGGCGGGTCCTGCCGGAGGGCCGATATGCTCGGCGACTACATCGGGAAGGTGGCCGGGTTCGTCCGGAACCCCCGGCCGCTCACGATCGTCGTGGACGCGGGGAACGGGATGGTCGGGCCGGAAGTCCCCGGGCTCTTTGAGCAGGTCCCTGCGTGGCGGCTGGTGCCGATGTATCTTGACCCCGACGGGCGGTTTCCCCACCACCACGCAAACCCCCTCGATCCCGATACCACCCGCGAGCTCCAGGACCGGGTCGTGGCCGAGGGCGCGGACTTCGGGGTCGCGTTCGACGGCGACGGCGACCGGTGCGGGTTCATCGACGAGCGGGGCGAGCGTGTCCGCGAGGACCTGGTGACCGCGCTCATCGCGGCGTTCCTGCTCGAGGAGCATCCGGGGGCGGCGATCCTCTACGATCTCCGGTCGAGCCGGGCGGTCGTCGAGGCGATCGAGCGGGCCGGGGGGA
>JAEWMO010000157.1 GCA_023457135.1 Methanobacteriota archaeon | reverse complement strand
TTGCCCTCAGCCCGGAGACCCTCTACGACTACTTCGCGGAAGGAACCTCGCCGATGGTCTACGCCTCCCCCGGCGGCCTCTACGTGAAGATCCGGGGCGACCTCCTCCGTGAGGTGCGGGAACGCTCTCGGATGTCGCTAGGGGATCTCGCCTCACGGCTCGGGGTCTCCCGCCGCACGATCAGCAAGTACGAGAGCGGAATGGGGACCACGCTCGATATCGCGATACGGCTCGAGGAGCTCTTCAGCGCCCCGCTCGTCGAGACGATCGATCTCGTCGGCTATCGCTCGCCGGAGCCGGAGAAGCCCCCGGAATCCACCTCCGGAGACGTCCTCGTCAACCTTGAACGAATGGGGATGGAGATCCATGCCATGCGGCAGGCGCCGTTCCAGGCGCTGGCGCTCTTTGACCGGCACACCATCCTGACGGCATACGGCACGTCGCAGAAGATCGTCAAGCGCGCTTCCCTGATCGGCAACATCTCGCAGATCACGAGAACGTTTGCGATGTGCGTCGTCACGGATTACAAAAAGCAGAAAAAAATCGGGAAAACCCTTCTTATCGGCGAAGAACATCTCCGAACCCTCGAAGACGGCTCAGAACTCATAGATATGATAAATGAGTGAGTAGTTTTATATAGAACTACAAACCTACCTTTCTATCGCTTAACAACGGTGATACCTATGTCAAGTCTTGGAGGACAACCAATCCTTATCCTGAAAGAGGGTAGTCAGCGTACCCGCGGTCGTGACGCACAGTCTGGCAACATCGCAGCCGCAAAGGCCGTCGCAAGTGCTGTACGGACGACACTCGGCCCCAAGGGCATGGACAAGATGCTCGTCGACACCATCGGCGACGTCGTCATCACGAACGACGGCGTGACCATCTTGAAAGAGATGGACATCGAGCACCCTGCCGCGAAGATGATGGTCGAGATCGCAAAGACCCAGGACGACGAGGTCGGCGACGGCACCACGACGGCAGTCGTAATTGCAGGCGAGCTCCTGAAGCGGGCCGAGGACCTCCTCGACCAGGACGTCCACCCCACGGTCATCGCTCACGGCTACCGCATGGCTGCGGATAAGGCACAGGACATCCTCAAGGATATCGCCATCGACGTCAAGCCCGACGACATGGTGCTGCTCAAGAAGATCGCCGACACCGCCATGACCGGCAAGGGTGCCGAAGCCGCAAAGGACAAGCTCACCGAGCTCGTCGTCAAGGCAATCACGATGGTCGCGGACGCCGACGGCGCCGTCGACACCGAGTTCGTGAAGGTCGAGAAGAAGGTCGGCGGGTCCATCGAGGACTCCGAGATCGTCGAAGGCATGATCATCGACAAGGAGCGTGTGCACCCCGCCATGCCCCGTGTCGTGAACGACGCAAAGATCCTTCTCCTCAACGCCGCCGTCGAGTTCAAGAAGACCGAGGTCGACGCCGAGATCAGCATCACGAGCCCCGACCAGCTCCAGATGTTCCTCGATGAAGAGGAGCGGATGATCAAGGGCATCGTCGACAAGATCGTCGCGAGCAACGCCAACGTCCTCTTCTGCCAGAAGGGTATCGACGACATCGCCCAGCACTACCTCGCAAAGGCCGGCATCTTCGCCGTCCGCCGTGTCAAGAAGAGCGACATGGAGAAACTCGCCCGTGCGACCAGCGGAGCCATCGTCAGCTCCATCGACGCCATCGCCACCGAGGAGCTCGGCAAGGCTTGCACCGTCGAGGAGAAGAAGGTCTCCGGCGAAGAGATGATCTTCGTCACCGGCTGTGAGAACCCCAAGGCCGTCTCGATCATCATCCGCGGCGGCACCGAGCACGTCGTCGACGAACTCGACCGCGCCATGGAAGACGCACTCCGCGTCGTCAGTGTTGCCGTCGAGGACAGGAAGTTCGTCGCCGGCGGCGGTGCGCCCGAGATCGAGCTCTCCCTCAGGCTCCGCGAATACGCCGCATCCGTCGGCGGCCGTGCCCAGCTCGCCATCGAGGCATTCGCGAACGCCCTCGAGATCATCCCGAGGACCCTTGCCGAGAACGCGGGTCTCGACCCGATCGACATGCTCGTCGCTCTCCGCGCATCCCACGAGAAGGGTGGGGCGACCGCGAAGTACATGGGTCTTGACGTCTTCAACGCCGTCTCCGGCAACATGCTCGAGGCAGGCGTCGTCGAGCCCCTGCGGGTGAAGACCCAGGCAGTCTCCAGCGCCGCCGAAGCCGCCGTCATGATCCTCCGGATCGACGACGTCATCGCCGCATCCAAGTCCGCCGGCCCCTCCCCTGAGGAGATGGCGGCCATGGGCGGCGGCATGGGCGGCGGCATGGGCATGCCCCCGATGTAAGATCACCGTACCGTCCTGCGATACGATCCGGGACCGTATCCACGGCCCGGTATTCTCTCCTTTTTCCTTCAAATACGATCTTCCCCGATCTGATATATTTCAGAGCCGCCTGGTTTCCCCCGAGCCCGGAGGATCGTTCTGGAACACCTGTTTTAAAAATCGGCAGCTCCGCGTTAAGATCGGTCATGCTAAATACCTACAGATACACTCTTCTTTTAGGCTGTTCCCCCAGGGACCGGGAAGCAGGGCATAATAGGTGGAGCGGATACCTGAATGGCGGCAAAAAAGACTGTGCGGCATTCGCTCCCGTTCATGGTCTACCTTCTGCTTGCCATCCTGCTTGCGATGGCTCCCGTCGTCTGCCTGATCTCGGTCATCGATTACATCGAGGTCTCACAGGGGCTGGAGGCAACCACCGCTGATCTCCGCGCCCAGACCGAGTTCGGCACCGTTCTCTCGATAAACCTGGTGGATACAGGGCTGAAACTCTTCGACAACTCCCTCAACCACGAGATGGAGGAGGGGTTCGGCGCGGTTCTTGCCGAGTACAAACGGGCGGGAGGCGATCCGGAGAGGATGGACCTCCTGCGGGTCCGGGAGGAGCTCGGCGGCAGGATGGACATCTATATCATCAACGCAAGCGGCGTCATCGAGTATACCACCTATACACCCGATCTCGGCCTCGATTTCCGGGGGATCCCCTACTTTTACGACCGGATAACAGAACTCCGGCTCGGCGATGCCTTCTCGGCCGACAGGGTCGTCGCCGGGATCTCCACCGGTGAGCTCCGGAAGTACGCGTATATGCCCTCTCCCGACCACCGCTACCTCTTCGAGCTCGGCCTCGCGGAGTCCGAGTTCCACGATTACCGCATGGCGCTGAAATACGGGGATGCGGCCAGGGAACTGGTGAACCTGAACCCGGATATCCTGGAGATCCGGGTCTTTAACTGCCTGGGGGAGCGGATCGCGGGTGAAGTGCATCCCGACGACGACCGGCGGCTGTCCCTGGTCCGGCAGGCATACCGGGAGAGGACCACACTTGAGGTGGAGAACGCCACCGCCGGGGAACTGATCCGGTATCTCTTCGTCGATCTGGTGGACAGCAACTATGCATCGGATATGAGCATGGTCGTCGAGCTGACCTACACCACGCAGGCCGCCGAGGAGAAGGCCGTGGGCCTGTCTTCCCGCCAGGTCGGGATCCTGCTCTTCGGGTTCGCTCTCATCAGTTGCCTCTCTGCCGTTGCCGTGCAATCGCTGACGCGGCCGGTGCGCAGCCTCGTCGAGGATGTCGACGCTGTCGCCCGTGGCGACCTCTCTCGCCCTATCCGGGTGGGCGGGAGCGAGGAGTTCGTGCGTCTCGGCGAGAGTGTATCGACGATGGTTGCCTCCTTGAAGGAGACGATGCAGAGGCTCCGCGAGTCGGAAGAGGAGATCATCCGGCACAGCCATACCCTCGAAGAGCAGGTCCGGGAGCGGACGGCCGACCTGGAAGAGTCCAGCCGTATGGCGGCCCTCTTCCTCGATATCATGCGGCACGATATCAACAACGCGAACAATGTCGCAAACCTCTACTCCGACCTCCTTGCCGCCGAGATCGAGGGGAAGCCCGAGGCCGAACTGTTGAATAAGGCGAAGATCGGGCTCGCAAAGAGCATCGAGATCGTCCGGAACGTCAACACCATCCAGCACATCCAGGGCGGCCTGCCGTCGCCGGCCCCGGTCGACCTTGACCGGGTCATCAGGTGCGAGGTCGAGCAGTTTCCTGGATCGAATATAGTGTATACGGGCAGCACGGCCACTGTTCTCGCGGACGATCTCCTCGGCGAGGTCTTTGCGAACCTTATCGGGAACGCCGTGAAGTTCGGCGGACCGGACGTCGGGATCACCATCCGGGTCGAGGATCGCGGGGAGGAGATCCTCGTCTCTGTCGAGGACGACGGGCCTGGCATCCCCGACGACCTGAAACCACGCCTCTTTGACCGGCTGATCCGGGGCACTCACCGGGCGGCCGGGACGGGTCTCGGCCTCCACATCTGCCGGATGCTCATTGAGCGCTACGGCGGGACGATCCGGGTGGAGGATCGGGTGGAGGGGCGGCCGGAACTCGGCGCCGCCATCCGGTTCACGCTCCCGAAGACCGGGTCGGGAGGCGGCTCATGACCGCAGAGCGCGCCCCCCGTCCCTTCGGCATGCATCTGGCGCTTATCATGCTCCTGATCACGCTCCCGGTGCTCGGAATGATTGCGGTCCTGGACTACCAGCAGGTCGAGCAGGAGCTGATTGCCGGGGAAGACCTGCTCAGTGAGCAGACGGAGAAGAGCATCGTCCAGTCGCTCACGCTCATGGATGCGGGTTTGAGCCTCTTTGACAGCACGCTGGATCGCCGGATGCAGGAAGGGTTCGGCCGGGTTCTTGCCGGGTACGAGCAGGCCGGGGGCGATCCCGGGAAGATGGACCTCTTCCGCCTCCGGGAAGACCTCGGTGGGGAGGTAGATATCTACGTCATTAATGGAAGCGGCGTCATCGAGTATACCACCTACGCCCCCGATCTCGGCCTCGATTTCCGGAAGATCCCCTCCTTCTACGACCGGATAACGGAGATCCGGCTCGGGGACACCTTTGTGGCCGACAGGGTCGTTGCGGAGCCGGCAGGCGGGATGCTGCGGAAGTACGCGTATATGCCTTCTCCCGACCACCGCTACCTCTTCGAGCTCGGCCTCGTCTGCACCGGATTCGAGGCCGACCGTTACGATCCGCAGTACCAGGGCCTGAGGGACGACCTGATGCGGTTGAACCCCTCGCTTGTGGGAATCCGGCTCTTCGACTGCTACGGAAGGCTCATCAACGCGACCGAATCGGAGGTGCCGGTCGGTGATGCGGTGAACCCGGTTGCCCTGGAGGTCTTTGAGGCGAAAGAAGATCGTGTGCTGGTGAATCCGGAATCCAGGACAATCACCCGGTATCTCTTCGTCGACCTCTTCGATCCCGGCCACCCCTCGGACACAAGCCGGGTCGTCGAGCTGACCTACACCACCGCACCTCTCGACGCACAGCTCGCAAAGATGCGGTTCAGCCATGCCTCCATCGTGATCCTGGCGAGCCTCGCCGCCTGCTGCATCGCAATCCCGGTCTCACGGCGGGTCACCCGGCCGGTACGGGAGATCGTCGATGACGTCAACCGGATCGCCTGCGGGGATCTCGATCACCGGATCCGGGTAGCCACGGGAGCCGAGTTCACCCGGCTTGAGAAGAGCATCGGCGCCATGGTCGACTCCCTCAAGGAGAACATCCGGCGCCTCCGCGAGTCGGAAGAGACATCCCGGCAGTACAGCATCCGGCTCGAGGAGCGGGTCCGCGAACGGACGGCCGAACTTGAGGCGTCCAACCAGGCGGCCGCGCTCTTCCTCGACATCATGGTCCACGACATCAACAACGCAAACACCATCGCCATCGGGTATACGCAGGTTCTCATCGACGCACTGGAGGGCGAGCCGCAGGAGATGGCAAAGAAGATGCTCGCGCGGTTTGAACAGAGTTCCGGTATCATCGGCAATGTCGCCACGCTCCGGAGGGTCAGGGAGAGCCGGGCGGCACTGGTGCGGGTGGATCTTGATGCAGTAATCCGGGCTCAGGCGGCGGACCACCCCGCCATCCGGTATGAGGGTCGGCCGGTCGCCGTCCTTGCCGATGGCCTCCTCTCCGAGGTTTTTGCAAACCTCATCGGGAACGCCGTGAAGTTCGGCGGACCGGAGGTCGGGATCACCATCCGCGTCGAGGAGCGTGATGATGATGTCGTGGTCGTTGTCGAGGATACCGGGCCGGGCATCCCCGACGACCTGAAACCGCGGCTCTTTGGCCGGCTGAGCCGGGGCGACCACCGGGCGGCGGGGACGGGTCTCGGTCTCTATATCTGCCGGATGCTCATTGAACGCTACGGCGGAACGATCCGGGCGGACGACCGGGTGGAAGGGCGGCCGGAGGATGGGACTGCCGTCAGGTTCACGCTCCGGAAGGCGCCGGAAGAGTAGCCGCAGTCCGGGTTACCCTATCAATTCTGCCGGTACCCCCACGATCAGGCTCCCCTCCCCGCGCGAAGGTTTAGGTGTGATGACCCCCATATGCGGGTGCTGAGATGGAAGTCCCGCTCTCGCGGGTGAGCGCGATCCGGGGTGATCGGTCCGTCCGGGGGATGGACAACGGTTGCCGGATTCTGCGCCCCGCTCTCTTGCACGACCGGGGTCTATGACGAGCGACCGCACACCTGATCCGGAGCATCGGCCATTCGCAACCACCCTTGTCATAGCCATCCTGCTCATCGTCATCCCCGCCATCGGCCTTCTGTCGGCCTACGATTACGTGCAGGCCGAGGCGAGGATGACCGCCGACCTGAATACCCTCCAGAGTGTCACCGAGAAGAGCATCCGGGAATCGATAACGGACGTAGACACCGGCCTCAAGCTCTTTGACGATTCCCTCGACCTGCGGCTGGAGAGGGGGCTTACTCTCTTTGTCGAGGAATACGAGCGGGCGGGAAGGAACCCGGCGGAGATGGATCTCTCCGCGCTCAAAGGGGAACTCGGCGGCGATATGGATCTCTACGTCATCAATGCAAGCGGCGTCATCGAGTATACCACCAACTCTCGTGACCGGGGCCTTGATTTCAGAGAGAACCCGGACTTTTATGCCGAGATCACCCGGATGCGCCTTGGAAACGAGTTCTCTCCCGATCGCGTGGTGTACGAACGCGCAACCGGGGAGGTCCGGAAGTACGCCTATATGCCGACGCCGGACCACCGGTATCTCCTTGAGATCGGGCTCGTGCCGAGCGCGTTCGTGGAGGAACGGAACCGGCTGCGCGCACAGGAGAGCACGCAGGAGTTCGTCGCCTTAAACCCGTATCTCGAATCGATCCGTGTCTACGACATCTTCGGCACCCCTCTGGGGGAGGGCACCGAGCCTCCCGATCCCGCGACGCGGGAACTCCTTACCGGGACGATCATCCCGGAACGGGCCGATTACGAGGTACGCGACGAACACGGAAAGCAGATCCGGTACCTCTTCGTCGACTTAAAAGACCCGGATTACCCCTCGGACCCGAGCGTCGTCGTCGAGCTGACCTACAACACGGCGCTCATCCAGGACCAGCTCGACCTGATGCTCTACTACCGTGCCGCCGTGGCGGCCCTTGCGATCGTTCTCTGCAGCGGGGTCATCTTCCTGGTTGCCCGCCGGCTCACGCGCCCGATCGAGGAGATCATCGATGATGTCGATATCATCGCGCGGGGAGACCTCGACCACACCGTCCGTGCATCGGCGACCCGCGAGGTCATGAGACTTGAGCGGAGCATCAACACGATGGTCGCGAGCCTCAAAGCGGCGATACGGCGCCTCCAGGACTCGGAGGAGATGGTCCGGGAGTATAGTGAGAGCCTGGAGGAACAGGTTCGCGAGCGCACGGCGGAGTTGCAGGAGTCGACGGAGAAGGCGAACCTGTACCTCGATATCATGACGCACGATATCAAGAACGCCACGAACACCGCGAGCCTCTACACGGAGCTCCTCATGGAAGAGCTCGAGGATGAGCAGCGGGGTTATACCGGGAAGATACAGAAGAGCCTCGGCAAGAGTGTCGAGATCATCAGGAACGTCAATACCATCAGGCAGATCCGGGAGGAGGCTGCCGTGCTGCGCCCTATCGCGCTCGATCCCGTCATCAGGAGGGAGATCGAGCACTATCCGGACGTGACGATCACGTATCCGGGCAGCACGGCTGTTGTCTTTGCCGACGACCTGATCTCCGAGATCCTCACGAACCTGATCGGCAACGCGGCGAAGTTCGGCGGGCCGGAGGTCGGAATCGCCATCCGCGTCGAGGAGCACGGGAATGATGTCGTGGTCTCTGTCGAGGATACCGGGCCGGGCATCCCCGACGACCGGAAGCGGAGCCTCTTCAACCGTTTCAGCGGGGGCGACGGCGAAAAGAGCGGCCGGGGCCTCGGGCTCTACATCTGCCGGATGCTTGTCGAGCGCTACGGCGGGACGATCCGGGCGGAAGACCGGGTGGAAGGGCGGCCGGAGGAAGGGGCGGCCATCCGGTTCACGCTCCGGAAGGCCGCCTGAGGCCCCTTATCCGATGATCTCCTGGACCCGCCCGACCTGACCGTCCTGGAGCCGGACCTTGATCCCGTGCGGGTGAAAGGAGGAGTTGGTCAGGATCTCGGCGACGACGCCACGGGTGCGCTTCCCGGTCTTCTGGTCGCGCTTGAGCACGATATCCACGGTCATGCCGGGGCGGATGGCGGCCCTGTTCTGTCCGTTCATAATAGAGAGATGAGGGCGGGATTACTCCTCGCCGTCCTGTTCCGGCTCAGAGCCGTTCGGGCCGGGGAGGATGGTCTTCATCTGCGGGAAGAGGAGAACCTCCTTGATCGAGTCCTTTCCGGTGAGGAGCATCACCAGGCGGTCGATCCCGATCCCGACCCCGCCCGTCGGGGGCATCCCGTAGCCGAGCGCGTTGATGAAGTCGTAGTCGATCATCTGCGCCTCGAGGTCGCCCCGCCGGCGCTTGGCGTCCTGCAGTTCGAGCCGCGCCTTCTGGTCGACGGGGTCGTTCAACTCCGAGAAGCCGTTTGCCATCTCCATCCCGGCGATGAAGAGTTCGAACCGCTCCGTCATCCCCTCCTTTGAGCGGTGTTTCTTTGCGAGCGGCGAGTTCTCGACGGGGAAGTCGTAGACGAACGTCGGCTGGATGAGCTGCTTCTCGCCGAAATGCTCGAAGAAGAGCACCAGGTACTCGCCCCTGGTCGTGGCGCTCTCGCAGCCCTCGACGCAGTGCTCAAGGCCGAACGCGCGGAGGTCCTCAAGGCTCATCGCCCCTATATCGATACCGGCGTACTCCCGCACCGCCTCCTCCATCGAGAGGCGGCGCCAGGGCCGGGAGAAGTCGAGGTCGTGCCCGGCGAACGGGACGGTCGTGTTCTCGCAGACCTTCTCTGCGAGGTGCGAGAAGATCTCCTCGGTGAGGTCCATCATGTCGTTGTAGTCCCGGTAGGCCTCGTAGATCTCCACCATCGAGAACTCGGGGTTGTGGTTGGTGTCGATGTCCTCGTTCCGGAAGTTCTTCGCGATCTCAAAGACCTTGTCGAACCCGCCGACGACCAGGCGCTTGAGGTAGAGCTCCGGGGCGATCCGGAGGTAGAGTTTCTGGTCGAGGGCGTTGTGGTGGGTGGTGAACGGCCGGGCGTTCGCGCCGCCGTAGATCGGCTGCAGGGTCGGCGTCTCGAACTCCAGGTACTCCCGCTCGAAGAGGAACTGCCGCAGGAGCGCGATGATCCTGCTCCGGGTCCGGAAGGTCTCGCGGCTCTCGTCGTTCATGATCAGGTCGAGGTAGCGCTGCCGGTAGCGGGTCTCGACGTTCTTGAGCCCGTGGAACTTCTCCGGGAGCGGGCAGACCGACTTCGTAAGGAGCTCGAACCGGTCGACCCAGATGGTGATCTCGCCCATCTTCGTCCGGAAGACGTGGCCGACGATGCCGATGATGTCGCCCGCGTCGACGTACTGCTTGAAGAGTTCGAACTGCTCCTCGCCGAGATCGTTCTTCCGGAGGTAGAGCTGGATCCTGCCGTCCGAGTCCCCCATATCCGCGAAGATCGTCTTGCCGTGCTGGCGGACGACGTAGACGCGGCCTGCGGTGCTGACTTCCTCCTCGCTCTTATCGTGGCCGATCCCGGAGAACCGCTCCTTGATCCCCGAAACGGTATCCCTGCGATCGAAGGTGTAGGGGTAGACCGTCACCCCGCGTTCGCGCAGTTCCTGCAACTTATCGATTTTTGTCGTGTCAAAACAGAGACGATCCATATCACTCATGACGTATTTCGCTCCTTCGCACCGTATCAAGCCCCGGATCTGCGTTTGCCGCTGTTTCGTGGTGCAGGGCAGCATCCTCACCGGGAAATTCTATTATATTGTTCCTCTCGGGGAGTATTAAGTTTGAGTGAGCGACGTTCCGTCAGGAACGGAGCTTGAGAAGACGCGAAGCGTTTTCGAGCAGCGACGGACGGCACGTCCGGAGTTCGAGCACCACCTCATGCAAAGAACGCGAAGCCGCGAAGTGCAATGGGCCGAAGGCCCGGAGTTTGAGCACCTCCAGGTGCGACCGGCGACGTTCCGCAGGCCCGTCGCCGGCTGTCATGGGCGTCACCCCCCGGGTCACAGGAGAATGCTCACACCCCCGAACTCTGCCCGCGCCGGCGGCAAAACACAACGCATAAGAAGGTTATACGAGTTACCGTCAATAGTTGAGGGCATGACAGAGGAGACGGAGAGAGAGGAAGCGATGGAGAGGCTTGCCGGCGTTATCGGGGAGTGCCGGAAATGTCCCCTCTGGGAGAACACCCACCATGCGGTGCCGGGGGAGGGGTCCCTCCACGCCGACCTCATGTTCATCGGCGAAGCGCCGGGGCAGCAGGAAGACCTCACCGGGAGGCCGTTTGTCGGGAGGGCGGGAAAACTGCTCGATAGCCTTCTTGCGGGTATCGGCCTCTCCCGTGACGAGGTCTTCATCGCAAACATCGTCAAGCACCGGCCGCCGGGGAACCGCGACCCGCGGGACGAGGAGGTCCGGGCCTGCACCCCGTATCTCGAGGAGCAGATCCGGCTGATCGGCCCGAAGGTCATCGTGATGCTGGGCCGGCACTCGAGCCGGTACATCCTCTCCTTCCTGCCCGTGGAGTTCGATCGGATCACCGAGATCCGCGGGACCGTCTATCCGGCTCTCCTCTTCGGCCGCCCGGTCCGCCTCATCCCCACCCTCCACCCGGCCGCCGCGCTCTATAGCCCGGCATACCGTGCGGCCCTGGATGAGGACTTCCGGGTCATCGAGCGCGAACTTGCCGGGGCCGGGGAAACCGCGCGAGAGGACTGAACGCTGATGGCAAAAGAGCGATCATACGGGGCGGTCGTTGTCCGGCAGGATACGGATCGCCAGTACCTTATCCTGCAGTACGGCGCCGGGCACTGGGACCTGGTGAAAGGGCACGGCATACGCGGCGAGACCGAGGAGGAGACCGTGCTCCGCGAGCTGGAGGAGGAGACCGGGATCACCCGCGTTGCGTTCATCCCGGGATTCCGGGAGGAGATCCATTACTTCTTCCAGCGCCGGGGGCGGACGGTCTACAAGGAGGTTGTCTATTACCTGATCGAGACTCCCGAGAAAGCGGTGACGCTCTCTGATGAGCATATCGGCTACCAGTGGCTCCCCTACGATGAGGCGTTGCGTGCGATCACCTTCGAGAACTCAAGGAGGGTCGTGGCCGGAGCCCGCGAGCATCTCGACGCGGTCCGGGGCGAGAGGAGCGCGTGACGGCTTCCTCCAGGCTCCTTCTTCTCACATTTTTCTCTCTTCGGGAAGGTCCTGCACCTCTTTCCCGAGGAAATAACTCACGACGGTCCTGATGGCGACGAGTGCGCCAAGCAGGATCAGGTCCTCGTACGTCGGCTCGAGGATCGTCTTTATGACGTCGGCAGCAACGAAGAACTCAAGGCCGAGAAGGATGCGGGTGGTGAACGTCCAGCGGATATCGTGGTAACTCCGGTGCCGGATACGTGTCTCCCGGGCCAGGAGCTCGGCGATCGCAATCAACGCCCCGTAGACGATGAAGAGCGCCCCGAACATCCCGAGAAACATCCCGGTGATCGCAACCAACGTCTCCAGCATCATGTCCGCCGGCCATATCGCCGGCAGGAGGCTTATAGGTTACAGGTGGAGTCGGGAGGTGTGGGGCGTGATCGCGGGTCTTCCGGGCGGTGTTCATGCTCCCGCCCGCACGTCGCGTCAGAAAGAGATATCGGATGGTATGGAACCGTCCGGGGCAACCGGTGCGCCTCAGCAGGCGTTTTCCGGCGCGAGAGGGACGACGACGGAGAACCCGTTGTACCGCTCGACCGCGACCGGGACGCCGTAGACCGCCCCGATACTCTCCGGTGTCACCACTTCGGGACCTCCGGCGGCGTGGATGACGCCGTCTTTCAAGAGAATGAACCGGTCGGCGTAGCGGAGCGCCATGTTGAGGTCGTGCATCGTCATCACTGCGGCGACGTTGTGCTCCTCCGCCACCTGCCGGACGATCCCGAGAATCTCGAGCTGGTTTTTGAGGTCGAGGCTGCTCGTCGGTTCGTCGAGGAGGAGCACCCGGGGCTCCTGCACCAGCGCCCGCGCGATGCTCACTTTCTGGAGCTCCCCGCCGCTCATCTCATCGATATACCGGAATGCTAACTTATCAAGATGGAGCATCCGGATCGCCGCCTCGACGATCCGGATATCCGTCTCTTTCACGTCCCACCCGATATGCGGCCTGCGGCCGAGGAGGACGGCGTCAAAGACGGTCATCCGGCCCGCCTCGCACCGCTGCGGGACGTAGCCCACGTTGCGGGCGATCTCCATCCGATCGGTCTTGAGGAGGTCTGTCCCCCCGACGAGGACGGATCCGGCCTTCGGCCGGAGGATGGCGTTCATGCACTTCAAGAGCGTCGTCTTCCCGACGCCGTTCGGTCCGAGGATTGCAAGGACCTGTCCCGGTGGGAGGGCGAACGTGATCTCCCGGAGGACCGATGCGCTCCGGTAATTGAAGGCCACGCCGTCGACGTCGAGGATCATCGCCGGTACCCCACGAGAAGCAGATAGATGAAGACCGGTGCGCCGAGGAATGCCGTGAGTACGGCGACCGGGAGGATATAGGGTGCCACGATGACACGGGCAACGGTGTCGGAGGCGAGGAGGAGGATCCCGCCCATCACGCAGGAGCCCGGTATCAGGTAGCGCTGGTCGTCGCCGATGAGCCTCCTCACCATGTGCGGGCAGACCAGGCCCACGAAGCCGATGACGCCGAGGAACGAGACGATCACGGCGGATACGAGCGCCGCGACGACCATCCCGATATCCCTGATGCGTTCGACGCTGACGCCGAGCCCTTTCGCCGTCTCGTCGCCGGCATCGATCGCATTGTAGTTCCAGCGGTTTGCGATGAAATAGAGGGTTGCGACCGCGACGACGATGGCCATGATTGAAAGTTCCTGCCAGTTGGCCCTTCCGACGTCGCCGAACGTCCAGAAGACGACGGCGGCAAGCTGGGCGTCGCTCGCGAAGTACTGGAGAAACATCGTCCCTGCCGTGAAGAGGGAGGAGAGGGCGACGCCGGCAAGCACCATCACCTCGGGAGACGCCCCGCGTATCCGTGAGATGAGCAGGATTACGGCGGTGGCGAGCAGACAGAAGATGAACGCCACCATCGTCGTCAGGTAGGGATTGTTCAAGGTGACGGCGTCGGCGACCGTCGAGTGCATCTCTCCCGAGCCGAGGAGAATGACCGAGACGGCCGCCCCGAATGCGCCGGCGTTCGAGATGCCGAGCGTGAACGGGGAGCCGAGCGGGTTACGCAGGATCGACTGCATGGCAACCCCGGCCACCGAGAGCCCTATCCCGGCGACGATCGCGGCGAGCGCCTGTGGCAGGCGGATGTTCCAGACGATCCGGTCGGTGCTGGAGACGCTTACCGCGGTCCCCGGATGAAAGAATGCATTGATCCGGTCGACGGTTCCGTTCACGAGCGAGAGGAAGACGTCGTACGGGGGGATGCTGACCGCACCGACCGATATGGATACGATCAGGAGGAGGAAGAGAAGGACCACCCCCCCGAGTATCCAGAAGTGCTTCCTCCGCACGTAGCCCGGGTAGTCGGTGGGGATGGCCCCGTCCGCGAAGTGCATCTCTTCATACCCTCCTGTTCGGACCCGGACCTAGAGCGGGATCTCCGTAAATCCGAGGTTCCTGTACTCATTGTTATGTCCGGCGAAGACCGGTTTGCCGACGAAGAACGTGTAGATCTCGTCTGCCTTCTCCTCCGGATCGATATCCCCGAACCGGTCGGGGTACAGGGTCTTCCCGATGAAGTAGGCGTCGGCAAGTATGGTCTCGTAGTTCACGTTGTAGAAGTTGTACGGGAGGACGCCGTAGACCCGGCCTTCCTTCGCGGCGGAGAGGCCCTGGAGTGCGGGGTCGGTCTTGAGTTCGCCTATCGCCCCGCCCCCTTCAATCTGGGTCGTGCCGACGTCGATGAAGATGTATTCGGGGTCCCAGTCGACGAGCGCCTCTTTTGCGATGTCGGCATGGGCTACGCCGAGACCGGATGCGACGTTCTTTGCGTGCACCCAGGCGAGCGGCGGATAGGCGGGTTCGGTGGAGATGATGCCGTGAGCGCCCGCCGAGGAGACGCCGCCGACGTAGACGGTCTTCTGCTCGGCCTCGGGGATATCGGCGGTCCGGCTCTCGAGGTCGGCGATCGTCGCCTCGATGTAGGCGATCACCTCTTCGGCCCGGTCCTCCCTCCCGAGAACCTCGCCCATCACGCGGAGGCCTGTATACATCTCGGCCTTCTCGACATCGTTCCGGAGCGAGCCGTACGCGAACGCCACGACCGGGATACCGGTCTTCTCCTGGAGTTTATCGGCCTCGGGGCCGCTGGTGCTGTACGATGTCCCGGTCGACCCGGTCTTGAAGATGACCTCCGGCCCGATCCCCAGGATCTTCTCCGGGTCGTCCTTACCGCGGAACTCACCGATCAGGGGGAGGTCCTTGAACTGCGACCCGTAGGCGAGGGCATAGGGCCGTCCCTCCATCGGCTGGTCCTTCTTCTCCTGATCGTCGACGCCGACGGCGAGGTCCTGCGCCTGCAGGTAGACGAGGTAGCGGAGGCATCCTGAGCCCGAGCAGACGACACTCTCCGGGGGCGACGGGACGATGACCGACCGGCCGAAACCGTCGGTGACCGCGATGGTCTGGCCGGCGCCGCCCTGGACGACGGCTGAACCGGTATCGGTGCCGGTGCACCCGGCGGCAAACGTGGCAAGGACGAGGGCCGCAAGCACTGCGGTCATGAGGATTCCGGTGGATCGGGGCGATGGCATACTAGTACCAATAGTAGTAACACTGTTTATTATATATTTCGAATTTGTGCCTATTCGATATGATCTATGCTCAATTCGTATTACTCCGGGGTGGGGGTCGGGCCTCCTGGCGCAGGGGACCCGGATCCCGGACGCTTTTGCCGCCAGACGGACACCCTGCTGCGATGCGCCGTTCCGGCAACTCCCAGGGCCGGGATACGGCTCCTTCCCCCCGCCCCGGAGAACCATTATGAGCAACCCGACCAACCCAACAACAACGCCGGCCGTGCAACCCCCGGGCGACCGGCATACCATGAGGAGTGCATATGCCGGAGAGGATGTTAACGGAGTCCGAGGGATACCGCCTGCTGGACTCGTGCGGAATACCCGTGCCGCCCCACCGCCTGGTCACCAGCCCCGGCGATGCACGGACCGCGGCGGGAGAGATAGGCTATCCTGTCGTCATGAAGGTCATCTCGCCGGAGATCGTCCACAAGAGCGATGTCGGCGGGGTGATCACCGGAGTTGAGGGGCCGGACGACGCTGAAGCGGCGTTTCGCACCATCATGGCAAACAGCGCCGCCCGTGCCCCGGACGCGGCCGTCACCGGCATCATCGTCGAGAAGCAGATGCCCGGCGGACTCGAGATTCTCATCGGCGGGAAGACCGATCCGTCGTTTGGGAAGGTCATCACGTTCGGCCTCGGCGGGAGACTGGTGGAGTTCCTCGCGGATGTCTCGATCCGGGTCCTGCCCGTCACCGAAGACGAGATCCGGGGTATGATCCGCGAGATCGAGGGGTACCGCCTCATCCGGGGCTACCGGGGGGAGGCCCCGAAGGACGAGGAGGCGCTTGTCCGGATCATCGCTGCGATGGCACAGAACTTCGTCGAGGACCCCCGGATCCGGGAGTTCGACTTAAACCCGGTGATCGTCTACGAACAGGGGGCGAGCGTCGTCGACGCGAGGATCATCGTCGGTGATGTGGCCGGGACCGGTGCCGCCCGCCTCAGCGTCCGGGCACCCCCGGACCTCTTTTACCCGGGATCCATCGCGGTGATCGGGGCCTCCGCAAGCCCGAACAAGGTGGGCTACTCCGTCCTCCGGAACCTGCTCTCCTTTCCCGGGAACCTCTACCCGGTCAACCCCTCGCGGGCGGAGCTCTTCGGGCGGAAGGCCTACCCCTCCGTGAAGGAGGTTCCGGGCCCGGTGGACTGGGCGGTCATCGCCGTCCCCGCCCGCCTCGTCCCGGAGGTGATGGAGGAGTGCGGGGAGAAGGGTGTCCGGCTTGCCATCATCGTCACGGCCGGCTTTAAGGAGATCGGAGAGGAAGGTGCGGCGCTCGAGGAGAGGGTCACGACGATCGCCCGGAGATACGGGATCCGGATCATCGGCCCGAACTGTCTCGGGGTGATGATGCCGCATATGGGGATCAACGCCACGTTCGACCCGGTCTCGCCGAAGCCCGGGGACGTGGCTTTCATCTCCCAGAGCGGCGCAATCATCACCACCGTTGTCGACTGGAGCCTTCCTGAAGAGTTCGGGTTCTCCACCGTCATCAGCGTCGGGAACCAGGCGGATCTCGGCTTCGAGCACTACCTCCGGTTTGCCGAGCAGGACGAAAAGACCCGGTCGGTCACCCTGTACGTCGAGGAGATCCAGGACGGGCGCGGATTTCTGCAGATCGTCCGCGAGGTTGCCCGGAGAAAACCGGTGGTGGCGGTGAAGTCCGGGTCGTCCCGGAAGGGCCGGGCCGCGGCATCGTCCCATACGGGGTCGCTCGCCGGGAGTTACGATGTATATGTCGCGGCGTTCAAGCAGGCGGGCGTGATAGTGGCCCGGAGCCTGCGGGACGCCTTCAACCTGGCCGAGCTCCTGGCGTCGGAGGGATACCCGCAGGGGAGACGGGCGATCGCCGTCACCAGTGCAGGGGGGTTTGCCGTCCTCGCCTCCGATTACGCCGAGGCGCACGGGGTCGAGATGGTCGATCTACCAGAAGACGTGCTCGACGAGCTCAATTCGTTCCTTCCGCCGTTCTGGAACCACGCAAACCCCATGGACATCCTCGGGGACGCCGACGCCGCCCGGTTTGCGGCCCTCTTTGACGTGCTGATCCGGCACCAGGAGTTCTGGGACATCGTCTTCGTCATCGCCGTACCGACCACGCTTGTCGACCCTGCGCATGTGGCGAACGAGATTGTCCGGCTCTCACGGAACACGGAGAAGATGGTTGTCGGCTGTATGCTCGGCGGCGACAGCATCCGGAGCGGCCTCCGGATCCTCCGGGGCTCCCGGATCCCGAACTTCTCGGAGCTTGAGGATGCGTTCAAGGCGGTGGGGAGCGTCCTTGAAGTCAGGGCCGCGCGGTCGGGTAAGCAGTCCGGTCCCACCCCTGAAGCGCCGCTTCCGGACGGCGGGCGGTAATGCCCGTTCCTGCTCCGCACTCCCGAAAACCTTTTTATATGCTTCTTCCGTATCCCGGCGCATCAGAACGGAGACGGAATTCCACCGGGGAGATGCATACGGATGCTGTTTGAGAAGATAAAGTCCGAGATCCTTGCTCACAACTCATACATCGTCGGGGCGGGCGGGGAGGCAGTGGTGATCGATCCGAGGCGTGACTGCCTGATCTACGCGGAGATCGCCGGGCGCGAGAATATGAAGATCACGAAGATCTTCGAGACGCACAAGAACGAGGACTACGTCATCGGCTCCCGCGAGCTCGCCCGGCCGACCGGGGCGGAGATCCTGCACGGGGCGCGGGAGGAGTTCGGGTTCGGCACCGACGTCCGGGACGGCGATACCTTCCGGGTCGGCCCCCTTGAGCTCGAGGTCCTGGAGACGCCCGGCCACACGGTGGAGAGCATATCGCTCCTGCTCCGCGACCGTTCCGTCTCCGACGATCCGTTGATGGTCTTTACCGGCGACGCGCTCTTTGCCGGTGAGGTCGGGAGGACCGATCTCGCCGGCGAACACCGGCGGCGGGAGATGTCGGAGCTGCTCTATGCGAGCCTGCACGAGACGCTTCTCCCGCTCCCCGACGGGGTGATCGTCTGCCCCGCGCACGGCGCGGGGTCGGTCTGCGGCGGGAAGATCAGCGACCGGGAGTATACGACCATCGGGTACGAGAAAGCGACGAACCCGCTTCTCTCGTTGACGAGAGAGGAGTTCGTCGAGCGTAAGGTCGATGAGCGGCTCTATGAACCCCCGTATTTTGAGATGATGCGCAGGCTCAACCGGGAGGGCCCTCCCCTGATCTATAACCTGCCGCATCTCCGCCCTTACTCGGCGCGGGAGCTCCGCTCTCTCCTCGGAAAAGATGCCCAGATCATCGATATCCGGTCGCCGACGAGTTACGCCGGCGGGCATATTCCGGGCACCCTCAACATCTGGCGGCAGGGCCTCCCCCTCTACATGGGCTATTACCTGAACTACGAGGACCCGATCATCCTGGTGGACGACTTCAACCTGGATCTCTCCGCCGTGATCCGCCACTTCGTCCGGCTCGGCTACGACAATATATCGGGCTACCTCGCCGGGGGGTTTGCCGCCTGGTTCAAGCAGGGTGAGAGTATCGAGCGGGCCGGCACCTGGTCGCCTGCCGACCTTGCCGGGCACCTGGAAGACCCCTCAATCTGGGTCCTTGACGTGCGGAACATCAACCACCGGGAGGAGGAGGGCTACATCGAGGGATCCCATCACATCTACGTGGGAGACCTCGAGGAGCATATCGCGGAGGTCCCGGCGGATAAGCAGATCGTCGTCCACTGTGATGTCGGGTACAAGGGGAGCCTTGCGGCGAGTATCCTTGAGAAGCACGGGCTTTCGAACGTGATCAACCTGCTCGGCGGGACAACCGGCTGGGAGGCGGCAAACCTTCCGCTGGTCAAAGACGAGGAGAGGCCCCTTCCCGTCTCTCCGGCGCTGTAGAGGTGGAACCGGGGCGCGGCGCCTCTCCGGCACCTCCCCTTCGAAGGCTCACGGGGTGGGCCGGGCTTCCTCCGCCCGCGTCTCCTCCCACCCGATGCAGACCTTAATCCGCACCTTCTCTCCAAGCGAGGCCGCGACCGGTGAACGCCGGCAGCCGTGGTCGATGAGTTCTTTGATCTTCTCCCGCGGGGCGTCGGCGTCCACCCGGACGATCAGCCGGACCTCCTCGAGACCCGGCCGGGCACCTTCGACTTCCAGGAATCCGCCGACGTCGAGGTGGCCTTCGACATCGACCTCGATCAGATCGACCTCGATCCCTTCTTCAGCCGCACTGTAGGCGATGCCGGTCACGACGCAGGCCGAGAGTCCCGTGAGCACCAGTTCCGTCGGGCTCGGCCCCCGGTTGGTCCCGCCGATAGCGGCCGGCTCATCGGCGGGGATGGCGAAGTTCCGGATGATGGTGGTGGAGTGCGCGCCCCCGTTCCAGCTCGTGATGCCGGAGAGGGTCCGTCTCCCCGCCGCCGGATTCTTCCTCCTCGCCTCGCGGAGGGCGGTCACCCGCTCAAGATCGATTCCGTTTCGCATCATCATGGTAAACCCCGTCAGACGATCGGCTCCGGCGGCCGCTCCTTCGACCCGAGAAGCTGGAGCATCTCGTCGATATCGGTCGTCGGGATATCGCAGGCATAGTTGGTGCAGACGTACGCCGTCGCCTTCTCCTCGACCATCACGATATCCCGGGTAAACCCGGCGACCTCGACGATCTCCGGGTTATCCTCCCCGGACGGGCGGAAGATGGTGAGGGCGTCGGGCGCATAGTGCGACCGGAGCGCACGGACCATCGCTGTCGTATCTCCTGCACCCGCGACCCCGGTGACGATCACCTCGAAGTTCGGCCCCAGCATGAACTCGAGGCCCGTCAGGAAGTGGGCGAAGGCGGTCGGGGAGCCGCGGACGGTATCGGCAAAGACCTGCCGCATCCGGTTCGCCGTCTCCTCGAGCTCCAGGTTCGCCGTCATCCGGCCGAGGATGAAGAGGGCGTACATCGCCACGCTGTTCCCGGAGGGCACCGCCCCGTCGTAGAGCGGCTTCTGCCGGACGGGAACGTCCCCGTCGTCGGGGGTGAAGAAGAACCCGCCGTGGTTGCAGTCCCAGTAGCGGGCGATGAGGTCCCGCGAGAGTTCGGTGGCGGTTTTGAGGTAACGGGGGGCAAACGACGCCTCGTAGACCTCGATGAGGGCCCAGAGCATGAACGCGTAGTCGTCGAGGGTCGCAGGCAGCCCGGCCTCGCCGCCCCGGTAGCGGTGGAGGAGCCGTCCGTCCGGCCCGCGAAGGCTCTCGAGAACGAATGCCGCCGCCTTCTCCGCCGCCGCCAGGTACCCGGGATCGTCGAAGGCCCGGGCGGCTTTTGCGAGAGCGGCAATCATCAGACCGTTCCAGTCGGTCAGGATCTTATCGTCCTTTGCCGGGCGAACCCGTCTCTCGCGGGCCGCAAAGACCTTCTGGCGGGCGCCTTCCACGAACCACGCGAGGTCCTCCTCCGTCGTCGAGAACTCGTGGGCCCACGACGTCAGCGGGCGCCGCATGCGGAGGATGTTCTTCCCCGTCCTCCTCCCGCCCGGCTGCTCCCGGTAGTTGCCGGGCTCGGTGACGTTGAAGATCCGGGAGAACCGCTCCCCGTCCTCTTCACCGAGGATCTCGAGGATCTCCCCCTTCGTCCAGAGGTAGAACTTCCCCTCCTCGCCCTCGCTGTCCGCATCCTCCGCCGAGTAGAACCCCCCGGCGGGATCGGTCATATCCCGCAGGACGTAGGCGATCGTCTCCCGTGCGGTCCGGGCAAACTCCTCCCTCCCCGTCGCAAGGTATGCCTCCGTATACGCCATCACGAGAAGCGCCTGGTCGTAGAGCATCTTCTCGAAGTGCGGGACGAACCACTCGGCATCCGTCGAATAGCGGTGGAACCCGTAGCCGATCTGGTCGAAGATCCCGCCCCGCCGCATGGCATGCAGTGTCTTCTCGACCATCGCGTATGCCGGCGCCTTCCCCGTCCGGTTTCCGTAGCGGAGCAGGAATACGAGGTTGTGCGGCGTCGGGAACTTCGGAGCGTCCCCGAACCCGCCGTTCTCCCCATCAAATATCCGGAAGAAGGTCTCATAGGCCTCATCGAGAACGGTCCCGGTGAGCTCGCCCTCTCCCGGCGGAGTGCGGGCCGCGTTCTGCAGCGCTTCCAGCACCTGCCCGCCGGCACTCTCGAGTTCCTGGCGCTGGCTCTGCCAGACCTTGCTGATCCGGGGGATGAGGTCGAGAAGCCCGGTCATCCCGTAACGGCTCTCTTTCGGGATGTAACTCGCTGCAAAGAACGGTTTTCGGTCCGGGGTCATGAAGATGGTGAGGGGCCAGCCCCCGGCCCCGGTCATCACGTGGGCGGCCGACATGTAGACCTGGTCGATATCCGGTCGCTCCTCGCGGTCGACCTTGATGCAGACGAAGACGCTGTTTAAGAGTTTCGCGACCTGCGGGTCCGCAAACGACTCCTCCTCCATGACATGGCACCAGTGGCAGGCGGAGTAGCCGATGGAGAGGAAGATCGGTCTGTCCTCCTCGCGTGCCCGTGAGAAAGCCTCTTCGCCCCAGGGGTACCAGTCGACGGGATTATGGGCATGCTGGAGCAGGTACGGGCTTTTCTCGTGGATCAGCCGGTTCGGCGGGAACTCCTCCCGCACCGGCGCACCAGGTGCTTCCGGGTCATGACCGCGTGCCGGGTTCATACTCCTGACGTGCGGATGCAGGCTAATAAAGGTGACTCTCCCCGGTAGAGATGGCGCTCCGGGCGTTACCCGTCGTCCGGTAGTGATCGGCGGCGTGGGTCCCGGTGAAAGATTGCCTGGATTGACAAAAAAAGAGAGAGACCGGCCGCAGGCCCCGCTCACTCCGCGATCGGGATCTCCTTCGTCTCCTCCGCGGCCGGCTGCATATAGGGGACATCCACGGTCAGCAGGCCGTTCCTGAAGGTCGCCTTTGCCTGGTTGGGATCGACGGGGCAGCCCACCGCGTAGGTCCCGACGTAACGGACGTCGCCGCGGGAAGCGTCGATCGAGAAGCTCGTCTCCTGCATCTTGAAGGAGATATCCTTCTTTTCGACGCCCGGCAGTTCTATCTCGATATGCAGGTTCTCCTCGTTCTCGTCCGAGTAAGCGCAGACATAGGGTGCGACTCTTAACGCTGTCATCTCATAACCTCCTCTTCGGCAACAGAGGAGTGAGTGTGTTATTTAACGTTTGCCTTCGCCCGGGCTGCACCCCGGCAGGTGAGTCCCGGCCGGGACGGAGGTTTTATCCGGCTTCCGCCGGGTTATCCATGCGTGCCTGAGTGGTTCATCTTCACCCGGA
>JAEWMO010000156.1 GCA_023457135.1 Methanobacteriota archaeon | reverse complement strand
TTGAGCAGGTGCCGGAGGTGATCGAGCCCGACGGCCCCGTCCGCGGCGAGGTGGGGTTCTTCGTCGGGTGCATGTTCAACGGCCGGGTGCCGCAGACTGCCCTCGACGCGATGGAGGTCATGAAGCGGAACGGCATCCGGGTGATCGTCCCCCACGACCAGGTCTGCTGCGGCTCGCCGCTGATCCGGACGGGACAGACGGCGGACGTCGAGGACCTGAAGCAGAGGAACATCGAGGCCTTCGCCCGCCGGGGGATCAGGACCGTGATGACGATCTGCGCCGGGTGCGGGGCGACGCTGAAGAACGACTACGAGACGCCGTTTACCGTAAAGGACGTCACGGAGATCCTGACGGAGTACGGGATCGAGCCCCCGGCGAAACTCGAGATCACGGCGACCTACCACGACCCCTGCCACCTCCTCCGGGGCCAGGGGATCTGCGAGCAGCCGCGGGAGCTGTTGCGCGGGGCCGTCCGGGAGTTCGTCGAGCTGCCCTCGCAGTGCTGCGGCGCCGGCGGCGGCGTCCGGTCGGGGGTGCCGGAGGAGGCCAAAGCCCTCGGCGCAAAGCGCGACGAGGCCGTAAAAGCGACGGGCGCCGACGTCGTGGTGACGGTCTGCCCCTTCTGCGAGTTCCACATCGCGGACTGCACGGACGTGCCGGTGAAGAACCTGGTGACGGTCCTGCTCGAGGGTTACCGGAAGAAGGACGCGGAGCGGGAAGGCTCTGCGTGAGTCCCCAACAACTTTTTTCTACCTGGACGAGCGAGAGCGGGGCCCGAGATCGACTTCGCCGTCTACTACGGGGGCTGGGAGGAGACAGTCCGGTTCCGGTTCGCGGAACTCGCCGGCGACCGCTACGGCATCCGGATCCTCTCCCTCCTGCCGCTCCGTGTCCGGACGGCATCTTCGGCGGCCATTGTCCCGGTCAGCCAGGAGTCGCGCCCCGGGACGGCCTCACGCATGGCCCGGATAGTCGATGCGGGGTGAAGAGTTCTTCAGACCTGGATGCCTGCCCGGGCAAGCGCATCCTTGATGGAGACGAGCTCCTTCCTGATCTCTGCAAATTTGTCGTCACGATCCTTCCCGGAATCGCTTCGGAGTCCGACAATCTCTTCTTTCGTCTCTCTACTTATCTGAAGACTCCGGTTCTGCTTGTCCGGCATCGTGCGCTGTGACTGAAAGCTCGGATCTGATTTTAGATCTCTGTTGTGCAGTCATATCCATGCTGTGTCTCCAGATGCTGTACAGTATATGCCCGATGTAATCCATCCGGTCGAGTGTCTCCTCCAGGATGTCTCCCCGGACGATCTCAAAATCGGCGTACTTCCCTGTTGCTTCTTCCCATCTGGCGGTGAGCGATCTGACGGCGAACGGTCTTTGTATGATATTGATCTCGTTGATGAACTCCTGGAGATCCTCTTCGCTCCCCTCTGCAACGATCTCGACCTCTCCGGTGTCGAGATATCTCACGTACCCCGAGATATCCCGCTCAAATGTCTTGTTGTACACATACTCCCTATAGCCGACCCGCCGGACACGCCCGCCGGCGGTGGCCACAAATCGTTTCATTCAATGTCACTCTGTACGGCGGACATAAGTAGTTTCTCCGGATCTGCACTTCGCCGGCAAAATCCTCTCCAGATCCCATCTGAACACGAAGGGCGGCAGCAAGCACATATGGCATGCAGTCACCCTCTTGAAACGGCGCTTTCTTGAGGGGCGCAGGCCACGGTGCACGACTCCCGGCGGGCGCCGTCTTCAGACGCCACGCCGGGGCTCCCTCGAAAGGGTGCTTGCCGATGTGGGCGCGGCGGTGGGGCGGACCGTGGTGGACCCGGGTGCGTGGATAGCGGTTCAGCTTGTGTGCCGGGGAATAAGAACCGGCATACAATATAGTAAACCACCCCGCCCGGAAGGCGCGAGGAGGTTCACGATCCTCGCGGCAGGAGGTCCACGACTTTAGTCGCGGGAGGAATGCCGCAACTCTTAATACCATTGGTGATTAACGTCAATACATGCAGCTGGTGCTGCCAATCAAGCTGGCCCCATCCAAAGAACAGATGGAACTTCTTCTCAAGACCATGCACCAGTTCAACGCAGCGTGCAACGAGATCGCAGAAACCGCGTTCAAATTGCGCACAGCGAACAAGATCGAACTTCAGAGACACGTTTACTACTCCATTAGAGAGAACTATGGACTCCCGGCACAGTTGACTATCAGGGCAATCTCGAAGGTTGCCGAAACGTACAAGCGGGACAAATCCGTTAAACCGACGTTCAGGCCAGAGAGCGCCATGATCTACGATCCTCGAATTATGTCGTTCAAGGGCCTTGAGTATGTCTCGCTTGTTACTATTGATGGTCGCATCCTCGTCCCGATGATACTCGGAACCTACCAGAAAGCGCGGGTCGATGCCGTTAGAGGACAAGCCGACCTGATCTACAGGAACGGTGTGTTCTACCTCTACCTGACGCTCAACGTGCCCGATAGCGATCCGATCAACCCATCTGGGTTGATCGGTGTTGATCTCGGGATCATCAACATCGCCGTGGATTCGGATGGAACCGTCTATTCCGGCGACGCTGTCAACCACACCAGAGAGAAACATGGGGAACTCCGTGCTGCTCTCCAGAGCGTCGGGACAAAGAGTGCCAAGCGACATCTCAAACGACTTTCCGGGAAAACCGCCAGGTTCTGCCGGGATGTCAACCATCGTATCTCCAAGATTCTCGTTACCAAAGCCAAAGACACCGGGCACGGAATCGCTCTTGAGAACCTCAAGAGCATCCGCAACCGGAGAACGGTTTCGAAGGCTCAGCGTGGTCGCCTCAATTCGTGGGGATTCTTCCAACTTCGGAAGTTCATCGAGTACAAAGCACGCCTCCTCGGTGTGCCGATGACACTCGTCAATCCCGCCTACACATCGCAAACCTGTCCAAACTGTGGTTACACTCATGCTTCTAACCGTCCTGACCGAAATTCATTCGTATGTGGTTCGTGTGGATTCACTGGTCCTGCCGACCACATCGCTGCGATGAATATCGCAGCAAGGGCTGCCGTCAACCCGCCTATCGTGGCATGTTCTCCGAACATAGCCGCAAGCCCGCGGCTTTAGCCGTGGGTAGTTGACAAGAAGGTTTATCGAGGCGACGGGTGAATAGTCTCCAATGGAGGGCCACGATATCCGGATCAGGGAGCGGATATTGCAGAAGATGGAGGTGCTCATCGATCGGATGGAGTTTATCGAGCGCCACCTGTCCGATGCTGTCGTGAGCGACCGCATCCTGCGCAAGGCACTCTACAAAGAGTTTCAAGAGGCCGTGGAGGCGGTTACGGATATATCTGCGCTCATCCGCCGGATGCTCCACTCCTCTGCACAGGACGATTACACCAATCTTGACTATCTGGTGACCGAAGGGATCATCGATCCTGAGACCGCGAGAGATATGAAATCTGCGAACGGGCTGAGAAACCGTCTGGTTCACGAATACGACGGTGTCAACGACCTGATCGCGTATGCCGCAATAAAGCGGCTTATGCCTCGCCTGCGCAGGTTCTCAGAGGAGGTGCTGCTATGGCTGAATGCAGACAGGATCTGATCCTGGACCACTTCCGGGAGGTCCTCCCCTCGATCAGGGCCATTCTGCTCTTCGGCTCGCGTGTCATGGGCTACGCGGGCCCCGATTCCGATACCGACCTCTGCCTGATCCTGAACGAGGGGGCGGACAGGACCGCGGTGCACGAGAGGGTGCTCCTCGCCCCGGAGGGATACGATATCGTCGTCTATGACGAGATCCCCTGGTATCTCCGGGGAGGGATACTTGAGCGGCACTGCATCGTATACGCGGAGGACCCCGGCGACCTTGACTTCTGGCTCTACAAACAACGCCGGATCTGGTCGGATATGAAGCGGCGGCAGCAGAAGGCGTCTGCCGGGGACCTCTTACGGCGCATCGGGCACTCCTGACCGGTTCACATGCATTCCGGATGCGGCGGCCACGGCCGAATCACCGGCGCTTACCGATCGCCTTCCGTGGACTGAAAAGTAGTCTACTCATGAATCAACATTCCTTCGTAGACCGGGAGCGTGGACTACAGTTCCTCACCGATAGATATCGTTCCCCGGCTCCGGGACGCCCGATCCTATATGGAAGGCGGCGCATGGGGAAGACGACATTCCTTGCCCGATTCCTGCAGGCAGTTCCCGGGCTTCTGAATGCGACAGGAATGTGACAATCACATTCCGGGTCACGTTTGAGTTATCTCCGGTAGACGCACCTCCCCTCAAGGCCGATCTGCGGTTCTTCCCCCTGGAGCTGCTGCACCAGCCGGACTGCCGGATACCCGTCCGGGATAGTTCCGCGGATATTCCTCCCGTGTAACGTGTTGGCTGCAATCCGACTACCCGGCCGATTATACCTGCGGGAGGTACGGATTCTGCGGTTACAATGATGTAACATACCCCTGTTTGTGTGGTGCGAGCGCATGTTCCGGGGCCAACCGTCTTTACTGCCCGGCTCACGACGAAGAAGCCGGAACAAAAAGCGTTACACATCATATTTTTCATCGATTCGAACAGAACACTGTTATGAGCCCGTCCCCAACGTGCCCAAACCCTGGTTGCGAAGATATCGACATGGTACGGGCATTCATACACGACACGGACGAGGAGGGGGATGTAGTTGAGGTTTCAATCGGGTGGTGGTGCCCCTGCTGCGGGTGGCTGGTTAACGACATTACTCCGGAGAAAATAATCGCAATCCACGACGCCCTTATCGCACTGCACAACCGATCGGAAGATCAGGGCTGGGAAGGCATAAAGACGCCGGGCGAGATTGAAGCCTGGGTGGATTTCTGGAACGACTTCTGGGTTTATCGCGAGAATATCTATGAAAAGGCCGCGTGGTTCCTTGAGAAGATTACTAACGGGCATGCCTTCTGGCAGGGTAACAAAAGAACAGCCTATACCGTCACCGATGTTCTCATACTACGCGCAAATGGATTTGCCTTTGATGTTGAGGGCGATGAAGCCGATCGGTTTATAGTAACCCTTGCGAGTCTGGATGATGAGGGCAATGCCACATATACTCTGGAAGAGGTCGAAGAATGGATACGCACCAATACAAAGAGATTGGACGACCTCTTTTAGTGCCGGCCAAGGAGGTCCAGTGCCTTCTCGTTCTTCTTGATAGAGGCTTCCAGGGACCGTCTTTCCACGGCGGTCAATCCCATGCAGGCGGATCCTTTCATCCGGGCACTCCGGTGCCGGTTATTCGTTGCATGACTGGTTACCATTGTATTACACCTCCACGAGAACAACATATAGTATATTGTAGTGTTTCATTAAATTATCTGTCTGACAGAGCGAGCAGCCTGGCCGTCCTCTCGCGTATGCACCGGGTCAACGATGAGGTGCCGGTGACCGTCCATGCCGGCTACCGGCTGACCGATCCCTACCTCACGTTCCGGTTCGTGTATCCCCAGAGAGGGCGGAGACCGAGACGGGGCAGAGCGGGGAGGTGCTCGCCTCCATCAGGGAAGAGATCGCGCCCTATTGCGGAGAGACATTCGAGCAACTCTCTCTCGACCTCGTTCGCAGGGGAATCCTGTTCTCAGGCTCCTCGTATTCGCGACCGGGACAGTGGAGGCGGAGATCGATCTCGTCGGCCTGAACGAGGCCTCCGGGGATGCCCTCTTCTGCGAATGCAAGTGGTCTGTTCTTAACCGCCGCCAGGCTCGAGGCATCCTCGCGGCACTCCGGGAGAAGGCCTCCATGGTGAGATGGCGAAACGAGAGCAGGAACGAACATTTTGCCCTGGTCGTTCCCGGCATCGTACCGGAGCCGGACCTCCCTCCCCCTGACCGTCCGGGGCACCAGGTCGACGATCCCGGCGTTCGCCAGGGCGTTGAGATGCTCATGGTAGGCTGTCTTCCCGACGGGGAGATACTCCTGTGCCGCTTCAAAGACCGTTCCTTTCGCGGAACCGTTCCACGATCCAGCAGGCGAGTGCCCGCTCGGCCTCCGAGAGCCCCGCGGTCCGGGCCCGGAGCGCCGGTGCCGTGACCGCCCGGGCCGCGGCGGTGACGTCGGCGTGGGTGACCCGTTTGCGGCCGTCCTTCTCCGCCCGGAGGGCTGCCACCCGGACGAGTTCGATCCCGACCCGGACATTCTCTTTCGCCGGCGGCGTAGAGGTTCAGGGTGAGAGGGAGCGAGGGCCCGGCAAGAGGGTGGGTAAATAGTAACCCTCGCCAGAGAGTGTTTGCATCAGTTCTCCGTACCCCTGTCCTTCTTTTGCATCTTTCAGCCCTCCAGTCGTTTTTGAGTCTCCTTAATGCTTGTAAGGAAGTCCCGCTCGGCGGGCGATAAATCACCTACGGTCTTTTGCCGATACTTCTTATACTCGGCTTCCGCTTTTGCAAGTGCCTCCTGGTGGCTGACCGTACCCGCACTGGATAACATGCCCTTACCGTATCGCTTTGAAAAATCGTCCAGTTCAACTATCCAGTCGCGCATATACATTGGCTGGTGTTGCATCGCCCGAAGTTCCGCAAGGTCGAAGAATGCGGACACCATACGGTTCAGCGTGGCGAGTTCCTCTTCGGTCAGGTAGTTCTTGGCGATTCCAACTTCGTCCTTTGTCGGCTGTTCGCTGGAAAAAGCCGTCAAGCCCATAAAAGGCAATTCGGCATTGGCTCGCTGCGAGATGACCTCAGCGGCGGTGTGACCATGCGCCGCAAAATGAATCTTATTCTGAACGATTTTGAAGAACTCTAGCGACTCCGACGTTCTTGGGTCATAGTCTACGCTTGTAGCATAGAGGTCAAGCACCTGCCGGTAGAAAACCTTCTCGCTGGAACGGATGTCGCGGATGCGCTCCAGCAATTCATGCCAGTAGTTACCGCCGCCCGCTTTTTTCAGCAGGTCGTCATTCATCGCAAAGCCCTTTTTGAGGTATTCTTTCAGGACTTCCAACGCCCAACGGCGAAACTGTGTGCCGCGTAGCGACTTTACGCGATAGCCGACTGAGATGATCACATCAAGGCTGTAATGCTTGGTACGGTAATTTTTTCCGTCTGCGGCAGTTGTCAAGTATTCCTTGACAACTGAATCCTGCTCAAGCTCACCCTCTGCAAAGGCATTGTTGATGTGCAGGCTGACATTCTGTTTCGTTGTCTG
>JAEWMO010000155.1 GCA_023457135.1 Methanobacteriota archaeon | reverse complement strand
ACGCTGAAGAGGCCGTGGACGATCACGTCCGCCGGGGAGAACGAGACGAGGGACTCCGCCGCCTCGTCCTCGTCCGGCACGGCCTCCCCGTCGTGGAGGCGCTCCAGGATCGCCGACCGCAGCTCGTCCGCCATATCCTCGCGGAAGGTCAGGACCGCCTCCGGAACCAGGGCGGTGCTGCCCGAATTGATGTTGATCTGCAGCTTCGATGTCCCGAAGAGCCGATTTATGATGCCGCGGTTCACGTTGACCGACGCGATCTTCGCGTAGGGGAGGGTCTTCTTCATCTTGAAGAGGGTGTCCCGCTCCACCACGATCTCGGCCTCGTTGAACCGGATGGTCGTCAGGTTCCACTGCCGGTAGTTGAAGAGCAGCAGCGCGACGGCGGCGGCCGCAAGTACGCCCGCTACCACCGTCGCCTCAAACCGCGTAACGAGGAGCGCGATGAAGACCAGGAGAGAGAGCGAGTTCTCCACGATGACGCTGGGGTGGCACCTCACCCTCTCGCCGGGCACGAACATATCAGTCACCCGCGGGCACCCGCTCCCTGAGCATCCGCCCGACCAGGCTGTCCAGCACCCCGGCCACCCTCTCCGCCTCTTCGACCTCGAGGTAACTGAGGGTCGCCACGCCGCCGGCGGTGGTTATCGTGACCTCCGCAAGGCCGAGCATGCTGTTCACCGGGCCCCGCGAGACCTCCACCTGGTGCACCCGCTCGATCGGCACCAGCATGTGGCGCAGCACGAGGACGCCGGAACGCACATCGATCCGGTCCTCCGTGATCCGGTAGCGGTACCGGGCATAGAAGACCGGCGGGGAGACGATCATGTAGACGAGGACGATGGCGAGGACCGCGATGAAGGCGCACCGGACGAGATCGTAGTTGGGGCCGAGGAACCCCTGCGCATAGGTCTCGATGAGGACAAACGCTCCAAGGAGGATCGCGTATGAGACGGCGTGGCCGAAGTACATCGAGAGGAGAGACTTCCGGTTCAGCCGCCGGTAGCCGCCTTCTCCCCCGTCAGTTGTGGATAGCCCGTCCCGGGGGCCGGAGAAAGACATGATGAATATCTGATATACGGGGCTGCGTTACGGATGGCCCGGGAATCCGCAGGAAAAAAAGTGTTGACCGACTCAGAAGTCGGTCATGATCCTGAACTGGTCGATCTCTTCGGTGCTCAGTTCCTCGAGGAACTCTTCGGCCGCGTGCTGGATGTTCTTGCTCGCGGTGATCGCCCGGCCGACGACCAGGATGTCCGCGCCCGCCTTGAGCGCGTCCTTCACGACGCCCTGCCGGATGCCGCCTGCCGTTGCAACGAGCAGCCGCTCGCCGCCGGCCTTCTTGATCGCCGGGATGTCTCCCCAGGCGTATGCGGTCTCCTCGACGTCGATGCCGCGGTGGAGCTCCACGACGTCCGGCTTCACCTTGAGCTGCTCGACGACGGCGCGGGGGTCCTCGACGTTGAGCATGTCGACGACCGTGTAGATGCCGGTCTTCCGGGTGTCCTCGATCGCCTTCTCGATCGTCGAGATCGGCGCAAGGCCGGAGATGACGACGGCGTCTGCGCCGGCGTCGGCGGTCATCCGGGCCTCGAGGTTGCCCGTGTCAAGCGTCTTTAAGTCCGCCACGATGAACGCGTTCGGCCGGATCTCGCGGATCTCGGAGATGATCGAGAGCCCGAACTTCTTGATCAGGGGCGTGCCCGCCTCGATGATCAGGTGGTCGTTCTGGGGCAGCGACTCAAGGACTCTCCTCATGTGGTTCTTGTCGACGAGGTCCATGGCGACCTGGAGGTACGGCGGGTCCCAGAGGCGCTGGACCTTGAAGCCCATGACCGCGTGGGCGGCCCGGTCCTTCTCGTGCAGGAGCGTATCGACGCTGGGGAACCGGTCGAGGGCCCGGCGGAGCGCGAGCTTCATCGCGCCGTAGTTGAACCGGTAGATCTTGTTGTAGTCCTGGGCGGTGGGGTGGACGAAGACGCTCGCCATGATGACGGTGTCCTCGATGTCGATCCCCTCAAAGACGCCTTCCTCGACCGAGTCGGCGACGGCCTTCGCCACCGCGGCCTGGACGGGCCCGAACATCTGGTTCACCTGGTACTCCTTCTTCAGGGTGACCTTCGGGATGATGAGCGTCGAGGGCTTCGTCGGCAGGTTCGGCCTGACGACCGCGAGGAGCGGGGTGTGGCCCCGCGAGAGCTGCGAGAGAGAGTTCGCGAACGCCTGCCCTACGGCGCCCTCTTTGTTTCCTATTAACAGATCGATGTGCGCAAGTTCTGCGCCATCTCCAACCAGTGCTTCACCGATGAGATACATATGGATGCCCTCAGATAGTGCAGAAATATTGGTGAGACTCCTATTAAAGACCTCCCGGTTGACCGCCCCGGCGCCGCCCGGCGAGCAGGCATTTCGGCAAGCGGGAGCGGAAAAGGGGTGCATTATGTACCGGAAAGATGCAGCCGGGCACGAGAATATACATCAGGCGTCGGCGGAAGGTATAATCCGGCACGGTGCACCCCACGCTCACCATGTCGGATCTCTTCGAGCGCTCGAGCTCCGCTCACGGGGCATCGCCGGTATCGAGGAGGTCCGGATCGCCTGCATCGAGAGCAACGGCGGGATATCGGCGCTCACCTACCGCGAGACCGAGCGGCACCGGGCAGCGGCCGCCGGGGAGAAGAAGACCGGGTGAACGGTTGCCGGGAACTTCGAAGAAGATACCCTGCGGTATCGGCAAAAGATCATAAGAATGTGGGGTCGGTGAGATTTGAACTCACGATCGACGGGTCTCTCCGACATGCATCAGTGCTCCAACGGGTCATCATCCGCCTGTCAGCAGACCCATTGTTCATCACGTGCAAAGACCGCTGGAGCCCGTCGCCATTCCGGACTAGGCCACGACCCCCTTCCTCAATACCATTGGCGCGGGGGAATATAATAGTTGCGCTGGAAATGAACCATTAATGCTATAATGGTAACGCTACTCATTTATATAGAATGGTTGAGGGCAGTTACGCGTGTGGAAACTCGCAGATACCTCTGCTCGGCATCACCATCGGTGAGATGCTGAACCGAATCGCAGCGGCGCACCCGGAGAGCGATGCGCTCGTCTCCGTCCACCAGAACATCCGCTGGACGTATGCGGAGTTTCTTGAGCGCGTCGACACCCTTGCACGCGCCCTCATGGCGCTCGACGTGGAGCGCGGGGACCGGGTCGCCATCTGGGCGCTGAACTACGCGGAGTGGGTGCTCGTCCAGTTCGCCACCGCGAAGATCGGCGCGATCATGGTGAACATCAACCCGGCCTACCGGACCTACGAGTTCGAGTACGCCATGAAGCAGTCCGAGGTGCAGACCCTCCTCATCCAGGGGCGGTTCAAGACCTCCGACTACGTCGGGATGTTCTACGAGTCCTGCCCGGAGGCGTTCGAGGCGAAGCCCGGCCGGATCACCAGCGACAAGTTCCCGTTCTTGAAGAACGTCGTCTTCCTCGGCGACATCCCCTACAACGGGATGTATACCTGGGACGAGCTGCACGAGAAGGCCGCGCTGATCAGCCCCGACGAGCTCCGGGAGCGGGAGCTGTCTCTCGACTTCGACGACGCGGTCAACATCCAGTACACCAGCGGGACGACAGGGTTCCCGAAGGGTGTCGTCCTGACCCATCACAACATCCTGAATAACGGCTTCATCATCGGCGAGGGGATGAAGTTCACCCACAAGGACCGGCTCTGCATCCCGGTGCCGTTCTACCACTGCTTCGGGATGGTCCTCTCGAATATGGCGAGCGTCACCCACGGCGCCGCGATGGTCCTCCCCGCGCCGGTCTTCAACCCCGAGGCGGTCCTGCAGGCCATCCAGGACGAGAAGTGCACGGCGGTCCACGGCGTGCCGACGATGTTCATCGCCGAACTCTCCCACCCGGACTTCGCGAAGTTCCGGCTGGACTCGCTCCGCACCGGGATCATGGCCGGGTCGCCCTGCCCGACCGAGGTGATGCGGGAGGTCAACAAGAAGATGAACATGTCCGAGATCGTGATCGTCTACGGCCAGACGGAGACCTCCCCCGGCGTGACGATGACCACGACCGTCGACCCCCTGGAACGGCGCGTCTCCACGGTGGGCAGGCCGTTCCCCCACACCGAGATCAAGATCGTCGACCCGAACACGAAGAAGATCCTCCCCCGGGGCGAGACCGGGGAGATCTGCGCCCGCGGCTACTGCGTGATGCGGTGCTACTACAACAACCCGAACGCGACGCGGGCGACGATCGACGAGCACGGCTGGAACCACACCGGCGACCTGGGGACGATGGACGAGGAGGACTACATCAAGATCGTCGGCCGCCTGAAGGATATGGTGATCCGGGGCGGGGAGAACATCTATCCCCGCGAGATCGAGGAGTTCCTCCACAACCACCCGCTGGTCGCCGACGTCTACGTGATCGGGGTCCCGGACCAGAAGTACGGCGAGGAGCTGATGGCCTGGATCAAACTGGAGAACGGGGCGACCCTCACGGAGGATGAGGTGAAGGAGTTCTGCCGCGGCAGGATTGCGCACTTCAAGATCCCGCGCTACGTCAAGTTCGTCGACGACTTCCCGATGACGGTCTCGGGCAAGATCATGAAGTTCAAGATGCGCGATATGGCGATCGAGGAACTCGGTCTTGAGAACGCATCGAAGATCGAGACCGCATAACCCTCTTTTTTCCGGCCCTCGCATGAACCCGGACACCGATACCGCACTTTTTATACTATGCCCCGGTTCCCTCCTCCCGGAGGAGAACCTGTGGACCATAGATCTCTGTATGTTGCGTGGATCATCGCGGCAACGCTCACGGTTGCGGCGAGCGGGGTGGTGATCGGTGCAGGTGTCCCGGCCCCGGTGACGGCGGACGGGAGCGGCCAGGGCCTCGCCGCCGTCGACGGCGACCGGATCGTCTGGGTCGACGAGCGGCACGGCGGGAGCGATCTCTACCTCTACGATATTCCCACCGCGACGGAGACCCGGATCACCAACGGGACTGCCGTCGGGCTCTGGCCGGACATCTCCGGGAACCGCATCGTCTGGGAGGACAACCGGTCGGGAGCGCCGGAGATCCGGCTGTACGACCTTGCCGCCGGCACGGAGGTCCGGCTCGCCGCCGGGAGCGTCCCGGCGATCGACGGCGATCGCGTCGTCTGGCTCGACGGGCAGACCGGGATCCGGACGATGAACCTGACGGACGGCACCGTCGCCGGCGTCTCGTCCGGGCCGGTGCAGGGCGACCCCCTGGTCGTCTCTCCCGACGTATCGGGCGGGACAATTGTATGGACAGACAACTTCACCGTCTTCGTCAGCCGGGATGCCGGAGAACCGGTGCCGCTCGGTGACGGCAGTGTGCGGCAGGGCTTCCCCGCGGTCTCCGGCAACCGGATCGTCTGGTCGGAGATCCGGAACGGTTCGGCCTCGCTCGTCGTCCACGACCTCGCCACAGGCGAGGAGGAGCGGGTCGCGGGCGGCCCGCCGGGGCTGGCCACCTACCCCGACATCTCCGGGGACCTGGTCGTCTGGCAGAACTCCACGGGCCGGGAGACCGACGACATCCACCTGCGCAACCTTGCCACCGGGGAGACCCGGCAGGTCACCGCCGACGACGCGTGGCAGTTCGGCCCGCACGTCTCGGGCGACCGTGTCGTCTGGACGGACAACCGGTCGGGGAACTGGGACGTCTTCCTCCTCGCGCTCGAGGATGCGGCCGGGACCCCGTACGACTTCGGTATCGAGCAGAACGGGGAGAACGTGACCGTCCCGTCAGGGAGCGAGGTCCTCGTCAGCCTTGCGGAGAACCCGTCCACCGGTTATTCGTGGAACGCCACGGTTTCACCGGGGCTCACCGTCGCCGACGACCGCTACAGGCCGGACGCGACGCTGGAAGGAATGGTCGGCGCCGGCGGCATCCGCACCTGGACGCTCGTGCCCGAGACTCCGGGGACCTTCATCTTCTCGGCCGTCTACCGGCGGCCCTGGGAGAACGTGACCGGGACGGAGGAGAGGTTCGACCTTACCATAACGGCGGTGGCGGACCTGCTCGACGTGCCGTCCGGGTGAAAAAGAGGGATCAGGAGGCCTGCTGGGCCCGCCCGACGAGTGAGCGCGCTGCGGCGGCGGCGCCCTCGAGGATCTCCTCCTCCCCCGGCACCGTCCGCTCGTGCATCAGGACCCTGCCCTGGCAGAAGACGGTCATGACCGCGTCGCCGTTGCAGGCGTAGACGAGGTTCGAGTTCGGGTGGTAGAGCGGGGTGTTGCAGACCGCACGGGCGTCGACGAGGACGATATCGGCCGGGGCGCCGACGGTCAGGGTGCCGGGGCCGGTGCCGAGCGCCCGGGCGCCCGCAGTCGTCGCCATCGTGACCGCCTCGCCGGCGGGGAGGAGGGTCGGCGAGTTCCAGGCGAACTTCTGGAGGAGGGCTGCAAACTTCATCTCCTCGAACATATCGAGATTATTGTTCGAGGAGCAACCGTCGGTGCCGAGGCAGACGTTCGCCCCGGCCTGTTTCAGCCAGTGGTAGGGCATGGCCCGGTTGACGGCGAGCTTCATGTTGCTTGCCGGGTTGTGGGAGGCGGAGACGCCGCGCTCGCCGAGGAGGCGGCACTCGGCCTCGTCAAGCCAGCAGCAGTGCGCCGCGACCGTCCGGGGGGTGAGGCAGCCGCACTCGTCGAGGAGTGCCGCGGGGCGTTTGCCGAACTGGGCGACGCAGTCGATGACCTCCTTCTCGGTCTCGGAGAGGTGGACGTGGATCCCGATCCCCTGCTCCTCCGCAAACTCCGCGCACCAGCGGAGGCCGTCGGGGGAGACGGTGTAGACGGCGTGGGGGCCGACGGCGGCCTTGATCCGCGGGTTGTCGAGCGACCTGATCTGGCGGACGAGGCTTTCGGTCGCTCCTATCTCGGCCTCCCGCTTCTCGGGGATACCGAGATCGATGAACCCGTAGGCGAACGTCGCCCGGAGGCCCATCTCATCGGCCGCGGCGGCCGCCCGGTCCATGAAGAAGTACATGTCGTTGAACGCGACGGTGCCGCTCTTGATCATCTCCAGGCACGCGAGTTTCGTCCCCCAGTAGACGTCGTCGCCGGTGAGGTGGGCCTCGAGCGGCCAGATCTTCTGCGAGAGCCAGTCCTGCAGGAGCATGTCGTCCGCGTAGCCGCGGAGCAGCGTCATCGCGGCGTGGGTGTGGGTGTTGACGAGGCCGGGGACGGCGAGCCTCTCCGACCCGTCGATGACGATATCGGCGTCGATCGCCTTCCTCGCGTCCTCTCCGATCCCCGCGATCGTGCCCTTCTCGTCGATCGCGATATCCACAGTCGATCCGTCGATGATGGCGCCGGCGATCAGGACCGATCCCCGGGCGGTAAAGATGTCGTCTGATTCAGTCATGCAAGGTGCTCCACGATATTCTCGAGGATCCTCTCGGTCCTCTGTGCGTTCGTCCGCGAGGTCGCGAGGATGTGCTCGTAGGTGAGGGTCTCGTCGCCGAGGCCGTTCGCGTAGTTGTCCACGGTGCAGACGGCGGCAAACCGCATCTGAAGTTCGAGGGCGAGCGTCGCCTCGCTCGCGACGGTCATGCCGACGATGTCCGCGACCTTCGCGAGGGCTTTGACCTCGGCGACGGTCTCGATCCGGGGGCCGCGGGTCTGGGCGTAGACCCCGCCCACCCGTGCCTCCGGCACGAGTTCGCCGAGGGTGCGGACGAGGTCCGCGTCGAGTTCGGGGCGGACGTGGCCGATGCTGCACTCGTAGATGGAGGGGATGTCGGTGACGCTTAAGTAGTCGGTCGGGATGACGACCGAGCCCGGCGGGATCGCCGGCTGGAGGGAGCCGGTGGAGCCGAAGGCGACGATCTCATCGACGCCGAGCAGGGCGAGCGCCGAGAGGCAGGCGCGGTAGTTGATCCGGTGCGGGGGGAGGCTGTGCTGGTGGCGCAGGAGGAGCGCGAAGTCGCCGCAGTAGACCTCCGCCTTCCCGTAGGGAGTGGCGACCGTTTGCTTCTCGAGCGGCGGCAGGTTGGCGAAGAGGAGGCTTGTGCCCCCGATGATCCCGAGCATTCAGATCCACCCCATCGAAGCATACGCCCGTCCGTGTGACATTCAGTCTATCGGGTCGACGTCCTGACGGAAAACTCCATCTATCCGCGATGCGGTCCGGAAGGGTTTATGTCTCCGGCGACGACCGGATCTGGCATGGGCAGGTTTCTGCTGGTCGGCGAGGACGCCATCCGGGATGGGCGGTGCACGGACATCTACTTCGAGCGGGTCGCGGGGGTCATGGAGAAGGACGGGGTCAACCCGCACGTCACGATGGAGGTGACGGCGGCGGCGCTCCCGGACCCGTGGGGGGTCTTCTGCGGTCTTTCCGACGTCGTCGAGCTCCTGGAGGGCGTCCCGGTGGACGTGGACGCGATGCCGGAGGGTGCAGTCTTCGGTCCAAACGAGCCGGTCCTCCGGGTCTCGGGGCGCTACCGGGACTTCGCGGTCTACGAGACGGCGATCCTGGGCTTCCTCTGCCACGCCTCGGGGGTGGCGTCGGCGGCGGCCCACATCAGGCTCGCGGCGAAGGGCCGGCCGGTCTACTCCTTCGGGTCGCGGCGGCAGCACCCGGCGATCGCGGCGATGATCGAACGGGCGGCCTGGATCGGCGGGGTGGACGGCGCGAGCAACACCTGTGCGCCGGAGGGGATACCTCTCGCGGGGACGATGCCGCACGCCTTCGTGATGTGCTACCCGCGGCAGGAGGAGGCCTGGTGCGCGTTTGACCGGTGTGCGGGGCCGGAGGTGCCGCGGATCATGCTCGCCGACACCTTCTACGACGAGAAGGTGGAGGCGGTCCGGGCGGCGGCATCCGGGGCGACGGCGGTCCGGCTGGACACGCCGCGGTCCCGGCGGGGGGACATGCGGGCGATCGTCGAGGAGGTCCGCTGGGAGCTCGACGTCCACGGCTACCCGGACGTGAAGATCTTCCTCTCCGGCGGCCTCTCGCGCGAGGACGTCGCGGCCTACCGCGATATTGCCGACGCCTTCGGGGTCGGGGGGGCGATCGCGAACGCGCCGGTTATCGACTTTGCGATGGACATCGTCGAGATGGAGGGGAGGCCCTACGCGAAGCGGGGCAAGCGGAGCGGCTCAAAGCAGGTCTACGAGATGCCGGACGGCCGGCGGGTCACGCTGCCTCTCCAGGCCCCTGCGCCGGAGGGCGGGACGGCGCTCCTTGCCCGGTGCATCGAGCGCGGCGCCGTGGTCGCGCGCCCGAACATGGATGATGCGCGGGAGCGGGTGCTCTCCCGGCTTTCCGGCCTCGCTCGCGAGGGATAGGGGGATGAGGGGCCGGAATCCTTTTTAACCGATCGCGATCAACATAGTAGGGTAACAGGGGCCGATAGATCAGGGGGAGATCGCTTCCTTGGCATGGAAGAGGCCGCGGGTTCAATTCCCGCTCGGTCCATCTTGTTCTTTTGAGAGTGTTTTTCCGTGAGATGCATCTCACCGTTTCTATCAACTGTTCCGGCACATCTCCAGGAGAACGATCGCCTGCTGTCGCGGTCCGTCGTCGTTCTTTTCTGGGTGCCGCTGTAACGGGATGGTGCCCGGAGAATAACGGATTTGTTATATAACAAATTTGTTATGTATCACGGCCGAGAGGAGGCACTGGCGGCGCTGCGGGAGGCCGGGGACGAACCCGACGACCCGGGCCGGTTGGCGCGGTTCGTGCACCTCGCACACGATCTCGCGCGGAGGAACTGCTGACCGGGAACCGGGCAAACGGTTTTGTATATATCAAAACCCCGATCCAATATACACAAAGTTCGTTGCGTATACCAGAGTATACAAAACCATGTCCCCGGGAGCGGGAGGACGAGCGAGGTTGTTTGCGGTATGACTCAGGGATTCATCTTGTGATACAGAAGACTCGTTCTGATAGAGGGTCAGCCGGCAGACAGGTCTGCCGGTGGAGAAGACACATCCACGGCTTCTCCTTGAGACCAAACTCACCCGGATCGTCAGTTGTGTTCAGTAGCTCCAGGTCTCGTGGCCCAGTGGGGCCTGATTCAGCACATCCCGGTAATGTCGCCACTGGGGCATGAACCGATCCATCAACTCCCTGAACCGGTCGGTGTGGTTTCGCTCGAGCAGGTGGACCATCTCATGCACGACGACGTATTCGAGGCATTGTACCGGTTTCTTTGCGAGCTCCAGGTTCAGCCAGATCCGCCGGGCTTCGATGTTGCAACTGCCCCATTTGGTCTTCATCTTTTTTACTCCCCAGTCGTCCACCGTTACTCCGAGCGTCTCCTGCCACGCATCGATCAGCGGCGCGATCAGGGCCTTGAGCTCCTTTCGATACCACTTGAGCATGACCTGTTCACGCTTGCAGGCATCGCTTCCTGCCGGAATGTACAGGTCGATCCCTGCCTTACCACGCACCTCGACCCGCGGCGGGCCCGGATGCTCGATGACGTTTAACAGGTATCGTCTGCCGAGGAAGTAGTGCGTCTCGCGGTAGGTGTACTCCCGCGGGCTCTGGCGTTCCTGGGTCCTGAATCGGGTCTGCTGCCGTTTGATCCACGGCAGTTTCGTGATCACCGCCAGCCGCACCGCTTCATCGTCCACGCGTAACGGCGCCGCCACCCTGACCCGGCCTTCGGGAGGGTATACCCCGAGGTGCAGGTTCTTGATGTCCTTTCGGATCACGTCGACCTGCATGCCATTCACGGAGATCCGGTGCATTCAGGCATACTCCTGCTGGTTTTTGATCAGTTCAAGGATCCTGTCGAGTTTCTCGTCGTCCTGAACGACCTTCTTGATGGCGATACGGACCATCTTTGTCTTGATGGGGTTGTGCGTCCAGTCGTCCTGTTTGGTCGAGGTTACCGCTTCATGGACCGCGAGCGCGATCGCTTCGTCCTCGCCGAGGTTGTCGTAGAGAGCCTGTTTTGCGGGGCTGTCAAGGGTCCCGGGATACCGTGCGCCGTCGCCCGGACGCTTGATCTGCTTTGTCAGTGCGACGATCTTTTTCAGGTACTCCTGATATCCAAGTGCCTGTGCCCGGCGTTCTCTGATCAGCGCGTCCAGCAGTTCGGACATCTTCTCGTAATACTTCGGGTTAATCGGTGTCTCGTCGATGATCAGTTTGCGGACGTTATTCTCGATGGTCTCTGCAACCGCTTCACGATCACGCCGTATGCCCGGCGGGAGCGTCTCTACGGCGTCGGCACCACGTTCAAGGAGGAGCTGGACCAGCGGCATATCATCGAATGCCGATATCTTCACGCTCTCTTCGGCCCGAATGTAGGTGTCGAGGAGATGCCGCATGGCCGGCTCGTAGAGTTTCAGGTCGATATAGTCGCCGCTTGCCCGCATGACCTCTTTGCGGACGTTGTCGTAGTGGGTGACCTCGGCCCTGATCTCTGCGGCCTCGGCGTCGGTGTATCCGGCATCGTGCATCTCGTTCGCCAGGCCGGCATACGCCCGGAGGAGGGCGGCGGTCAGTTTGTAGAGGGCAAGACGCTTGCGCTCGTTCTCCTTGAGCGCTTCGGGATCTGTGGTATCGGCCGCACAGAAGAAATGCTGATACGCAAGGGTGTCCCGGGGAGGCTCGACCGGCTCGCATAACGTCCTGATCGCCTCAAGGGCGTCGCCAAGCCGCTCCCGCCCGGTCTCCAGGCGGTCTTTCAACAACCCGGAGACGTCCTCTCTGTCGAAGCCGCCGAAGGCTTCGCCGGTGTAGTCCTTGATCGACTTCTCAAGCGACCGGAAGAGATCTTTGTAGTCGATGATGTAGCCGTACTCCTTGTCCTCGCCGTCGAGGCGGTTCACACGGCAGATTGCCTGGAAGAGGCCGTGGTCGCGCATCTGCTTGTCGATGTAGAGGTAGGTCGCGGGCGGGGCGTCAAAGCCGGTCAGGAGTTTGTCGACGACGATCAGGAGTTTCATCTGTCCGGGCTCGCGGATGAACCGCTTCTTCACCTCCTTCTCGAACTGCTCGACTTTGTGCATCGCCGCGTCTTCCGGTTCGTCAAAGTGGTCGGCGAGCATCTTGCGATAGATGTCGTACTGCCGCAGCCTCTCGGTCAGCCCTTCGCCGGTCTCTTCGCCCTTGATGTCTGATGGTTGCGGCGCGTAGGAGGTGATGATCGCACATCTGCCCGCAAGGTCGGTCTTGTTGAACATCTCGAAGAACCGGCAGGCCGAGTAGATGCTGCTGGTGACGAGGAGCGCGTTCCCGCGGCCGCTCCTGAGCCGGTCGCGCAGTTCCATGTCGAGCAGGATGTCGGCGACGATCTTCTCCAGGCGGTCCTGTGCACTGAGCACTTTCTGCATAGTTCCCCAGCGCTTCTTGAGCTGGGCTCTCGCGGCGTCGGTCAGGCCCCTGGTCTTGATCTCGAACCACTGGTCGATCTTCTCCTGCGAGGTGAGGTTCTGGTCGATGTCGCGGGCCTCGTACTGGAGGTCCAGGACGACGCCGTCACGCACGGCCTCGTCGTATTTGTAGGTGTGGATGTAGGGGCCGAAGACTTCGATGCTCTTCTGTTTGTCCAGTTTGAGCAGGGGGGTGCCGGTGAACCCGATCAGCATCGCCCCGGGGAGGAGCGTCTTCATCGCCCGGTGCAGTTTGCCGGACTGGGTGCGGTGGCATTCGTCGACGAAGACGAAGAACTCGCCTTTGGGGGAGAATCCCCGGGGCAGGTTGCGTTTGATCTCTTCGATATACGTCTCAAGATCGGCGTCGCTGAGGTCGTCGCCGCGGCCGAATTTGTGGACGAGCGAGCAGACCAGCCATTCGGTGTCGGTGTTGAGGACGCGGACGAGGTCGGCGCCGCTTTTGGTGCGGTAGATACCTTCGCTGACGCCGAGAAAGACCTTCTCGATCTGCTCGTCGAGTTCGGTGCGGTCGGTGACGAGCAGGACGCGGGCGGCCGGCACGTGTTCGCGGATCCATTTGGCGAGCCAGACCATGATCAGGCTCTTGCCGCTGCCCTGGGTGTGCCAGATGATCCCGCCCTCGCGCCGCTTCACGCGCTCCTGTGCCGCTTTGACCCCGAAATACTGGTTGTGCCGGCAGGTCTTCTTGGTCCCGGCATCGAAGACGATGAAGTCGTGGACGATCTCAAGCAGGCGGTCTTTGCGGCAGAGCCCTGAGAGTTCACGGAGGAGCGGGTTTCCGCCGGCGGCCGGGGCATCGGCCTCTTTCCAGCGCAGGTAGTACTTCTCGGGCGTCTCGATCACGCCGTAGCGGAGTCCTTCGGTCTCGTTGCCGGCCATCACGAGCTGCACGGTGGAGAAGAAGGGGCGGATGAAGATCTTCTTCTGGTTGTCGAGGTTCTGGCGGATGCCCTCGGATACGGAGACGATCGATCGCTTGAGTTCGAGGACACAAAGAGCGATGCCGTTGACATAGAGCACGATGTCGGGGCGCTTGCTGTTCTCGCCGGCGATGGTGACCTCTTCGGCGACAGCGAAGTCGTTCTTCTCCGGGCGGTCCCAGTCGATAAGCCAGACAGTGATGTGCTGCTCGCTGACGTCAGGCCGGACCTTCACGCCGTAGCGGAGCAGCCTGTAGACCTCGCGGTTGGCGTCGTAGAGGCTCTTGTTCCCGCCGACCGCCTTCGCTTTGCCGAGTTCGTAGAGGACCTTGCCGACGATCTTCTCGCTGTAGCCCCGGCGCGTGAGCCATGCGGCGAGCAGTTCCTCCTCGACGTTGCTGTTCCCCTCGCGGTGCTCCCAATCGCCCAGGTAACGATACTTGAGGGCGTCGCGGAAGTAGGCGACAACCCGCCCCTGCGTGAGACGCTCACGCTCGCCGACATTACTCATCTTCGTCTCCGATAATCTCCCAGCGGCCGCCTTTGGCCGGGCCGATGTGTTTGAGCTGACCGGCCTGTCTCAATCGCCGGATCTGCCATTCAATCCCTTTCGGCGTGATGCCGATCCGCTCTGCGAGTTCACGTGTACTGATGGTCGGGTCGGCTGCGATCAGGGCCAGGATCTTCTCCCTGGTTTCTTCCCTAGTTTTCACCCTAGTTTTCACCCTAGTTTCTTCCCTGGTTTCGCCGGTACCTCTACCCTGGATCCGGCGGATGATCGTCTGGAACCCATCACTGACGGCAAACTCCGGCTCCGGCAGCCCGGCCTCGGTACAGTGCCGGATCATGTCCCGCGTTCCCGTGCCCATCCGCTCGATATAGCCGGTGAGATACATCGGCTCGGCGAGGAGCGGGTTTTTCGGCACCGACCCGTGGGCCTGCCGGAGCTTCTCGAGCGTCAGGGACGGCGGGAGCGTGCCCGGGTTCCAGATCTCCAGGCGGTCGGCAAAGAGCATCACCTGGACGCTGCCGTTGCTCGTGTAGTCGCGGTGGGCGACGGCGTTCACGATCGCCTCGCTCACCACCTCTTTGGGGATCTCGTAGCGCACCGGCGCCTGCGGGCCGGCCTCGCGGGTGCCGACCGAGAGGGCGATCTTGCCGAGGACGAAGTCCACCGCCGCGTCCACGAGATCGAAGACCGTGCCCTTGTAGACCTGGTAGGACGGGATCGGTTTGGCCACCTCGGTGCCGTGGAAGTGGGCGCACTTGATCTCGGAAGAGATCAGGAACCGCTGCGGCTGCCTCCCGAAGAGGAGGACCGCAGCGTTCGTCAGGTGCCCGTTATCAAGCAGGTTCAGGTGCTCCAGCAGGTCAGCGGGAGAGGCATCGGGGGCGAGGGGGAACCGGCGGGTTGCCCTGGCCGTGCGGAGGAACCACGCCATACGCTCAGGATCCAGGTGTTCGAGTGTCGCCTTCGTGCACGGGGCCGCGTCGAAGGGCCCGGACCGGATGAGCTGCTTCTCCTCCAGGTACTCGACCAGCGCCGCATATAGCCCGGCGACCAGTTCCGAGGGGGTGTTGAATCGCTTCCGGATCAGGCCCGCCTGCGCTCTGCCGACGAGCGCACGCATCTTCGGGTGGCGGGCGGCGTCGTCCGTGCCCCTGACGTAGATGAGCCGGTACTTCCCTTCAGTGGTGGCGAGGTCGAACTCCCGTTCGGTCGGCGAGACTCCGCCGGCGTTCTCGGAGCCGTAGTCGTTCCCGAAGAGCCCGACATAGATGTCGCATCGCCGGACCTCGTCGAGGTACAGGTCGTCGGTGCGGCGGTCGGCGGCAGGGACGTCCTCGAAGAGGAAGACCTCGAAGAACCGCCGCATCAGTGCGTCGCCCCGCAGGTAGTCGCGGAGGGCCGCCCGCTCGTCGGCGAACTCATTCTGCACGCTGCTGACGAAGATCCGGACGGGAGTCATGC
>JAEWMO010000154.1 GCA_023457135.1 Methanobacteriota archaeon | reverse complement strand
GACCATGAAGATCCGGGTGAAGGCGTTTGCACGGTTCCGGGAGATCCTCGGGAGCGACCTCGCCATCGAGGTCCCCGACGGGGCGACGATGACAACGGTTCTCGCCGCGCTCCGGGACCGTGCCGGGAACGAAAGCGGTGCAATCTTCGACGAGGCCGGGGCGCTCAGAACGCATGTCATCCTGATGCGAAACGGGAAGCGGGTGAAGAGAGACGACTCGGATACCCTCGCGGACGGGGATGAGGTCGCCCTCTTCCCGCCGGTCGCAGGCGGATGAGGGGGTTAAGGCTATGATTGGTATTACCAGGGATGTGATCGACGCGGGCGCGATGATCGAGGCGGCGAAGAGGCCGGGCATGGGCGCCCTGGTCACCTTCTGCGGCGTCGTCAGGGACGACGGCGGGGTGGAACGGATGGAACTGGAGGTCTACGAAGAGGTCGCGGTCCGTGAACTGGAGGCGATTCGCGATGAGGCGATGCGGGAGTACCCGATCGCGTCGGTGGATATCATCCACCGCGTGGGCACTCTCTCGGTCGGCGAGACCATCCTCCTCATCGTTGTCGGCGCCGGGCACCGGAAAGAGGCGTTCACCGCCTGCGAGTACATCATCGACCGGCTCAAGCAGACCGTCCCGATCTGGAAGAAGGAGTTCTACCGGGACGGTGAGCGGTGGGTGCCGGGGGAATACGTCGACTGATCCCCTCCACCCGGGGTGAACCTTTTTTCCTGCCGGGCGCAAGAGATCGATGATGAACGACGACCTGAAGGCAGCCCTTCTCGAGCGGTGCCGGCGGATGGAGATCCCGCTCGTCGGGGTCGCGAGCACCGACCGGTGGGAGCACCCGCCGTTCCTGCCGTGGATGCCGGAAGAGTTCTACCCGCAATCGATCTTTCCCGGGGCCCGGTCGGTGATCGTGATCGGTCTTCCCGTCCACCTCCCGGTGCTCGAGACCTCCCCCTCGATCTACTACCACGAGCTCTACAGGACCGTCAATACCCTGCTCGACCAGTACACCTACCGGCTCGCCTCCTTCCTCAACGACTGCGGCTACCCCTCGGTCTTTGTCCCCCGCGACGGCTACGGGTCCATCGAGGTGCTCAAAAAGAACCCCGTCGCCTTCTTCTCGCACCGGCACGCCGCTTACCTCGCCGGGCTCGGGACCTTCGGCGTGAACAACACCCTCCTCACGCCGGAGTACGGGCCCCGGGTCCGGTTCGGCTCGGTCCTCACCGCCGCGGACCTCCCGCCCGATCCGCTGCTCACGGAGGACCTCTGCACCCGGTGCATGCTCTGCGTCGAAGCCTGCCCTGCCGGAGCGCTCGACGAACGGGACTACCCCGAAGGCCTCACCGATAAGGCGGCCTGTGCGGCAAACAGCGCGGAACTCGCCCGGCGCCACATCTCACCCTGCGGGATCTGCATCAAAGTCTGCCCGGTGGGGAAGGACCGGCGGCACTACGGCCGGACCACCCCCGCCGGCGACGACGAAGCCCGCCGCCGGGCCCGGGAGCATGTGCGGAAGTATGGCGGACTCTGATCCGCCATAAAAAAGGTTATTCTCTTCTCATCCTGCCCATCAGCCGGTCCATCATCTCCGGCGCCCGGTCGCGCAGGCCGAGCCCGATGATGATGGCGATCGCCGCACCGAGGCCGAGTCCGACTCCCCATGCGATCGGGACGATGAAGACATAGATGATCGAGAGGTCGAGCAGGAGCTGCTGGAGCGCGAGGATGGCGACGACGAAGTAGAGAAACGCCCGGAGCAGCATCGTGATCAATCCGAAGCCCTGGATCTGCTGCGTCTCTCCCATGTGCGTGAGGATGTCGATCAGCCAGTCGATCAGGATGAATCCGGCGACCAGGATGATGATGAACGCGAGGATGTTCGGGATATAGGCCACGATTGATGCGACTGCCAGTGTGAGTGCCGGAATCTGCAGAACGCTGACTGCTGCAAGGATTGCGATAAGATAGATGAACCAGCGGACGATGAGATCGAAGAGACGACTTATGTTCGTCCCGGACCGCTCAATCTGCTGGCCGACCGATGTCTTCCTGAGCGCGTCGTCGACACCGAGGCGGTCAAGAACCTCGGAGACGACTCTGCCGAGAATTCGCCCGAGGATCCAGCCGATGATGAGGATGATGATCGCTGCAATGACGTTTGGTAGAAACAGAATGACATTACGGGCCAGTTCCTGAACTGGCTCAAATGGCGCCAATACTTGCGCCGTGAGGTCTCCATTTGCCACGGTATACCACCGGGGATGGATATGGAGCGTAGTATATAAATGTTTATATGATATCTGCACCCCCGGGATCCGGGGGCCCTGTTGCCTGATCTGCCGCCGTCCCGGCAACGGAGGGGAGATTCACGTTCCCTGGGTGATATGCGGCCGGGCAGGCGTCCGGATCCGCCTGAAAGATGTGGACCCCGTGCCGGACCCGGCTGCACGGAGAACCTCCGTCCAAAAAGGGTCGGGACGTTGCGCCCCTATGGTGCAGGCCTCGCGAGCAACTCCCGGATTACCAGGGGGCTACTTCCGGGTTGTCAATCCGCGATCCCTGTCTTCGCCGGGGCCCGGGAACGCTCGCTGAAACGGTGCATCAGCGCGAGGACCGCCGGCATCACGACGATCGCGCCCACGAGCGAGAAGCCGACGGTGATCACCGTCACGATCCCGAAGTTGCTGATGATGTTGAACGTCGAGAGGGTGAGCGCCGCAAACCCGAAGACCGTCGTCATCCCGGACGCCGTGATCGCCGTCCCGATCTTCTGGACGGCGATCTGGACGGCATCGAGAAACTCCATGCCCCGGGCGAGTTCCTCCTCGCACCGCTCCATGATCAGGATGGTGTACTCGGACGCGACCCCGATCGTCATCGAGC
>JAEWMO010000153.1 GCA_023457135.1 Methanobacteriota archaeon | reverse complement strand
TGTGCGGGTGACGGTGGCGGATACCGGCCCCGGTGTTCCGGATGCGAATAAAGAGGCGATCTTCCACCGCTATGAGAAGAAGCAGCGAGGCGTCGGCGAGGGGCTCGGGCTCTACCTGGCCCGGATCCTGGTCGAGCGTTACGGCGGCAGGATCTGGGCCGGGGATCGGGTGCCGGGCCGCCCGGAGTGCGGTGCAGCATTTCAGTTCACGCTGAGAAAGGCCTGAAACCTGCGCCGGGTCCCGGACCGGGAAGACCCCGGGCGGGATCGTGTCTCTGCGCGGCTCGATCGGGGATACGGCTCTCTCCGGGCGTCTTATACGGGATAAAGGAGCACCGGGTCGCCGGATTTCGGGGTAATGTATATGATAAATACGGATCATTAAAAGAATATGGATCGGGTTGCAGGTGCCCCGGCACCATCCGGAGATACCGGGTTCGCTCTGGCAAAAGTGCCGAGCGGCATCCAGGGCCTTGACGAGATCACCGCCGGCGGGCTCCCGAAGGGGCGGCCGACGCTTGTCGTCGGAAAAGCCGGGAGCGGGAAGACGCTCTTTGCCATGCAGTTCCTGGTGAGCGGGGCGGTACAGTACGACGAACCCGGCGTCTTCGTCTCCTTTGAGGAGACGGCGGAGGACCTGATCAAGAACGTCCACTCTCTCGGCTTCGACCTCTCCCGGCTGATCGAGGAGGAGAAACTCGCTATCGATTATGTCCGGATCGAGAAGAGCGAGATCGAGGTGACCGGCGAGTACAACCTCGACGGGCTCTTCATCAGGCTTGCCTATGCGATCGACTCCATCGGGGCGAAACGGGTGGCGCTCGATACCATCGAGGTCCTCTTCTCCGGCCTCTCGAATGAGGGTATCATCCGGGCCGAGCTCCGCCGGCTCCTCTCCTGGCTCAAGGAGAAGGGTGTCACGGCGGTCGTGACCGGCGAGAGCGGGCAGGGCGAAAACCTGACCCGGCATGGTCTTGAGGAGTACGTCTCCGACGCCGTCATCTTCCTCGACCACCGGGTGACCAACCAGATCTCGACCCGGCGCCTGCGCATCGTCAAGTACCGCGGCTCCACGCACGGCACGAACGAGTACCCGTTCCTGATCACGGGCAACGAAGGTATCGTCATCATGCCGGTCACCACCCTCGGCCTCGAGCACGAAGCCCTCGAAGACCGGGTATCCACCGGCATCGAACGGCTCGATGCGATGCTCGGCGGCAGGGGTTACTTCCGGGGCTCAAGCGTCCTGATATCCGGCACACCGGGCACCGGCAAGACGAGTTTTGCCGCTGCCTTCGCAGATGCGGCCTGCCGGCGGGGCGAGCGGTGCCTTTACTTCGCCTTTGAAGAGTCGCCGGGCCAGATCGTCCGGAACATGCGGTCCATCGGGCTCGATCTTCAGGCCTGGATTGATGCGGGATGCCTCGTGATCCGCTCTTCCCGCCCGACGGCATACGGCCTTGAGACGCACCTTGCCGCCATGCTCCGGGATGTGCAGGTCTTGCGGCCCGATGCGGTCGTCGTTGACCCCATATCGAGCCTCATCTCGGTGAGCAGCGAGGCAGACGCGAAGGGGATGCTGGTCCGGTTCGTCGACTATCTCAAGGTCAACCAGATCACCGGGCTCTTCACCGACCTGACGCAGGCAGAAAGATCTCTTGAAAAGACGAGGATCGAGATATCGTCGCTGATGGACACGTGGATCTTCCTCAAGTTCATCGAGTCCGGCGGTGAGCGGAACCGGGGCCTGTATGTTCTGAAGTCCCGGGGCATGGCACACTCCAACCAGATACGGGAGGTCGTCATCACCGGTGAGGGGATCGATCTCGCGGACGTCTACCTCGGGCCGGGGGGTGTGTTGACCGGCTCTGCGCGCTACATCAGGGATATGGAGGAGGAGGCGGAACTTCGGGACCACGAGGACGAGCTCCGGGTCCGGCAGATCGAGGCCGACCGGAAGCGGAAGGTGCTCGAAGCCCGGATCGCAGCCCTTCAGGCGGAGTGCCGGGGGGTGCAGACGGAGTTCGACCGGTTCTCGCGAGAGCTGGACCGGAAGAAGCAGGCCCGGTCTGAGGAGAGGGGGCATCTCGCCCGCATGCGGGAGGCGGACAGAACGGCAGGGGGTTCCCGGAAAGAGCATGGCGGGGAGCGGTAAGCCGGGAGGTGCCTGAGGGGGAGACTCCCTGTGGAGCGACCTGCCCTCACCGCCCCGCGCCGCCCGACTGACACGTTCCTTCCGCCGTGCCGGTATGACCCCGATGCCCGACGGGGAAGATCTCCCTCCCCGCTATCGCAACTATATTATTCTCTGTAGAGAATAGTTCGCCGGAACCGGAGGAGCAGCCACGAAGATCAGGGTCACCCGCTGTTTTGCAGAAGAGGGCGGCGATGCGCCCGCAGTCCTGGAAGTCGAGGTGAACCAGGGCGACGTCCCTTCAGCGGACGAGATCCTCTCGTTTGCGTCCATGCACGGGGATTTCGTCTGCATATCCGACCGTATCTTCCACCGGTTCGAGATCATCCTCCCGCCGGAGAGCCGTCTTGAGATCCTCAAAGACGCGCTCCTTGAGGTCATACGCCTCGAGCCTGAGGGCTCGGAGGGGCTCAACCCCTACGAGGTCGAGGACTTCATTGATGCGCTTGAACGGACACGGCAGAAGATCCTGGACAACGGCAACACCCCTGCCTGATCCATGGCCCGGTTCGCTCATCTTTTTGCGGAGGACCGCGAACCTGTAATATGATCTGAGTGGCAGGAGAGGAGAGAGAGACGGGCGGACCCGGCGGGCTTGCCGTCAACACCATCCATACCATGGACTGCATAGCGGGCATGCAGCGCCTTCCGGCGGGTTCGGTCGATATCATCGTCACGTCGCCGCCCTACAACATCGGGAAGGAATACCGGTCGTACAACGACCAACAGCCCCGTGAGGAGTACCTCGACTGGCTGGGGGAGGTCGCCGCCGGGGCGGCGCGGGTCCTCGCCGACGACGGTTCGTTCTTCCTCAACATCGGCGGCAAACCCCGGGACCCCTGGATACCCTTCGACGCCGTCCAGCGGTTCCGCTCCTGCTTCGAGCTGCAGAACGTCATCCACTGGGTCAAGGCGATCGCGATCGAGAAGGAGGATGTGGGCTGCTATGAGAATATCCTTGGCGACATCGCCGTCGGCCACTACCAGCCGGTGAACAGCTCCCGCTACCTGAGCCAGTGCCACGAGCATATCTTCCACTTCACGAAGAAGGGGAGCGTCGCCCTCGACAAACTGGGTGTCGGCGTCCCTTACCAGGACAAGAGCAACATCGGCCGCTGGAAGGCGGCGGAGCGCGACCTCCGGGACCGGGGGAACACCTGGTTCATCCCCTACCGGACCATCCGCTCCTCCCGGCCCCACCCGACCAGTTTCCCGGAGAAGCTCCCGGAGATGTGCATCCGGCTCCACGGCTGCCGGCCGGGGATGCTGGTCCTCGACCCCTTCATGGGCATCGGGAGCACGGCGCTTGCGGCGCTCGCCCTTGGGGCGGACTTTATCGGGTTTGAGATCGACCCGGGATACCGGGAGATCGCTGAGGCCCGGATCGCCGAGGCACGCTACCGTAGAATGCCGGAGTGAAGGACGGCCGGCCACAATTTCTTCCCGATCGTGGGAACTGCACCCTGCCGCTCTCGATGGCGGTACCCGCTCCGCTCGTGGCGGCGCCGGTGATCCGGGCCGGCCTATGAGGCGGATTCCTGCAACGTTCCACCGATATTCCTCAAAAATTTCGCCGGAACCACGTATATTATATAATCCGGGCGTCATGTTGTCCCCACCAGAGGGAACAACTATGGATATCAAGTATGTATCGACAACATGCCCGTACTGCGGCACCGGGTGCGGGTTCAACCTTGTCGTGAGGGACGGCAAGGTCTTTGATGTGGCGCACTGGCAGCGTGCGCCCGTCAACGGTGGCAAACTCTGTCCCAAGGGGCGGTATGCCCACGAGTTCATCAACAGCCCCGACCGCCTCACAAAACCGCTCATCAAGAAGGACGGCAGGTTCGTCGAGGCGACCTGGGACGAGGCGTATGCCCTGATCACGGAGAAGTTCGGGTCCTACAAGCCGGCTGAGATGGCCTGTCTCTCCTCCGCCCGGACATCGAACGAGGAGAATTACCTGATGCAGAAGTTTGCACGGGTGGCGCTCAAGACCCCGAACGTCGATCACTGCGCCCGGCTCTGCCACGCGTCCACCGTCGCGGGCCTTGCGGCGGTCTTCGGGTCCGGCGCGATGACGAACTCCATCAAGGACATCGCCGAGTCGAAGTGCGTCTTTGTCCTCGGCTCCAACACCTTCGAGCAGCACCCGCTCATCGGGCGGAGCATCGTCCGCGCAAAGGAGGGCGGCGGGAAGGTGATCGTGGCCGACCCGCGCTACACCCCGACCGCAAAACAGGCCGACCTCTACATGCCGTTCATCTCCGGGACCGATGTCGCCATCCTGAACGGCCTGATGCAGGAGATCATCAGGAACGGCTGGGAGGACAAGGAGTTCATCGCAAACCGCACGAAGGACTTCGACAAACTCAGGGAGGTCGTCATGAAGGATGACTACAGCCTCGAGAACGTTGCAAAGGTCTCCGGCATTCCCGCCGAGAGCCTCAAGACCGCTGCAGAGTGGATTGCAAAGGCCGATGTCGCCACGCTCATCTACTCGATGGGCATCACCCAGCACACCGTCGGGGTCGACAACGTCAAATCGACTGCGAACCTGATGATGCTCACCGGCAACCTTGGCAAACCGGGCGCCGGCGTCAACCCGCTCCGCGGCCAGAACAATGTCCAGGGCGCCTGTGACATGGGAGCTCTCCCGAACGTCTACTCCGGCTACCAGAAGGTCACCGACGAGCCGGCCCAGAAGAAGATGAAGGAGGCATGGGGCGTCGACGAGCTTGCCGAAGGCAGGGTCGGCTACACGGTCACGGAGATGATCAACGTCCTCGCCGACAAACCCGGCGTGCTCAAGTGCATGTTCATCATGGGCGAGAACCCGATGCTCTCCGACCCGGACCTTCACCACGTCGAGGAAGCCCTCAAGAACCTTGAGTTCCTGGTCGTCCAGGACATCTTCATGACCGAGACCGCCGAACTCGCCGACGTCGTTCTGCCTGCGGCATGCTACGCCGAGAAAGACGGCACCCAGACGAACACCGAACGGCGGGTCCAGCGCTGGAAGAAGGCCCAGGACCCGCCGGGTGAGGCGAAACCCGACTGGCAGATCCTCTGCGAGCTCGGGAGACTGATGGGTTACGAGAAGCAGTTTGCGTTCGAGAGCCCCGCAGCGATCTTCGAGGAGGTCGCCGCCGTCACCCCGTCCTATGCCGGCATGTCCTACGCCCGCCTCGACCCTGACGGCCTGCACTGGCCCTGCCCCACCGGGGAGCACCCGGGCACGCCGATCCTCCACAGAGAGAAGTTCGCCATGCCCGATGGACTTGGCGTATTCTCACCGATCGAGTGGAAGCCCCCGGCAGAGGTGCCGGATGCCGAGTACCCTTACGTGCTCACCACCGGGCGTACAATCTGGCAGTGGCACACCGGCACCATGACCCGCCGGTCGTGGAGCCTTGAGAAGGAGGCGCCCATCGGCTGGATCGAGATCAGCCCCGAGGATGCGAAAGAACTCGGCATCAAGGACAACGAGGTCGTCCGGGCGAGCACCCGCCGCGGGTCCGTCGAGATCCCCGCACGGGTCACGCCGGAGATCATCAAGGGGGTCATGTTCATCCCGTTCCACTACAAGGAGCACCCGGCGAACAGGCTGACGAACAACGCGCTCGACCCGATCGCCAAGATCCCGGAGTTCAAGGCGTGTGCTGTGAAGGTCGAGAAGATTGCGGAGGTGTGAGAGATGGCGGGAAAAGGCGATCTGCTCTATGCGTGGACGACGGACGATAACCTCAGAGAGAAGGCGGAGACCGGCGGAGCCGTCACCGCACTGCTGCGCCACGCTCTTGAGAGCGGTATGGTCGACGGGGTCTTTGCGGTCAGGAGGGGGGCGGACGTCTACGACGCGATGCCGGCCCTGATCACCGACCCTGCCGAGATCGGGGGGATTGCGGGCTCGCTCCACTGCGGCACCCTGCTCCTCCCCAAACAGATGCGCCGGTGCCTTCTCGCGACCGAACCGAATATGCGGATTGCAACGGTCCTCAAGGGCTGCGACGTCAAGGCGATGTACGAGATGGCCAAGCGCAACCAGGTCAACCTGGACAACATCATCATCATCGGCCTCAACTGCGGCGGCACCATCCGGCCGGAGACGGCACGGATCATCGTTCGCGAGAAACTCGGTCTCGATCCCGACGACGTCGTCAAAGAGGAGATCGACAAAGGAAAGTTCATCGTCGTGACGAAAGACGGCCAGCATGCCTCCGTCTCGATCGACGAACTGGAGGAGGGGGCGGAGGACCTCCTCGGGAACGAGGGGCTCGGCCGCCGCTCGAACTGTCGCCGGTGCAAGATCAAGATCCCGCGGCAGGCGGACCTCGCCTGCGGCAACTGGGGTGTCATCGGGGATAAGGCCGGGAACGCCACGTTCGTCGAGGTCTGCTCCGAGAAGGGTGCAAACCTCTTCAACAGTGCCGTCCAGGCCGGTGCGGTCGCGACGGAGCCCGCGAACCCGAAGGGCGTCGAGATCCGCGGCAAGGTCGAGAACGCGATGCTGAAGCTCGGCGACAGATGGCGGGCGCGTTACTTCGGGGCGCTCGGTGAGGGCACGGAGCGCTTGAACAAGATCCGGGAACAGACGAGCCGGTGCATCAAGTGCTACTCCTGCATCGAGAACTGTCCGATCTGCTACTGTATCGACTGCAGCACGAAGAAAGACTACCTGGTCGAGCCCGGCGTCATACCGCCGCCGTTCATGTTCCACCTGATCCGGTTCGCGCATATCTCCGACTCCTGCGTCAACTGCGGCCAGTGCGAGGAACTCTGTCCCGTGGAGATCTCGAACTCGGTCTTCCTCCATGCCATCCAGACCGACCTCGAGGAGCTCTTCGGGTTCCACCCGGGCGAGGATATGACGCCGCCGGTGCTGGCTCTTGTCGAGGAGACCGTGGAGAGAAAGCGTCTCGATGCGACGGGGAGCGACCAGATCTTCGACATCTTCAAATGACCTGAACTCAACTATCAACCCTCTTTTTCTCGGCGGAACTGCTTCCTTTCGCCACACCCGGTTCGATCAGGGTGACGGATCCGGTACGGCGACGGCTCTCTGCCTGCTGTGATGCTCTCCGGGTATAGGCCTTCATGATGTCGGTCCGGGTGATGAATCCGGAGAGTACTCCGGGATCGTCTGCCGGAACAACAGGCAGGTGGTGAATGTCGTGCTCGGTCATCAGGCTCAGGGCATCGCGCAGCGTACAGGCATGGTGAACGGTGAATATCCGTGAGCTCATGGCATCCTTCACAAGGGTGTCATGCTCGCCGTTTATCCGGTTATCTCTGACATCATCGAGAGCGATGATGCCGACAAGTCTCTCTTCCCCATCGAGCACCGGAAACGCCGTGTGCAGCGTCTCGTCGATCAGGTGGAGCACCCGCCCAACCCTGTCATCGGGCGATACAGCCAGGATCTGGTCACGGGGCACCATAACATCGTCTACGTGAATATCCTGGAGGATTTCAACCATATATTCGTCTCGATGGGCAGGAGACTGCGACCTGTTCAGCACCTGCTCGCGGAAGATCGTGGACTGGCCGATGAGAATCACCGCCACCGAGACGGCACCCATCGCCGGCACGAGCAGGGAGAAGTCGCCGGTCATCTCCACGACCATGATCATGACCGCGATGGGTGCATGGGAGATCGCACCGAAAAGGGCGATCATCCCGACGATGAAGAAGACCGGCACGGATTCTGCGGGCACGATCCCGGGAAGGGCGAGGTGCAGCAGGGAACCGAAGGCGCCTCCTGTCGCCCCGCCTATCACCAGTCCCGGTGCGAAGACGCCGCCGCTCCCCCCGGAACCGATGGTGAGCGACGTCGTCAGGATCTTTGCAAACGGGAGGAAGAGCAGCACCCCGACGGGGAGCATGTTATAGACTGGAACGATCGCTTCGGCCTCGAAGTCCTGCTTGTAGAGGATCTCCGCGGCGAGGATTGCCCCGCCGAGAGGTGCCATGAAGATCGTGCCGATTCCGGCACCGACACCGGTGGCGATGGCAAGCCTCCGCTCACGTGCGGAGAGGCCTAACAGGTCGGCGGCGATCGAGCCGAAACCGGCCGAGATCTGCGTGGTCGGCCCTTCACGGCCAGCGCTCCCTCCCGTCGAGATGGTCAGGATGGCGGTGACGGCTTTGACGAGAGGGACGCGCCAGCGTACCCGCTTCCCTCCATGAAATGCCCTGATCGCTGCATCGGTCCCGTGGCCTTCCGCTTCCGGGGCAAGGGTATAGACGAGGAGGCCGGAGAGAAGCCCCCCGAAACAGATGACGGGAAGGATCATCCAGAGATGATCCGGGGGAGCCCACTGGCTGATATCCTGGACGGTCTGCCCTTCCTGCGGGAGGTTGAACCCGACGATGCCTTCCATGAAAAATGCAGTTCCTAACTTCAGCCCTTCAAAGAAGAGCAGGGCACCGAGGCCGGCGATGAGCCCGACAATGACGGCGATAAGTATAATCCTCCTGTAGGGAGTGACGGTTTCCTCGATCTGCATGGAATCTATGAAATATTTTCATACAACTTGATATGTGATTTGATTGATTTCC
>JAEWMO010000152.1 GCA_023457135.1 Methanobacteriota archaeon | reverse complement strand
CGATGAGCGTCGATGCAACGGTAATCAGGCTGTTTCCCCAGTACATGCGGCTCAACCAGCCTGCCGCACTGCCGATGAGGAACGAGACGAAGAGGATGAGGATCCCGGATCTATCCAGCGCTGCCATTGTTGGTCTCCAGATTATAGAAATATCGGTTGTTGCCGGGCATAGGGTTTGTCCATGCACCCTCCTGACCGCAGGGTTATATTCCGGTCTGCAGCGATCTCATGATGGATGTTCATCGCCTGCCACCTCCTCCTCGGCCTCGTCCTGGGCCTCGTGCTTGCCAGTTACCTCGGCGACCGCCGGCTCATCGGCTTTGCCGCGCTCGGGGCCGTCCTCCCCGACCTGATCGACAAACCGGTGGGCCACATCCTGCTCGCGGAATCCCTCGGTTCCGGCCGGATATTCGCCCATGGACTGCTCTTCCTTACACTCCTCCTCGCGGCAGGCGTAGTTCTCAAGCAGCGGCGCCAGTCATTCGCGCTCCTCGCGGTTGCAGCGGGCGCACTCTCCCACCAGGTCATCGACACGATGTGGACGATGCCCGTCACCTGGTACTTCCCGCTCCTCGGCCCGTACCAGCCCTACAACCTCCCCGATTACTTCGGCAACGCCATCCTCGCAGAGGCGTCGTCGCTCTCGGAGTGGATCTTCCTCGCCGCATCGGCCGGCATCGCCCTTGCCTTCTGCCGCGGGTCATGCCCGGATACCGACCGGCCCGCCCGCATACTCATCCGGGTGGCTGTGCCGCTGCTTGGTCTGCTGGCCGTCGCCTCCATGTACGCCTGGGCTGCCGGTATCCCCGAGAGCATCCTGATGGCCGGGGGCGGAGGGGAAGATTACCTGGTGCTTGCAGCGGTGGGAGCCGCCGGGGCCGTCGGGATGGTCAGGTACCGCGATCTTCTCTCTTCCGGATGACCTGTCACTCCAGGCGGTTCACCCGTTCGAGGTGGCCGGGAACCGTCCTCTCCACCCGGAGCGCCGCCCTTCCGGCAGGCTTGATCTCGATGGAGAACGACCCGTAGGGTCCGCAGTCGTTCAGGTATCCCGGTGAGACGTTCAGGACGAAGAGTTCTCCCGCCTCAAGAAGCATATCGGAATCGCCGTTCAATCGTTGCTGGACACTCCATCTGCCGGGCGTCGGGAAAACATCGGCCAGGGGAACATTCCGGTCAACGATCTCCCGGTGCACGGGACCGACAACCCGGACGGAGACCGTCGAGATATCGATCGGTTCGCTGCCGGCCGTAAGGCCGATGGGGATGACGATCGCGTTGACATACTTGGACGTAGCGCTGACCCCGTAGACGATGCCGTTCACCGTGCAGCTCGACCCGGCCTGCTCGATGCCGTCATGGATGACCGATTTGCCCTGTTGTGCTGAAGAGAAGCCTGCCTGCAGGACGACAAACGCAAAGACGGATGCGACGATGACAAACGCTATCAGGACGATTGCAGCCTCAAGCCCGGTGAACCCGGCATCAGAAGAGCTCGATGTAGACATTCTTCCCGATGCCTGCAGGGATTGTTCTCGCGAGCGTTGCGGTCGCACCGTCCGCGGCGGTGATCCCGGTGGTGAACGTATCCCCGCGCCCGATGCCTGTGAATTTCAGGCTCTCCAGTTTCACCGTGACAACCTCTCCGGACTCCAGGAGGTCGTCGGCATCTTTGCGGTATCGCCAGGTCCATGTTGCATTGGCGCCTCCGGGTACATCGGGTTCACCGGGGCGAATTGTGAAGAGGTTCTCCGTCGTGACGAGGGTGTAGGTCATGCTCTGCATATCGACCGCAGCGAGATCGGTTGCAGTCTCAAGATCGAACTCGATAAAATGGAGATGGCCCTCATCGTTATCCAGTTTTGCGATTATTGCGTACCCCGGGCGGAGGGAGGAGCCAGCTTCATCAAGGGCGGCATGCATCACTTCCTGGCTCTTTTGCGACGATGCCATGCCCGTCCCGAGAATGACGTAGGCGAAGACCGATGCGACGACGACAAAGGCGATGAAGATGATGCCCGCCTCAAGGCCCGTGAAACCTCGCTCGTCTATCTCTACCCGGGGCATAATGATCGGAAATTGGCCGTGCTCAAATTAAAAGGTGCTGATATCTTCTGTGGCAGGTCCGCAGGAGGTTCTTCCCCCCTGAAAGCCCGTCTGACGCTGTATCAGAGGCTGGACAGGGGTTTTGCCCCGGTAACCTATTTATACTATGCCTTTTTATGGGGTAACAGAATGCCGCCCGAAGTCTTCGCAGTTCCTCGCAAAGGTTCCCTGCTCTTCCGCACAGGTCTGCCGGACGTAATGAGCATCTGCTCCTGGATTGCCCTTATCCTCATCGGCACCTGCGTATCCGTCACCGGTGAGAGCCTCTCCGGCACGGGTGCCGTCCTGCCGCCTCTTCTTCTCATCCCCGGATGCCTGCTGATCGCAGTCCTCGTGCCGGTGAACGGTTCTGGTGGAGCCCGGGCACCCGGGAGCATGGTTCAGGCGGCGGAGGCCGGGGAGGAGGGCTGTTATATGACGGCAGACCGGGATCGCCTCTCCGATAGCGCAGTCTCCCCGACCGAACAGGTCCTGAGTCTCGTCCTCATTGCCGTCCTCCTCGTGGCCGTCGGGGTGACGATCTTCATCATCGTGAGCCCGCAGGAGGGTGAGAGGTTCACCGAGTTCTACATCCTCGGCCCGACCGGGAAGGCAGCCGACTACCCGAAGGAGTTCATGGCGGGAACGCCCCAGACGGTGATCCTCGGGATAGGGAACCACGAATTAAAGGATGTTGCTTACACGGTGGAGACGTTTGCCGTCAAGAGCAGGTTCAATAAGGCAACAAATGAGACGGTGATCGTCTCGGCGACGCCTCTAGACCGGTTCTCGGTCACCGTGCCGGACAACCGGACCGTAGAACAGCCGTACACCTTCCGAATCATGGATCCGGACGTAGATCGGATTGAGTTCCTCCTCTTCACGGAGGAGCCCCCGGAGGATATACCTCCCGCCAGCCTTACCCGGGCCGGTTACCGCAACCTGCACCTCCAGCTGTGGGTGCACTGAGAGCTCAGCGAGGATTCATCTCTTCGTCCCGGGGTGCCCTGCAGGGCCCCCCAGGCCACATCGGTCGTCTCAGGTGCTCCGAAATCATCGGAAAACTGTCGGGGGTTTTTTTGAGAAATCCTGATTTTCTCAGGACCCGGGCAAGAAATCTACAATTTCCCGTTATCCCTGGCAGCAACGAACCACCAAATGTTTATACTCCTGAACGGCTAACGGTTGTTCGAGGTACAAGGATGAAACGCGAAATTCTGGTCGCCTCCCTCCTGATCCTGGCGTTTGTGGCAGCCCCGGCCGGGGCGTTCACCGCAGACGACCTTCAGATCATCGTGAACGAGGACGGGAGCGCAGACGTCACCTTCAACTACACACTCTCATGGATCGAGAGGATCGCCGTCTTCTTCAAGATTGCCCAGCCGGAGCAGGAACTGAAGTCCGCGCTCGAAGGGGCGACCGGGTCGCCCGTAACGGTGACCTCGGCCGAGAGCGATGTCGCCAGATTCTCGATCGAACGGTTTGCAAACGTCAGGAGTATCGAGGGCGGGAACGCCTACTCAACACCGGGGCTCAACTTCACCGGGGCTCAGGCGGTGCTTGATAACTACTGGTTCGCGCCGCTGGTCAAGGCCGACTTCTCACCGGACCTGACAACAGTCAGGTTCCCTGACGGCCACGAAGAGACCTTCAAGGACCAGTTTGCAATCCCGGCCCTCTCCCACACGGTTCCGTGAACCGGCCACTCTCTCTTCTTTTTCGCACGTAAGTCTCGATTAAACAAAGACAGGGAATGTTCCCGGGATACAGGTTCCCACTTCCCGCCGCCCGACAGGGGAGAAGACAGGTCGCACTCACACGAACTTCATATCCGGAGCCGTGGCTATCCGGTTGCAGTCTGCCAAAAAAAAGAGGGGAGATATCTCCCTTACTCGAAGATGTTGAAGATCTGGTCGCTGCCGGTGTCGGAGAGGCGCTTCCTCTCTGCCTTCTCCTCGACGAGCGCGAGGATCGGGAGTTCCATGTCCACACCCGGGGTGTGGCCGAACATCTCCTCGAGGTCGACCTGCAGAGCGTGCATGTAGAGCGCGTTCGGGATATCCATCGCGCAGTTCTCCTCGCACTGGCCGCAGTTGATACACGAGTCGGAGATGTGGGCGTAGCGGATCAGGTGGAACATGAAGGGCGGCGGGACCTGACCGGGCTCGACAAGGTAGGACTTCTTCGTGCTGCACTCGACGCAGTAGCAGATCGGGCAGTTCTCGATGCAGGCGTAGCACTTGATGCACCGGGACGTCTCGTCCATCATCTTCTTCAAGCGGTCCTTTCCTTCGCCGAGGCTCTCGAAGTGGCGGGCCCGCCACTTGTCGCCGAGC
>JAEWMO010000151.1 GCA_023457135.1 Methanobacteriota archaeon | reverse complement strand
GAGATCCTGGACGTGAAGGTGGACGAGAGCGCCCTTGGCGAAGACGGGAAACCTGATATCGAGAAGATCCGGCCGCTCGCCTACGATTCGATGCGGCAGGAGTATTACAGCTTCTCCGGTGTGCTCGCGAAGGCCTTCTCGGTGGGGAAGGAGGTGACCCGGTAACCTCTCAGTCCGGACTTTTTTTGGACCATTCCAATGAATTTACTCTAAATCAAGATATCTCTCTTTTTGGCATACCTGTACAGTTTCAACAGATTATTATACGCGCGGTTACGTACACCTCGCCAGAGGTGTTGCCGACGGGCCAGTATGCCGTACTCTATGTCGATGACGAACCGGCCCTCCTCGACCTCGGCAGGATTTTTCTTGAGCGTTCGGGTGTGCTTGCCGTCGAGACCGTCTCCTCCGGCCGCGAGGCCCTGGTCCGCCTGGAAGAGGGAGCCTTCGATGCCGTCGTCTCCGATTACCAGATGCCGGGGCTGGACGGCGTCGACCTCTTAAAGGCGATCCGGCAGCGGTTTGGGGAACTTCCGTTCATCCTTTTTACCGGGCGGGGCCGGGAGGAGGTCGTCATGGAGGCACTCAACCACGGTGCCGATGGCTACATCCAGAAAGGAGGCGACCCTAAATCGCAGTTTGCCGAGCTCGAACACCGCATCGTGCAGGCGGTGGAGCGCCGCCGGGCCGTCCTCGCCCTGCGGGACTCCGAAGAACGTTACCGGGCTCTCTTTGAGGGGGCGAACGACCCGATCTTCATCTTTGAGGGCGACCGGTTCGCCGACTGCAACTCAAAAGCCCTCGGTACCTTCCAGTGCACCCGAGAATTTCTGATCGGGAAGACGCCCTGGGACCTCTCAAGCCCCATCCAGCCGGACGGCGTTCCGGCGCCGGCAAGCGCAGTCGAGAAGATGAAGGCGGCATATGCGGGCCAGCCGCAGTTCTTTGAGTGGCGGATCGCTGCGCCCAGCGGGAAGATCTACGATACGGAGATGAGCGTGAGCCGTGTCGACGTGAAAGGCCCGCCCTGCCTCCAGGCGATCGTCCGGGACGTCACCGCCCGGAAGAAGACAGAGGCTGCTCTGCTCGGTGCGAACCGGAAGATGCACCTCCTCTCCAGCGTCACCCGGCACGATATCCTCAACCAGCTGACCATCCTCCAGGGTTACCTGGGGCTGGTACGGGATCAGGCAACCGATCCTGTTCTCCTCGATTACCTGGATCGGCAGGAGACGGCTATCGGGTTTATCCAGCGCCAGATTGCATTTGCCCAGGACTACTCGGGTCTGGGGGATCGGGCCCCGGAGTATCAGGACCTCGGCGAGTGCGTGGCCCGGGCGGCCACGAACCTCCCTCCCGTTCTCACCCTCATGACCGAGGTAGACGGGGTTGAGGTCTACGCCGATCCCATGTTCGAGAAGGTCTTCTACAACCTCTTTGAGAACGCGGTCCGGTATGCCGGACCGGCCCCGACGGTCAGGGTCGACTGCTCCTGCCGGGAGGAGAGCCTCGTCATCTCCGTCGAGGACGATGGTCCCGGGATACCGGCAGACGAGAAAGAGAAGATATTTCTGCGAGGTTTCGGGAAGAACACCGGTCTCGGGCTCTTCCTCGTGCGTGAGGTCCTTGCAATGACCGGGATCGTCGTCCGCGAGACCGGTGAGGCCGGGCAGGGTGCACGGTTCGAGATGCTTGTCTCCAGGGGGTGCTGGCGGTTCCGGGATGCCGGTGCCCCGGCCGGTCGCTGACCCCTCACCGTCGCCGGTCCCGCTTCACCTCGACCCACCGTTTTCGTTTTCCGCACCGTTCGCACCGCTGCTCCCACTCGATGACGTTGGAAGAATACTCGTCGTATCCACGTTTCCTTCCCCAGCGGTGGAGCCCGATCCTGCAGAGGATGAGGCTGATGGTCGCCATGGTCTCCTGAAGAGAGGTCTTCCTCCGGGAGGATGAATGTTGCCCCTGACCTCGGGGGTGCCTCTCCTGCCCGGAAAACCCCCGGATGCGTCCGGGAAGGTTTTTATTGGATACCGGACGATCCTCTACCATCGAACAGGGGAACGGAGAGGTTATGACGTTTATTTACTACGGCCAGGGAGTGTCGTCCCTTTACCGGGACTTTGTGGAGCGGCTGATGTCGCAGCTCGCGCTCAGGGGGACGGAGATCACCAACCAGAGCATCGGGGATACATCTTCGCGGATGGATGTCCGGCATACCGGTGAAGAGGGCCATATGGAGATCGTGGTCGAGCGGGAGAACGTCCGGGTGAGTTACACCGTCGACCGCGAACATAAAGAGATCAAGAAAGGGCTCATGGGTGCCATCGCCGGGGCGGGCATAGGCAGCATCCTCGGCAGCGTCATGCGGGGCGAGCGGGACCTCGGCGACGCCATCGGCGGTGCGGCGGCCGGCGGGGCGTATGGGGCATACGAGGGATACGAGTCCTCCCGTGAAGACCGGACGGCGTTTGCCGGGGTGCTTGCAGAGGCGGTAAGAGACGTCGAGAACGAGCTCCAGTCGATCATCGAAGGGCAGGAGGAGGCACGCGAGGCTCTCCGCGAGCGTGGCCGGCAGAAACGGGAGGAGGATACCGCCCGGACGGAAGAACTGCGCGAACTCCTTGAGGAGCTCTACGGCGACCTCCTCGCCGTCCAGGAGGAGGTCGAGCTCGCGGCCGCCGAGGGGCAGGACGTCAGGAAGATCAGGGCACGGACGGACCGGGCGGAGACTCTCCGCCAGGAGGCGGAAGCGGCCCTCGAGGAGGGGAACCACGCCGTCGTGAAGGCGAAGGCGAAGGCCGCCCGCGCCATGGTGGAGGGCGCGGAGGAACTTCTCGCGAACCTCGGGAACGAGTGAGGCCCGGCCACCCCGGACCCCTGAATCAGGGTATAATCTCGCAGCTGTTGTACTTCCGGTGGTCGAAGTCTTCCGTCCGGATCCTCCCGGCGTCGATGAGCCGGCGGATCTCCGGAAGTGCCGCCGAGAGCGCCAAATAGAGGTTCTCCACCGTCCCGCAGACGATCCGCCGCCCTTCCTCGGGCCAGGGACGGGTGATGTTTGAGTAGAGGCACCGGCCGCCGCAGAAGTCGAGACGGCTGCACGCCGTGCAGGGGCTCCCGACGGTCGTCACCGGGAGATGAAGGGGGTCGGCGGTGGCGATATGCCCGACGTAGTAGTCCTTCATCCCGACCATGATGGGGCAGGGGGCGATATGCCCGTCGGTCATGATGCTGTAGTTGGCGTGGCCGCACCCGCACCGGAGCATGCTTGGCCGCGATAGAAGCATGTCCTGCACCGGGTCCATGAAGGGATACCACCGGAGCACCCGACCCTTCTCCCGCATCGTCCCGACCCAGAACTCGACGAGCGACCTGATGCCGGGGTTGTAACTCTCCTCTACCCAGGCGGCGTAGTCGCGCATGTGATAGTCGTTCCAGAAGTTCGCGTCCATCTGCCAGTGGACGGCGGGGAACGAGAACCGGTCGTTTGCCGCAAGATAGCGGACGGCCTCCGCGATATCGGTATCCTCGGTCACGGTCATCCGGGCGATCACCTCGCCGGCAAACCCGCCGGCCGCAAGACCGCGGAGGTTTCTCGTGATCCGGCCAAACGTCCCCTCCCCGCGGTGGGCGTCGGTGAGCCCTTCGGGGCCGTCGATCGAGACCAGGATGGTGTCGAACCGGTTCGCCGTCGCGGGGTCGAGGCGGTCGAGGAGGGTGCCGTTCGTGTGGAGGATCAGTGCCGATACCGGGGCGTCGCGGACGATCTCGCGGACGCGGTCGACGGCGAGGAGGGGCTCCCCGCCGTAGAACGTCAACACGGGCTCCGGGTCCTTCGCAAGGAACCGGTAGAGGTCGGCGAGATCGATGTCGAGGTCCACCGGGAGGTCCTCGTCGACGGCG
>JAEWMO010000150.1 GCA_023457135.1 Methanobacteriota archaeon | reverse complement strand
AACGAGATGATCTACGACAGCGAGGGGCGGCCCGTCGACTACCGCGTCCTCGACGTCGAACCCGCCAATGAGTGTGTCATAGGATTGCGCCGCGACCGGATCGTGGGCCGGAGATTCACCGAGATCTGCCCGGGGCTCAAACCGCTCTGGCTTGAACGCTACGCCAGGGTCCTCCGTACGCAGAAGCCGGTGCGGTTCGAGGAGTACAATCTGAGATCCGGCCGGTGGTACGGCATCGACGCCTACCCGATGCGGGAGAAGAACCGGTTTGCCGTCATCTTCATCGACATCACCGCGTGGAAGCAGGCCGAAGAGGCGTTGCAGGAGAGCGAGGAGAAGTACCGCACCCTCTTTGAGAGCGCAGGCGATGCCCTCCTCATCCACGACCTCAAGGGGAGGCTCCTCGACGTGAACCGGGCAGCGGTCGAGCGCCTCGGCTACTCACGGGAAGAACTGCTGACGATGAACCTCAGGGATATCGTCCCGTCGGATTTTGCCGTTCTCGTGCCCGACCGGATCCAGAAGATCGCGGAGACCGGCCTGGTGGTCTTTGAGACCGTCCACCTCACCCGCGATGGGAGGCGCATTCCCGTCGAGGCCTCGGCACGGGTCATACCGTACCGGGGAGGGACGGCCATCCTCGCCATCTCCCGGGATGTCACCCAGCGGAAGCAGGCGGAGGAGGAGCTGCGCCACCAGGCGGAGATGTTCCAGCGGCTTATCGATACGATACCGGTCATGATCGCCGTCTTCGACCCGGAACTGCGGCAGTTCCGGTTCAACCGGGCTTTCCGCGAGACCCTGGGCTGGACCGAGGAGGATGCGGCAGGCGGTGACTTCATGGCCCTGGTCTACCCCGACCCGGACTACCGGGCGGAGGTCTCGGCGTTCATGCGGTCGCTCGAACCGGGCTGGCGGGAGTTGAAAACGGCGGCAAAAGACGGCAGCATCGTCGAGAGTTCCTGGGCAAACATCGGCCTCTCCGGCGATACCCGGATCGGTATCGGCATCGATCTCCGGGAGCGGAACCGTGCGGAGGAAGCCCTGAGAGCGAGCGAGGAGCGGTTCCGGCGGCTCACCGAGAACGCCTCGGATCTCGTCCTCGTCGTCGATGCGAAAGGGACCGTATCGTATGCGAGCCCGTCGGTGAGACCGATCGGCGGGTATGCGCCTGAAGACCTCGTCGGGCGGTGTATCCTTGAGTTCGTGCACCCCGACGACCTGACGCGGGCCCGGGACGCCCTGCGGCGTGCCACCGCCCACCCGAACGAGCAGGGGATCCTCGAAGTCAGGGTCCGGCACAGGTCGGGGGGCTGGCTGTACCTTGATGTAATTGGGAACAATCTCCTGGATGAACCGACCATTCGGGGCCACGTGATGAACGCCCGCGACATCACCGGACGGAAACGGGCCGAGGAGGCCCTGCAGGCGAGCGAAGAACAGTTCCGGCTGGCCATACAGGATGCGCCGATCCCGATCATCATGTACGCCGAAGGGGGTGAGGTGCTCCAGATCAGCCGCACCTGGACCGAGTTGACCGGCTACACGCTCCAGGACGTGCCGACGTTCGATGCCTGGCTCACCCGTGCCTATGGGGAGGGCGCGGACGGCGTGCGCGATCACATGCAGGCACTCTTTGCGGGCAACCGGCGTACGGTCGGGATCGAGTTCGCCATCCGCACCAGGGACGGCCGGACCCGGCACTGGAGTTTCTCCGCGTCCTCGCCGGGCACGCTCTCCGACGGCCGCCGCTTCATCGTCGGCATGGCGGTAGACATCACCGAGCGGAAACGGTCGGAGGATGCGCTCCGGCGCCGGACCGACGACCTTGTCCGGAAGAGCGAGGAACTGGAGGCGGCCCATGACGAGGCGAACATTTACCTGGACATCATGACGCACGATGTCCGGAACGCAAACAACGTCTCGAGCATGTACGCCGATCTCCTGGCCGACCTCGCCGACGGCGACCTGAAGGCCTACGCGGAGAAACTGCGGGCCAGCATCGACCGGAGCAACGAGATCCTCGGGAACGTCGCCACCATCCGCCGGGCCCACGAGGAGACAGGGCTCGTGCCGGTGAACCTGGATGCGGTCATCCGGGAGGAGATCGAGAACGTTTCCGGGGCGTCGATCCGCTATTCGGGCACCCATATCGACGTGCTGGCGGACGGTCTCCTCCCGACCGTCGTTGCGAACCTCATCGGCAACGCCGTCAGGCACGGCGGCCCGCAGGTCGAGATCACCGTCCGGGTCGGGGAGCAGGACGGCAATGTGCTGGTCTCGGTCGAGGACACCGGGCCGGGGGTGCCGGACGAGGTGAAGCAGAGGCTCTTTGCCCGGTTCGAGCGGGGCACGGCACGGGGGAGCGGTCAGGGGCTCGGCCTCTTCATCGTCCGGACGCTGGTTACGCGGTATGGGGGTCGGGCCTGGGTCGAGGACCGCATCCCGGGCCGGCCGGAGGAGGGGGCGGCGTTCCGGTTCACGCTCCGGAAGGCCGGGTAGCGCCGGGGCGCCGGCGGGCATGGGGGTGCAGGAGAAGAGATGCAACGCGCTTCCAGGAGCCGGGACGAAGGCGCGCTCAATCGGCACCAGAGCGGTGCTATGCTGTTGCGATGAGAACCGTAGTTGGCCCCGCCCGATAGCGCGGGGCAGTCCCCCACACACCCTACGCGATCCGCGTTCCCGCCGCCTCGAGCCGGGGTGTCTGGTCGTAGATCTCCTCGACCGTGAGGACGACCGCCGCCATCCCTTCTACGCGGGCCGCAAACTCCTCAGGGTGCCCGGCCCAGACGCTCCTGTCAAGCGCCGCCGTGACCTCGTCGCCCCTGTGGATCACCACCCTCCCCTTCACCTGGTACGCGGTGAACGGCGGGGTCCGTTCCCAGACACAGAGCGACGCGACCGGGTGCCGCGTGAGGTTCTCGTAGGTCTGCATGAAGTAGAGCTCGCCCCAGACGATGGTCCCGGGATCCCTGACCATGACCGACTTGGCCGCGACATTGGGCGTCCCGTCGGCCCCTGTGGTCGCGACGGGAACCGAATGCCAGCCTTTGAGGAGCGCAACGAGGGTATCGGGCATCACTACCATGAAGCATCACACCGGAAACGGCTGCACCATGACACTATCAGGACCATGAGCAGTCCCGGGGCTGTTTCCCGGGCATGCTCATAGATGTTCCGGTGCAGCACTCCGCTGGCGTTCCGGGGGTCTCCCTTCGCAATCGTCCGGCTCTCGAACCCTGCTCCAGGAGGGGCGTCGGCACCGAGCACGGCGAACGGCACCATGCCCAGCGTCCCCGGCAGGAAGACTTATGCGTACCCATGACCGCTCACCCCGGTCGAGGATGGCTGATACCTCATGGCAGACGAAGACCATACCGTCGTCCCCCCGGCCCCCCGCGGACGGGAGATCCTCGGATGGATGGGGCCGGCGATTATATGGATGATCTCGGCCATCGCGACCGGCGAACTCCTCTTCACCCCGCGGATCGCCTCGCTCTACGGCTACTCGGTCCTCTGGACGCTCATTCTCGCGATATTCTTAAAGACCGTCCTCTCGATCGAGATCGGGCGTTACGCGGTCGTGACGGGGGGTTCGCTCCTCCAGGGGATCAGGAACCTCCCCGGACCGGCGAACTGGGGGATCTGGCTCATCGTGCTCCCCCAGTTCCTCGTCGCGGTCACCACCATCACCGGGATGGCGGGGGCGGCCGGTTCGGCCGTCATCCTCGCTCTCCCGGGGAGCTTCACGCTCTGGGCGGTCGTCGTCCTGCTGGTCTCGCTCGCCCTCGTCTTCTTCGGCAGGTACCGGGGCGTGGAACTGACGTCGATCGTCATGGCGCTCGCGATCATCGTCGCCCTGGTGACGACCGCGGGGTTCGTCTTCCCCGGCATCGCCCCGCTCGCTGCCGGCCTCGTCCCGGTCCTCCCCGAAGACGTCGTCTACGCCGAACTCCTCCCGTGGCTCGGGTTCGTGATGTCCGGGGCCGCGGGGCTCATATGGTACTCTTACTGGCTCACGGCCCGGGGCTACGGCGCCGCCTACTACACCGTGCACCGGCGAGGCGGGGAGGAGAAGGTCATCGAGGAGGAAGGACTGCCGGAGATCGCACACCTCCCCCGGAGCGAGAAGGAGCATATGCAGGACTGGCTCAGGCTGATGACCGTATCCACGATCATCGCGGCCGGCATCGTCCTCCTCCTGCTCGTCGCCCTCCTCATCCTGGGTGCGGAGCTCCTCCGGCCGCAGGGCCTTCTTCCCGAGGGCCCGGAGGTGACCGCGGTCCTCTCGGTCCTCCTTGGCGGCGTCTGGGGAGCGCCGGGAATCTGGCTGATGATCCTGGCCGCGTTCTTCGCCTTCTGGAGCACGCTCGTCGCCAACCTCGACGGCTGGACCCGGATGCTCGGCCAGGGCTCGATCTTCATCGCCCGCCAGGCAAGAGCGACGGGGCGGTGGGTCTCGATGCGGTTCTACCGCTACGTCTACCTGCTCGGCCTGATGGGCATCGTGCCGCTCGTCTTCGTCCTCGCCAGCATCGAGCCGGTGACCGCTCTCGCCATCGCGGGGATCATCGAGGCGGCCCAGATCCCGGTGGTCGCCCTCATGACGGTCTACCTGAACCGGCGAACGCTCCCGACCGAGTTCCGGCCGTCCCTCCCCATCGTGGTCCTGACGATCGCCGTCGGGGTCTTCTTTGCGGCATTCTCGGTCTACTACATCACGACCGAGTTCCTCGCCTGAACCCGGCACCCCTTTTTATACCCGGGTGCGCAGTCTACGGCCGACAGGAGGCGCACATGAGACAGAGAGTGACGATCGGATACCACGCATCCCACGAACAGTTCCCGCCCGGCATGCTTCTTTCCCTCGCACAGAAGGCCGAAGACGCCGGATTTCGGGCGTTTCTCTCCTCGGACCACTTCAACCCCTGGACCCCCGCCCAGGGAGAGAGCGGGTTTGCATGGTCGTGGCTCGGCGCCGCCCTCCAGGCGACCTCGCTTCCGGCCGGGGTCGTCTGTGCGCCGGGCTACCGCTACCACCCGGCGATCATCGCCCAGGCGGCGGCGACGCTCGCGGAGATGTTTCCCGGCCGGTTCTGGATCGCCGTCGGGAGCGGCCAGGCCCTCAACGAGAGCATCACCGGAGAGGCCTGGCCGGAGAAAGAAGCGAGGAACGACCGGCTCCTCGCCGCCGCCACCCTCATGCGGCGGCTCTGGGCAGGGGAGACGGTCACGGCCGATCTCCCGGCCCGCACCGCCAACGCCCGCCTCCACACCCGGCCGGCAGAGCCGCCGCTTCTCGTCGGCGCCGCCCTGACGCCCGCGACCGCGGAATGGGTCGGCGGGTGGGCCGACGGCCTCATCACCGTCGCGATGCCGGAAGACGAACTTGCAGAGATCGTCAACGCGTTCCGGCGCGGCGGCGGGGAGGGGAAACCGATGTACCTCAAGGTGGACCTCTCCTACGCACGAGACGACGGGGAAGCCCGGACCGGCGCGTGGGACCAGTGGCGGGCGAACGTCTTCCCGGCGACGGTGCTCGAGACCCTCCGGACGCCGGAGCAGTTTGCGGCTATCGGGGAGTTCGTCGGGCCGGAGAAGGTCTTTGAGAAGATCCACGTCTCCGCGGACCTCGAGGAGCACATCCGGTGGCTCAGGGCCGATATCGATCTCGGCTTTACGCACCTCTACCTCCACAACGTGAACCGGATCCAGGTTGAGTTCATCGAGGACTTCGGGCGCGAGGTTCTCCCCGCGCTCTCCGGGTGACCGCATGGGAGACTACAAACCCATCGGCGACTACGCCGTCATCGGCAACCTCAGGACGGCCGCGCTCGTCGGGACGGACGGCTCGATCGACTGGTGCTGCTTCCCCTACCTCGACCGGACAAGCGTCTTTGCCGCCCTGCTCGACGCCCGGCAGGGCGGCAGGTTCAGGGTATCAGTCCCGGGGGCCGGGAGCGGGCGGCAGCGGTATGCCGGGGAGACCAACATCCTCAGGACGGAGTTCTCCGGTGAGACGGGGAGGCTCGTCGTGACCGATCTGATGCCGCTCTTCGGGGATATCGAGGGGCGGGCCGGCTCGTTTGCCCCGCCCGAACTCTACCGCATCCTTGAGTGCGTCAACGGAAGCGTGGAGGCGGCGGTGGAGTGGTCGCCCCGGTTCGACTACGCCCGGGGGACGACCGGCATATCGCGGATCCCCGGCGGCTGGTTTGCGACCGACGGGAGAGACGACATGACGCTCTTCGGTATCGAGGAGGCCGGGAGGGTCGGGGAGGAAGAGGGCGGGCATACTCTCCGGGCGGAGATCCCGATGCGGGAGGGCGACCGGCGCGTCCTTATAGCCCGGTGGGGGACCGAAGACCTGACGTATGCGCCCGACGGTGCGGAGTCTGTCGAGGAACAGACCGCAGAGGTCTGGCGGACCTGGGCCTACGGGAGCGGAGCCGGCCGCGCGAGGGAGTGGGCGGGCGACCTCCTCCCGCTCCTCGTCAGGTCCGAACTCGCCCTCAAACTGCTGACGAACGCCGCGACGGGCGCGATCGCCGCCGCACCGACGACATCGCTCCCGGAGGATATCGGGGGCGTGCGGAACTGGGACTACCGCTTTGCCTGGATCCGCGACTCGGCCATGACGGCACAGGCGCTCATCGCCCTCGGCCACGAGGCGGAGGCGATCGAACTTCTCTCCTGGATGGAGCGCGTCTCGGAGATGCAGGCCGGCGAAGGCCGCGGACTCCGGCTCATGTACAGCATCCACGGGTGGACCGACCTCGACGAGGAGGAACTCCCGCATCTCGAGGGCTACCGGGGCTCGCGCCCGGTCAGGATCGGGAACGGCGCCGCCGTCCAGCTGCAACTTGAGATCTACGGCGAGCTCCTCAACACCGCCTACGAGCTCGCCCGCCGGGGGTACGAACTCCCGGAGAAGGAGATGGCGTTCCTCTCCGGGGTTGCCGACGAGGCGTGTTCTCTCTGGAAGGAGCCCGATTACGGGATCTGGGAGATCCGCGGCGACCCGCGCCACTATGTCTACTCGAAGGTGATGCTCTGGGTGGCCCTCGACCGGGCAGTCCACCTCACCGACCGGTACGGCCTCCGGGGAGACCGGGACCGGTGGGCCCGTAACGCCGCCGCGATCCGGCGGCAGGTGCTCGAGCAGGGCTACGATGCGGAGGTGGGCGCGTTCGTCCAGTCCTACGGCTCAAAGGACCTCGATGCCACGAACCTCCGCATCCCGTTGCTGGAGTTCCTCCCGTTCGATGACGACCGGGTAGAAGGAACGATCGACAGGACGATAGAGGGGCTGACGGAGAACGGTCTTGTCTACCGCTACCGGGCGGACGACGGCCTTCCCGGCAGGGAGGGGGCGTTCGGGCTCTGCACCTTCTGGCTCATCGACTGCCTCGCCCTCTCCGGCCGCATAGATGAGGCCCGGTCGCTCTTTGGCCGGATGGTTGACCGCGCAAACCACGTAGGACTCTACCCGGAGCAGTTCGACCCGGCGACGGGAACGTTCCTGGGGAACTTCCCCCAGGCGTTCACCCATATCGGCCTTATCAACAGCGCCCTCTACATAGCCTACGCCGAAGGGAAGCCGATCCCGGGCCACGTCCCCATCGGGACGCCGGAGCACCGTGCCGAACTCGAAGGGGGCCGCGTCGTGAAGATGCCGGTCTGACGGGGGAGGCTTCGAAAAAATTCGTCGTTAACGTCAGGCATAACTATCCCCGGTGCCATACCGCACTCCATGAACAGAGAGAGTATCGGCATACTGCTCCTGGCTTCCCTCATCGTGCTCGGCAGCATCGCTGCCGGGTGCATCGATGCGCAGCAAACGACGTCTGGGGACTCCGCCCCACCGGAGGGGCAGGAGCCGCCGGACGACAACGGCAGCACGGCGGAGGGGAACAACCGGTTTGCGTTCGACCTTTACCGGCAGCTCGCGAGCTCGCCGGATTCGCCCGGCAGGAACATCTTCTTCTCGCCCTACAGCATCTCGTCGGCCCTCGCGATCACCTACGAGGGCGCCCGCGGCGCGACCGCTGACGAGATCCGGTCGGTCCTGCACTTCCCGGCAGACGTTACCCTCATGCGGGAGGGATTTGCCGCGACCGACGCCCGCCTCAACCGTGGGAGCGAGAATTACACGCTCAGGACCGCAAACGCCCTCTGGGCTGAGGAGACCTATCAGTTCCTCCCGGAGTACGTCGGCACGGCCGCTCAGTGGTACGGGGCGAACGTAACGAACCTCGACTTCAGGAACAACCCCGAGGAGTCGCGTGCGACCATCAACCGGTGGGTGGAGGAACAGACGGAAGAGAAGATCCGCGACCTCCTCCCGGCGGGATCGATCGATCCGCTGACCCGGCTCGTGATCACGAACGCCATCTATTTCAAGGGCACCTGGGCCGAGCAGTTCGACCCGAATGAGACGAGAGACGCGGAGTTCAGGGTCGGGCCGAACGAGACCGTCCAGGTCCGGATGATGCAGCGGACAGATGAAGACGCGGTCTTCCGGTACACGGAGACCGATGCCCTCCAGGCGCTCGAACTCCCGTACGCCCACGGCGACGGGACCGGGCTCTCGATGCTCGTCCTCCTCCCGAAAGGCGACAACCTGACGGCGGTCGAGGAGAGGCTCGATGCCGGTATGGTTGCAGGACTCCGGGACTCGCTGGAGTCGCAGAGGGTCAAAGTCTACTTCCCGAAGTTCACGCTTGAGACGGAGTACAGCCTCCCGCGGGAACTTGCGGCGATGGGGATGCCGACGGCGTTCACCGGCGACGCCGACCTCTCCGGGATGGACGGGACGCGGGACCTCTTCGTCAGCGACGTCGTCCACAAGGCGTTTGTCGACGTGAACGAGAAGGGGACCGAGGCGGCGGCGGCGACCGGCGTCGTCGTGAACCTGGTGAGTATGCCGCTCGAGGATACCACGCCGGTCTTCCGCGCGGATCATCCGTTCGTCTTCATGATCGTCGAGGAGGATTCCGGCACGGTCCTCTTCATGGGAAGGGTCGCAGACCCGGAGAGCGAGTGACGGGCCGGGGGGGCGATGCCCCCTTTTTCACGCCTCAAGCCGCTCGACGATCGTCTTTTGCAGGTAGCCTATGATCGGCATATCCGAGCCGATCACCGCGTGCCGCCCGGACCCCGCGACGGTGATGACGAGGAAGTCCCGGCCGTCGACCAGGATCGCGCACTCATCCTTCCTCCGGTCAATCACGGGGTCGTTCACCGGCGAGGCATCCAGGAGATCGATCACGGTCCCCCTGGCCTCGTAGATCGGGAGGTTGATCCCGGTATAGTCCTCTCTCCTTCGCACGACCACGTAGAGATTGATCTTCCTCTCGAGCGGCTTGATAGCCGCATAATGCCTCCGGAGAAACCCAGGATCGTAGCAGAGGATCACCATGCTCTTCTTCACCCGGCGGAGGAGCGAGGAGATATGGTTCTCGATCGCCCAGTCGCTCCGGAGGATGAAGAACGAATCGGGGGGCAGGCGGGGTTTGACCGAGAGGTTCTTCAATGCCTCGCGGGTCTCGTCGAGGGTGCGGGTATAGTCCTTTTTGAGCCGGTCGAAGACCACGTCGATGTCGAGCACGTAGTACGAGGACGGCGATCCCTCTTCCACCCCGATGAACCCCCGCCGGGCCAGGTCGTTCAAGATCTCATAGATCCGGCCCCGGGGAACCCCGCTCGCCTCGTGGATGTCCCGCGCGGTCGCCTTCTGGAGTCCGGCAAGCGTGGAGTAGACATTCGCCTCGTACTCGTTCATCCCGATAGCACGGAGTCCCGGGATAATCTCGGCAGTCATTGCACCTCAATTTAGTTGCAACACATTTATTGATTCTGGAAAAAGAGGGATAGATTGGCGAGAGAGGGTTTAGATCTCCTCGCAAGACCATCCCCTACGGCAGCAGCCCGCTCCACACAGGCCGGTCCGGGCATGCCCGCCTCCGGGAAAGGCTGCTCCGGTGAGGGCGGGTAAGAACAGCATGCACAATACTATCACCAGAACAGACGGGACCGCACAGCCCGGATAGGAACATCATCGAGAACTGAACCATACCCGGGATGTATCCGGCGGCTGGCCGGCGTGTGGACCGGCCGCTGTCGTGGTCATCCGCCGTCAGTAGCCCGCAAGGAGCGCGGAGATGAGCCGCGCCTCTCCCCGCCGCAGGTGCTCGATCGCGGTGGTTTTGCTGATCCCGACCTTCTCCGCGAGCTCGCCACTCGTGATCTTCCGCGGATACTCGTAGTAGCCGTACCGGTTCGCCGCGATGAGGAGATCCCGCTGCCGGGGGGTGAGCCGCGAGAGGAGAGCGCCCCCCGAGAAGGTTGCCTCCTCAAAGATGACGTTTCTGATCTCTCCGTAGGTTGACATGAGACGGAGAACCCGGTTCAGGTTCCCGGCATCGCCGATGCAGGTGTAGACGCAGAGATCGAGGGACTTGTACATGGGCGAGGTCCAGATGACGTCCAGGTTGAACTCGCGCATCTTCTCCCGCAGGAACTCGTCCTGGATGATGTACCGCATGAAACAGGTATACGTCCGGCCGGCACTCCTCAGCACCTCAATGGACCCCATAACCTCCGGGAATTCGATATCGCTCATGGTGTACCCCTCTTTCATCGTGATCTCGGAGACCAGCGCCTCTTCTCCCCGATCAAAGTCCATCTTGAGGATCTCAAGGACTTTTAAGGACTCAACCCGGTCCAGAAACTGTTTCGCCGCCCGGTTGAAGTCCCCGGTATCGGCCGGCATGCCTATCAGCGGGTCCGTCGGGCAGACCTCGACGATCATCCTCCTCATCGTACCCCGTGTAGGGCACCTTCCCTCATATAACCCGTACATGTACGGGAGAACCTTGAACCATCGGGATCTCCGTACCGATCTGGTATGGGGAGCTCTCGAGAACCGGTTGCAGAGGAGCCCGGCCGGGCACCGGATCCCGGTGTATGTCCCGGCCGGGGTTGCAGTAACTTCATGTCCGGTCCCACAGAAACAGTACCTCCAGCAGACGAGCCACTTACAACGAGGAGAGACGTGAACTGCGCAACCACCTGCAATGCCGGATCCTGCCGGGCCCCTGGCGAATCCCCGCACAGACTGCCGGCGCATCGGCAGATCTCTTATCGAGAACATATTTTTGAGGAGACCGATCAGGTCTGGACCGAAGCAGGGTTCCTTCCCCCGGCAGACTGCCGGCGTGCCGTCGCTCTGCTTCACCGCCTCGCCATGGATGAAGAGCCTGCAGCGCCCCTGCTCTCGTCGGCTCTCACCTCGGCAGTGAAGTCCGGGGATAGAGGCCGGAGTTACCGGGTCTTTGACCCCACCCGGCTCCGGCGCACCGCTCTGGAGTACGGGATCGATCCTGCCGGCGGCAACAGCACGGAGGTTGCGCGCGCCGTGACCCGGGCGATCATCGCCGAGTACGGAGAGAAACCATGAAGAGCCCTTACGAGTGGCTTGCCGCCGCCATCAACAACCGTACCTGGGCCGTCGCCGGGGTCGCTGCAGCGGTCTTCATCCTGGCATTCTTCGGGCTCTCGATGGTGACGATGCAGACCGGCGACGACACCTACGTCGATAAGAGCACCCCCCGGGGCGCGCTCCTCGCCCACTACGCCGATACCTACGGCTCCGACGCGATCATGCTCATCTACGAGGCGGACAGCGTCCGGAGCCCCGATGTCCTCAGGTATATCGACCATATCCAGGAAGACCTCAGGAACGAGCGTTATGTCGAGAGCGTCTCCGGCGTCGTCGACCTCTTAAAGCAGGCGAACGGCGGCACCCTCCCGTCGTCCAAAGCAGAGATCGACGCGATCATCGGAGCGGCCCCGCCGGAGATGGTTGAGAGGATGCTGCCCTCGGACCTGATGACGATCAGTGTCATCGCCCTTGAACCGGGCGTCTCCATGGAGGCGCAGATGCGGGTCGTCGAGAACATCCAGTCCGCCGTGAGCACATCGGCGCCCCCGCCGGGCCTTGCGGTCACGGTCTCAGGAAACCCGGCGTTCTCAAAGGAGATGGAAGAGGAGATGGGAGGGCAGATGGGCATGCTGATCCTCGCGGCCATGCTCCTGATGGTCCTCGCGGTGAGGCTCCTCTTCTCCCACGTCCGCTACAGCCTTCTCCCCGTCGGGATCGTGGCTGTCGGGGTGATCATGACCTTCGGGTTCATGGGCCTCTTCGGGATCCCTGTCAGCATGGTGGTGATCGGGGCGTTCCCGGTGCTGATCGGGATCGGGATCGACTACGCGATCCAGTTCCACGCACGGTTCGACGAAGAGATCCGGCGCGGTACCATCCCGGAGGCCGTATGGGCCACCGTCACCCAGATGGGCCCCTCGGTCCTGATCGCGATGTCGGCGACGGCGCTCGGGTTCATCGCGATGTTCTTTGCCCCGGTGCCGATGGTCGCCGACTTCGGCATCGTCTGCACCATCGGGGTCGTCTCCTGTTACACGGCGGCGCTCGTCATCGTCCCGATATTCGCGATCGTCACCCGCTACCGGCCGAAGGAGGAGGTTGCCGCGTCCGGTGCCATCCCCAAGCAGGGGAACTCCGTCATGGAGCGCTACGACCGGTTCCTCGGCCGGCTGGCTTATACGGTCGCAAAACACCCGCTTCCGGTCATCCTGCTCTTTGCAGTCGTCGCGGCAGGTGGATTCTACCTCGATGAGAAGGTCCCGATCAGCTCGGACGAGAAGACGTTCGTCCCCGGCGACATGCCCGCCCTCCGGGATCTCGAGAAGATCACCCGGACGATGGGGGCAACGAGCACCATCCCGGTCGTCGTGACCGCGGACAATGTCCGGAGCCCGGAGACGCTCGCCTGGATCGATCAGTTCGGGGTCTACGAGCAGGAGCACAACGACAAGATCACGGGCGTGACGAGCATCGCAACCCTGATCCGGCAGTACAACGGCGGAGTCCTGCCCTCGACGAGGGGAGAGATCGACGAAGTCGTCGCCCGGATCCCGGAGGAGACCCTCTCCCGGTACCTCAACGGGAACATGGAGGCGGTGCTTGAGTTCTCGACGGTCGACATGGAGATGAGTGTCGCCCGCGATCTCGTCGGGAGGATACAGAGCGACGTTAACTGGAGCAATCCGCCGGCGGGCGTGACGGTCAAGATCACCGGCCAGCTGGAGATGTTCGCCGCCCTCATGGACGATATCGCCGATTCCAAGACGTTCATGACCCTGCTCGGCTTCGCCTTCATCCTCGGATTCATGCTCCTCGTCTACCGGAAGTTCAACGCTATCTCGCCGGTCATCCCGATCGTCTTCATCGTGGGCTGGAACGGGGCGATCATGTACCTTCTCGGACTGGACTACACGCCGCTGACGGCGGTCCTCGGCTCGATGACGATCGGGGTCGCGTCCGAGTACACCATCCTGATCATGGAGCGGTGCGAGGAGGAACTCGCCCGGGGCATGGAGTTTCTCGATGCCGTCCAGATCGCCGTCCAGAAGATCGGGACGGC
>JAEWMO010000149.1 GCA_023457135.1 Methanobacteriota archaeon | reverse complement strand
ATGAACAGGTTACTGATAGTATCGAACAGGCTCCCGGTCAGTCTCTCAAAAAAGAACGGCGACTTCCGCCTGCAACGGAGCGTCGGCGGTCTTGCCACCGGAGTCGGCTCATTCTACAAGTCCTACGAGAGCCTCTGGATCGGCTGGCCCGGCATGAACCTCCAGAGGAAGCAGGACGAGGAGAAGGAACGGATCGTCGAGGCATTGAGGAAGGAGCAGTGCCACCCGGTCTTCCTCTCCCCCTACGACATCAAGCACTACTACGACGGGTTCTGCAACAACACCCTCTGGCCGCTCCTCCACTACTTCAACCTCTATGCCGACTACGACCCGAAGACCTGGCAGGTCTACCAGCGGGTGAACGAGCGGTTCTGCGACGCCGTCATGGAGGTCGCCCGCCCCGACGACATCATCTGGGTCCACGACTACCACCTGATGCTCCTGCCGCAGATGCTCCGTGAACGCCTGCCGGACGCGGAGATCGGCTACTTCCATCACATCCCGTTTCCGTCGTTCGAGGTCTTCCGGCACCTGCCCTGGAGAAAGGAGATTCTCTCCGGCCTCCTCGGCGCGGACCTCATCGGGTTTCACACCTACGGCTACGTCCGCCACTTCCTCTCCAGCGTCCGGCGGCTCCTCGGCTACGAGCACACCTTCGGCGAGGTGAAGACCGGCACCCGGGTGGTGCGGACCGACCTCTTCCCCATGGGGATCGACTACCACCGGTTCGCCGACGCCGCAGGCAGCACCCCGGTCCAGAAGGAGATCACCCGGATCCGGCAGAGGCACGGAAACCAGAAGATCGTCCTCTCGTTTGACCGGCTTGACTACACGAAGGGGATCCCGCTCCGGCTCGAGGCCTTCGACGCGCTCCTTGACAGAAAACCGGAGTATCGTGGAAAGATCTCCTTCGTCGTCGTCGCCGTTCCCTCCCGGACCAGCGTCAACAGTTACCGGGCGTTAAAGAAGCGGCTTGATGAGCTCGTCGGCAGGATCAACGGGAAGTACGGGACGACCGAGTGGACCCCGGTCCGCTACTTCTACAACTTCCTCCCGTTCGAGACGCTCGTCGCGTTCTACAGCGCCGCCGACGTCGCCCTGGTCACGCCGCTCCGCGACGGCATGAACCTGATGGCGAAGGAGTACGTCGCAAGCAGGACCGACGGCACCGGGGTCCTCATCCTCTCCGAGATGGCCGGGGCCGCCGAGGAACTCGGCGAAGCCATCATCGTCAACCCCAACGACCAGGACGCGGTGATCGAGGCGATCGAGACGGCGCTCGCCATGCCCGAGAAGGAGCAGATCGAGCGGAACCAGATCATGCAGAGGAGGCTGATGCGTTACGACATCGAGCGCTGGGTCGGCGACTTCCTCACCCGTCTCGGCGACGCCCGGACCGTCCAGGTCGACCGCGCCGAGCAGCTCGTCACCCCCGCCATCAGGGAGCAGCTGGTCGCCGACTACCACTCCGGCAAGGACCGGCTCCTCCTCCTCGACTACGACGGCACCCTGGTGCCCTTTGCCGCAAAACCGCAGAAAGCTGTTCCGGGCGAGGCCACACGGGAGGTCCTCCAGAATCTGATTCAGACGCCGGGAAACGAGGTGGTGGTGATCAGCGGCAGGGACCGGTATACCCTGGAGAACTGGTTCGGGGAGATGGATCTCGGGCTCATCGCCGAGCATGGTGTCTGGGTGAAAGAGCGATCCGGGGAGTGGCGGATGCCCGAGGCACTCTCGGACGAGTGGAAAGGGGAGATCCAGCCGCTGCTTGAGCTCTATACCGACCGCACACCCGGCTCCTTCATCGAGGAGAAGGACTACTCCCTCGTCTGGCACTACCGCCGGACCGAACCGGTGCTCGGTGCGCAGAGGGCGAAGGAGCTCAAGGACGATCTCCTGCACCTGACCTCCAACCTCGACGTCGGCGTCATGGACGGGAACAAGGTGATCGAGATCAAGAACAACGTCGTCAACAAAGGCCGGGCGGCGCTGAACTGGATATCCCGGCGGGCCTGGGACTTCGTCCTCGCCATCGGGGACGACCGGACCGACGAGGACCTCTTCGCCGCGATGCCGCCCGAAGCCTACTCGGTCAAGGTCGGGCTCGCGCCGAGCCGGGCCCGGTTCAACCTGGTCTCGCAGCGGGACGTGCTGCCGCTGCTCCGGAGATGTCTCGAGGCGGAGCGGGACGAGGCGGGCGGAAAAAAAGAGAGGCCGGGGCGGGAAAAGAAACTTATTGAGACGGCTGCTCCCGGATGACGGAGCGGACCGTCAGGAAGACCGGGCCTCGCAGATCCACCTTTTTGTTGTGGTCGGTGACGTAGCGCATCGCGTACTCCTCGATCCGGAGGTTGACGTCGGAGGGGAGCTTCGACATCTTCACCTGGACGGTGGTCCCCTCCCCGCACCGTGCGGCCTCCTCGATCCGGGCGGCGGCGAGGCCTGCCACGGCGTCGAGGTAGGTGATCCCGGTCGAGACTCCTTCCGTTCTGACCTCTGCCCACTTCTCGGTGTCGGGGACGCCGAGCACCGCACCGTTGTGGACATAGACCTCGTTAAAACAGGCCGGTCCGCAGAGCTTCGTGTTGGACTCGGGCTCCTCGACGATCACCTCGACCGCTCTCCCGGCAATCTCGCCGGTCCACGCGGTGAATGCACAGGGTCCGGGGGCGGCGGCGTGCTCGGCGGCAGTGGCGCGGATCGCATCCGCCATCCGCTTCCCGACCGCCGATGCGGGCTCAGCACGCAGGTGGACCGCACCCGCGATCTCGCGGTCGGAGAGGTCCTGCGGGAAGAACTGGGGGTAGGTCAGCTGGCGGACGTCGTTAGACTGGTAGGCGATCATCGCGAGCCGCTCCACGCCGAGGCCGAGGTTCATCACCGGGACACCGATCCCGTACTCCGCGAGCGCCGAGGGCGAGTAGATCCCGAAGGTGGCGACCTCCACCCAGCCGAGGACCGGGTGGCGGGCGTAGACCTCCGTCTGGGTGTCGGGCATGTAGTACTTCGACCGCTTCTCGTCGGGCTGGAACCGGAACTCCTCAAAGCCGAATGCCGAGAGGAGGGCCTCACTGATGGCTTTCCCCTCTTCGAGGGTGACGTCCTCCCCCGCGACGACGCAGGAGGCCGAGTGGTAAGTCATCAGGCGGGTGGGCCCCTCCTCCTGCTCGCGCCGGAAGCACCGGTCGATCGAGAAGAGCCTGATGGGGAGATGGCGCTTCTCCCAGATCGAGGAGAGCGTCATGAACCAGCCGCTCGTCATGTGGCTCCGGAGGGTGTTCCGCGACGATTCGGGAGCCAGTTCCCGGAACTCCGGGAAGACCGCATCCAGGATGTGGACCACGGTCGCGTCGTCGGCCTCGAGCACGGCCGCGAGCTCGTGCGTCAGTTCGTCGCCGTCGATCGTCCCCTTCTTGTAGCCGTGGAGGGTCTCGCGGAGCTTCTCCTCGATCCGGGGCGTCAGCGCACGGCCGAGGATCCCCTCGATCTCCTCAAGCTGCTTCTTTGCAATCCCGACGTTCGGGCGGGGCAGGCCGCCGAGGTAGAAGACCCTGTCGAGGACGGCCATCGCTTCGGGGCCGAACTGCCGGTAGATGTCCGATTCCTCGACGATCAGGGGGTTTATCGCCTCGTCAAACCCCATCGAAAGGTAGGTCTCGCGGAGCCGCTGGACGATCTCGAAGATCGGGTGCGGGGTCGCCCGGGTGTACTTCAGCCGGGGATACCGGCCTCCAACCCCTGCCGGGGTCAGGACCGACGGCCCTTCGTGCCATGCGTGCTCGAAGTCCTCTCTCGCCTTCTGCTTGAACTCTTCAACATCGAATCTCATATCTTCCGCTCCAGACAGACAACCCGGCTTGCCGGGCTCTCGTCTCTGATAACATAATCGCAATGCTGCGCAATTTTCTCCGCAAACGCCCTGACATCCTCGTGTTCCGGCATCTGGTCCTTCTGCAGCCTGTTCCTACTGTATCCCAGATACATATAACCCTTTACTTCCACGAACCTTGCCCCGGAATCCTGGTAGAGCGCCGCATAGCCCTCGGGGCAGAAGTCGTTGTAGCCCCGGACCACGGTGGTGCGGACGGCGGACCGGCGGCCGGCGAGCCCGGTAAGGCTCTCGTGGATCCGGTCCCAGTAGTCCTCCTGCGGCCGGCAGAGCCGGAGATAGGTCTCGCGGTCGGGGGCGTCGAGGGATACGTAGACCTGGTAGGGCCGGCACCGGGCAAGGATGTCCGGGTGAGTGCCGTTCGAGACGAGGAACGTCGTGTAGCCGTCGGCGTTGAGGCCGTCGACGAGCTCCGGGAGGCGCGAGTAACAGGTCGGCTCCCCCGAGAGGGAGATCGCGACCATCGTGGGGTCGAGGGCCTCCGCGAACCGTTCCGGCGCGACGTAGGGCGAGACCTTGTAGCCCGAGAGCGCCCTCTTCTGGAGGCGGCGGAGGTTTGCGATGATCGCTTCCGGCGGGCACTCCTCCTCCTCCACGACCTCGTGCTCGAACGACCGCCAGCAGAAGAGGCACTGCTGGTTGCATTTGAGGGTCGGGGTCATCTGGACGCAGCGGTGGCTCTCGATGCCGTAGAACTGCGCCTTGTAGCACATCTCCCCGCCCCTGAGCGCCCGCTTGTTCCACATGCAGGGCTTGACGGCCGCCGAGGAGGCGGGGCTGACGAACTGGTAGCCCTGCTTCCGCAGGGCCTTACATGCTTCTGAGCGCATCGATCCCGAGGGTCGCGAGGGACTCCTGCAGCGTGTTCCTGACCGCGTCCACGAGGGTGAGCCGGCTGTTCCGGGTCTCCCCCTCGCTTTTTAAGACCGGGTCGTAGTGGTAGAAGGCGTTGAAGAGATCGGCGAGCTCGCGGGCGTAGGCGGCGATGAGGTGCGGGCGGAGTTCCTCGACGGTCTGCTCGATGACGGCCGGGAACCGGGCGAGGTGCCGGGCGAGCGCGACCTCGTGGTCGGTCTCAAGCGTGTATGCCCGCGTAAAGTCCCCTGCCTTCTCAAGGATGCTGCAGGCACGGGCGTGGGCGTACTGGATGTAGGGCCCGCTCTGCCGCTCGAAGTCGAGAGCCTCCTTCCAGTCAAAGACCGTGCTCTTCTCGGGGGAGACCTTCACGATGTCGTAGCGGATGGCGGCGATGGCGACCGAGTTCGCGATTGCCCGCCGCTCCTCCTCGGAGAGCTCCGGCCGGCGCGTGGTCACCTCGTCATACGCCTTCGCGGCAACCTCCTCGATGAGCTCGTCCGCCGAGACGAACTTGCCTGCCCGGGTGCTCATCGAGCCTTCGGGAAGGGAGACGAACTCGAAGTGGACGATCTCGGGCGGCTGCTCGCCGAGGAGTTTGAGGGTGGCCTGGAGCTGGGCGCCGATCAGTTTGTGGTCCGCGCCGAGGACGTCGATCATCCTGTCGTAGTTGCGTCCCTTCCAGACATGGTAGGCGAGGTCGCGGGTGCTGTAGACCGACGTGCCGTCGCTCCGCCGGAGGATGTACTTCTTCTCGAACCCCTGCTCGGTGAGGTCGACCCAGAGGGTCTCGTCCTCGTGGGCCTGCGGCAGGCGCCGGATCCGCTCGATGATCCGGTCGACGTCGCCGATCCGGACAAAGTCGCTCTCCCAGACGAACCGGTCGTGGTGGGCGTTCAGGGCCGCGAGGGTCGCCCTGATCCCCTCGGCGCAGAGGGAGACGGCCGTGCGGAACTTTTTCACGGTCTCGGCATCCCCGCGCTCCACAAGCTGCATGAGGTGGTCGATCTCTTTGACGATCTCCGGATTCTTCTCAAGCTCCCGGTTCGCCGCGATGTAGACCCTCGCGACGTAGTGGTCCGGTTTCTCGCCCTCCTTGCGGGGGATATCGAGGTTATCGAACCCCCAGGAGACGATGGCGATCTGGCGGCCCATATCATTGAGATAATACTGCACCTCGAGCGCGTGTCCGGCCTTCCGGAAGGCCCGGGCGAGGGAGTCGCCGATGACGGTGTTCCTGATGTGGCCGACGTGCAGCGGGCCGTTCGGGTTCGCGCTCGTGTGTTCGAGGATGACCCGTCCGGAACGGCGCTGGAGAGCCCCGTAGCCGGGATCAAGCGCCTCACGGACAGCCTCGGCGAGGAGCGTGGGGCCGAACCGGAAGTTGACGTAGGGCCCGGCCGCCTCGACCCTGATATCGCCGAGCGAGGGGTCTGCCGCAAGCTTCTCCGCAATATCGGCGGCGATCTTCGCGGGAGCCCGCTTCTCCTTCTTCGCAAGTTTGAACGCTATCGTTGAGGCGAGATCGGCGTGATCCCCGCCTGTCGTGAGGAGGACATCCTCTTCACCGGTGCATGCGCGGAGCATGCGCTCTATCTGGTGGTACTTCTCCTGGAACATCAGTATCCGGTCCTGTAACGCAGGATCGCTGCGATCCCGCCGAAAGCGTTGTAGAGCATTGAACCTTCTTCGAAATCGTCCGATATGATCTTGACCGTCGCGCTGCTCTGGTCTGCGAGTGCGGTCAGTTCATCGATGATATCGGACTCCTCGGCCACGTAGAGAGGGGAGCCGTCGTTCGGGCAGGTGCCGAAGTCGAGGTCCTTGATGTGCTTGCCGGGTTCGAGGCTGACCGTCCGCTCCTCGGTGTAGTCGCCGGTCGGACAGGCAAGTTTCAGCCGGGCTCTCCGGAGCTTGTCGGAGAGGAGGAGGGTGTCGACGGCGCCGATCTCCAGGTTCTTCCTGACGCTCTCCTCGCCGTAGGAAGACGCTCCGTCATCCTTGACCAGCTCCTGGAGGAACCGGTTCATCACGTTCTTCTCCTTGATGATGTCAAGGCCCTTTAAGGCATCAGAAGCGTTCTCGACGAGCTCGGCAAGCCCCGACTCGTTCGTGTAGGCGACATCGAAGAGCCCGATGATCCGCTTCTGTAGTTCGTGGTGAAGGTAGCCGCCTGCCTCGAACTCCTCCTTCGTCGGGGTCGGGCCGCCGATCAGCACGCCCTTGAACCGCTCGAAGAAGTCCTTCTCGGCGAGGAAGATCTCGCTCGCGAGGTCGCCGACCTTCTTGTAGAACTCATTGATGGCGATCAGCCGCAGCCGCTGGAAACGGACGCTCGACTGACCACCCTTCCGTTGTTTGCCGGGGACGGTCGAGGTGGCGCCGCGTACCGCTTCGATCCTGTTGCCCCGCAGAAACCCGACGTAGGCCTCACGCCGGTCGATGACGATCAGGCCGTAGACCTCCTTCTCGCCGAGCATCTGCTGGAGAGGCTCGAGCTCGAAGGTGGAGCTGCAGCGGTACATGTAGGTGGCAAGCGGCTCGGGCGGCTCGATGATCTCGCAGTCGAGGTCGGTACGGTCGCCGCCGATATTGATCGTGCCGCAGAAGACCGCCATGCCGTGCTCCGGCGGACGCTTGTAGTACTTCAGGCGGGAGAGAATGGAGGATATGGCACTCTGGACGTTTGTCCTGGTCTGTTTGCTCTTGATGTTCGCACACTGCCCGAACTCGTCGCGGAGCTGGGCGGTCACGTCGTATATCTGCTTATCCGGAGGTATATAGAGGGTGATCAGCTCGGTACCGCTCCCTTCCTTCTCCGCAAGCCTCTCGAGCATTTTTTTAAATTCGTAGCGCTTTCGCGCGGTATCCATCTCTTGTGGTTGTGTCTCTTCCATTAGGGTTCACCGGGCTTGCCAAAGATTGTTCATATATCGAAGCTACTATGAGTTTCTCCGCGGAAGGCATAAATATGCGCACATCCATCGCGCCTCTCCGCAGGCGTTCTGCGCGCTCTCACTGAAGGCAGCGGCAGGCAAGGCAGATCGTCTTTGCATCGACGATCCGGCCGTCTGCAATCATCGCCTTTAACTCCGTCACCGGGACGCGGATGACCTCGATCACCTCGTCGTCGTCCATCCCGTAGTCCGAGCAGGGGGAGAGGCCTTCTGCGAGGTAGAGCCAGATCCGCTCGTCGGTGTAGCCGGGGGAGGGGTAGATCCAGCCCTTCGGGACGAACCGCTCCGCCTTCATCCCGGTCTCCTCGATCAGCTCCCGATACGCGGTCTCGTGCGGCTCCTCGCCCTCGTCGATGGTGCCTGCCGGCGCTTCATAGATGTAGTCGTCGACGGCGAATCGGTACTGCCGGAGGAGGTAGCAGTCCTCTCCCTCGACCGGGAGGATCGCAACCGCTCCGCCGGGGTGGACGACCACCCGTTCCTTCGTCGTCCCGTTCGGGAGAACGGCCTCCTTCTTCTCGATGGTGAGCCTTCTGCCGCGATAGATCTCCATGGCTCACCTCTCGTAGGCGATCGGGTCTTTGAGGCCGAGGTCGCGAAACGCCTCCCGCCGGTAGTGGCAGGAGGAGCAGACGCCGCAGGCCCGGTCGTTATTCTGGTAGCAGGACCAGGTCTCCTCGTAGGGGACGCCGAGGGCGAGGCCCGTTTTGATGATATCCACCTTCGTCTTCCGGACGAAGGGCGTCATCAGGGTGATCCGGGGATCGGCGGCCGTGCCGAGATCCACCGCCCGCTGGAACGCCTCGATGAACTCCGGCCGGCAGTCGGGGTAGCCCGGGTAGTCCCCGGTCTGGACGCCGATGAAGATCGCCTCCGCCCGCCGGGCCTCCGCGAGGCTCGTCGCGATGGCGAGGAGGTTGGCGTTCCGGAAGGGGACGTAGGTGCTCGGTATCCCTTCCTCCTCGCCGGCATACTCCTCGACCGGGAGACTCTCATCCGTCAGGCTCGACGCCCCGATCTTCTTGAAGTGCTCGAGGCTGATCTCGACGAACTCCCGTGCGCCGAGCAGACCCGCAATCGCTTGAGCGCACTCGCGCTCCTTTGCCTCCGTCCGCTGGCCGTAGGTGAAGTGGAGCGCGATGATATCGTAGCCCATATCCTTTGCGACGTAGGCGAGCGTGGTGGAGTCCATGCCGCCCGATAGAAGACAGACTGCTCTCATCATTTCATCCCCAGGATCTTGTGGAGCTGCAACTGGAACCTCACCGGGAGGTTCTCCTCGACGATATAGTCCGCGATGGCGCGGTAGTCGGACCCCTCGACCGGCGTGATGATGATCTCGGCCCGGATATCGTAGCGGGCCATCACCGCCCGGGCATAGAGGAAGTCGTCCTCGTTCGCCACGACGAACTTGACGCTGTCGTGGGGGGTGAGGAAGGGCAGGAGCCGGAGATCGCTCCGCTCGCCCGAGGAGGGGCATTTGACGTCCATGCAGATGGAGGCGTAGGCCTGCATCTCGCGGAAGTCGCGGGTGCCGTTCGTCTCGATCTCGACCGTGTAGCCGTGGAGGCTGAACCTCCTGAGAAGTTTGAGGAGTTCTTCGCCCTGGAGAAGCGGCTCTCCGCCGGTGATGCAGATATGCTTCCCGTTCTGCAGCCAGACCCGGTCGAGGACCTCGGTGACGCTCATCTCCTGCCCGCCTTCCCAGGCGTAGGAGGTGTCGCACCAGGCGCACCGGAGGTTGCACCCGACGAGCCTGATGAAGGTGCAGGGCCGCCCCTGGTTCTTCCCCTCCCCCTGGAGGCTCCGGAAGATCTCACTGACGATCATAGGTGCGCTCTGCGTAACAGGAGACCGACTCCCATACCCGGATCTTCGCCACCCGGGCGTCGTGTCCCCGGCGTGCGGCCTCGGCGTCGATCATCTCCGCGATCAGCCCCGCGAGGAGCTCGCTCGTCGGGTCGCCCGCGGTGGTGAGGACGGGGTGGAACGTCTCGATGCACGCAGCCATGGGGTCTTCTGCGTTCAGGATCACCTGGTGGTCGAACCGCCCGACGACCTCCTTGATACAGTTGTAGTCAAGGACGATCCCGGTGCGCTCGTCGGCCGTACCCTCGATCCAGACCTCGACCCGCCACTGGTGGCCGTGCAATCGGAAACACTTGCCCTGATAGTGGATCAGGCGATGTGTCGCCTCGAAAAAAACCTCCTTGTATATCCGGGTTATCATCAATGAAGGTTGCTCGCCAGGGTATAATATTATATCAGCTCCCGATCAAATAACTAAGGCGAAAGATCGGCGCGCGGACGGGTTCCACAATATATAAATCCGTAACGCGCGTTGCTTTATAGCACACCAGGAGTTGCTCCTATCTACAAATTCAACCTATACGAGGGTATTCGATGGGAAATGGTAAATTTGCAGCCCGAAAGCTGAAGCGCGACGCAAAGAACGACCGGTGGCACGACACCAACTACGCGCGGCGTCAGCTCGGACTCGATGTGAAATCCGACCCCCTTGAGGGAGCGCCGCAGGGCCGCGGGATCGTTCTCGAGAAGGTGGGTGTTGAGGCAAAGCAGCCGAACTCTGCGATCAGAAAGTGCGTCCGCGTGCAGCTGATCAAGAACGGCCGTCAGGTAACCGCATTCGCCGTCGGCGACGGCGCCATCAACTTCATCGACGAGCACGATGAGGTCGAGATCGAGGGCATCGGCGGCAGGCTGGGCCGGTCGATGGGTGATATCCCCGGCGTCCGGTTCGTGGTGACCAAGGTCAACAACGTCAGCCTGAATGAAATGGTCATCGGGCGCAAGGAGAAGCCGCGGAGGTAATCTGGTATGGTAGAAGCAGCAGAAGCGGAAGCAGGGGCGGCACAGCAACTCCTCTTTAACCGCTGGGACATGAGCGAGGTCGAGATCCATGATCCGAGCCTTGCCCGCTACGTAAACCTGCACACGATGATCGTGCCGCACTCCTGCGGCAAGCTTGCCGGCCAGCAGTTCAATAAGAGCAACATGCTGATCGTCGAGCGCCTGATCAACAAGCTGATGCAGACTGAGAACAACACCGGCAAGAAAGAACTCGCCATCCGCATCGTCCGGGACGCCTTCGAGATCATCAACAGGAAGACGAAGAAGAACCCGGTCCAGGTGCTGGTCGACGCGGTCGCGAACACCGGGCCCCGTGAGGAGACCGTCCGTCTGAAGTACGGCGGTATCAACGTCCCGAAGTCGGTCGACACCGCACCCCAGAGGCGTGTCGACGTCGCCCTGCGGTTCATCACCGCCGGTGTCCTGCAGGCGAGCCACAAGAAGAAGAAGAGCGTGAGCGAGGCACTTGCGGAAGAGCTGATCTCCGCCGCGAACGGTGACACGCGCTCCTACGCGGTCTCGAAGAAAGAAGAAAGAGAGCGCATTGCAAAGGCTGCCCGTTAATCCCACTCCATTATTTTTTGGTGAACTATGACCCGACGAAAGAAGATGGTAGAGCGGGTGACGGAGCTGATGGACAAGCCGGAGCGTATCCGGAACATCGGTATCGTCGCCCACATCGATCACGGTAAGACAACACTTTCAGACAACCTGCTTTCAGGCGCAGGCATGATCAGCGAGGAGCTGGCGGGCAAGCAACTCTTCATGGACTCCGACGAGGAGGAGCAGGCACGCGGTATCACCATCGACGCGAGCAACGTCTCGATGGTCCACGAGTACGACGGGACCGAGTATCTCATCAACATGATCGATACCCCCGGCCACGTGGACTTCGGCGGTGACGTGACCCGCGCCATGCGTGCGGTCGACGGCGCCGTCGTCGTGGTGGACGCGGTCGAGGGGACCATGCCCCAGACAGAGACCGTGCTCCGGCAGGCGCTCAAAGAGGGTGTCCGCCCGGTTCTCTTCATCAACAAGGTCGACCGGCTGGTCAACGAGCTGAAGGTGGACGAGCAGGAGATGCAGATCCGCCTCGCAAAGGTGATCGACAAGGTCAACAAGCTGATCAAGGGCATGAACGAGAAGATGTACAACGAAGGCTGGAAACTCGATCCCGTAAAGGGCACCGTCGCCTTCGGCTCCGCGCTCTACAACTGGGCGGTCTCCGTTCCCTTCATGAAGAAGAGCAACGTCTCGTTCAAGGATGTCTTTGAGAAGTGCAACTCCGGCGACATGAAGTGGCTCTCAAAGAACAGCCCGCTCCACGCCGTCCTCCTCGACATGGTGGTCAAGCACCTGCCAAACCCCCTCCAGGCCCAGGACCGGCGTATCCACATCATCTGGCACGGTGACTACAGCACCGCCGAGGGCAAGGCCATGGTCAACTGCGACCCGAACGGGCCTGCCTGCCTGATGGTCACGGATATCTCGTTTGACCCGCACGCGGGCGAGGTCGCCACCGGCCGTCTCTTCTCGGGGACGCTCCGCCGGGGTACCGAGTGCTACATCATGGGCGCCGCAAAGCGTGCAAACCGTCTCGCCCAGGTCGGCATCTTCATGGGTGCCGAGCGGATCGAGGTTGAGGCGCTCCCGGCCGGGAACATCGCAGCCGTCACGGGCTTGAAGGACGCCATCGTCGGTTCGACCGTCACGACGCTCATCGAGATGACTCCCTTCGAGTCGCTGAAGCATTACTCCGAGCCGGTCATGACCGTCGCCGTCGAAGCGAAGAACATGAAGGACCTCCCGAAACTCGTCGAGGTTCTCCGCCAGGTCGCAAAGGAAGACCCGACGGTCCAGGTCTCGATCAACGAGGAGACCGGCGAGCACCTGATCAGCGGCATGGGTGAGCTCCATCTCGAGATCATCACCGGCCGTATCCGGCGCGACAAGGGTGTCGATATCATCACCTCCCCGCCGATCGTCGTCTACCGCGAGACCGTCACCGGCAGTGCCGGCCCGGTCGAAGGGAAGTCGCCGAACCGCCACAACCGGTTCTACATCGAGCTCGAACCGATGGACCCCGCGGTCGTCAGGAAGATCCTGGACGGCGAGATCTCGATGAACCAGCAGGCAGTCGAGCGGCGTGACGCCCTCGTGGCCGCCGGCATGGACAAGGACGAGGCCAAGAACGTCAAGGCCATCGAAGGGACCAACATGTTCATCGACATGACGAAGGGTATCCAGTACCTGAACGAGACGATGGAACTGGTCCTTGACGGCTGGCGCGAGGCGCTCCGCGGCGGCCCGCTCGCCGACGAGCAGGTCCAGAACCTGAAGATCCGGCTGGTGGACGTGAAGCTCCACGAGGACGCCATCCACCGCGGTCCCGCCCAGGTCATCCCGGCAGTCCGGAGCGCCGTCAAGGCAGGTCTCCTGATGGCAGGCGACTCGCTGCTCGAGCCGACCCAGAAGATCCAGATCACGGTCCCGAGCGAGCAGATGGGAGCGGCAACCTCCCAGATCCAGGGCCGGCGCGGTCAGGTCTTCGATATGCTGAGCGAAGGCGACACGATGACGATCATCGGCAAGGCGCCGGTCGCCGAGCTCTTCGGGTTTGCCGGAGATGTCCGGTCTGCCACCGAAGGCCGTGCGATGTGGAGCACCGAGTTCGCCGGGTTCGAGATCGTCCCGGCGGGTATGGTCGACGAAGTGGTCAAGGGTATCCGCCGGCGCAAGGGTCTGAAGGAACAGATCCCCCGGCCGGAAGACTACCTGGCGTAATCACCCCCCGATACCCTCCCTTTTTGTTTTTCTCCGCGGCGAGCGGATGCGCCTGTACTTCCTCCATCACTCTACGGGCTCGGCTACAGGTGGTATGTCGCTCACGATCGGGACTGTCACCGGCAGGTCGCCCCGCGGCAGCGTGACCCCTGCGGTTATCAGGGGCGGCGCGTCGTCGTCCGGCGGATCCCGGGGCGCCAGAGTTCTGGCGGTCTCGGGTACCACGATAATCTCGCCCATCCCCGGTGTTATGGGGGTCACGGGCGTCCAGGTTAGTATTGCCCCTGGTTCCGTCGGTGTAGGCGTTTCTCCCGGCGGCAGGGTCGTTGTTGCGTTCGTCGCGGATGTCGTCCCCGGCGCCGGAGCGGCAGGTGCGGGGGTTGCGGCTGCTGGCAGGGTGGGCACACCGGGCGCACCGGGGGTTAGACCCTGGCCCGGGATCACCGGAGTGGGTGCACCGGCCGGTCCCGGCGCGGACGGCGCGGACGGTGCCGCCGCGTCGGGGGTCCAGGCATAGATGTCCCAGTTGCCGTTCCGGTAATCATTCCAGACGACCATACCCTCCGTGACCGCAGGGGTCATCTGCACGTTCTCGTCCGCGGTGATCTGCGTCTCCACTCCTGTGGCGATGTCGTAGAGGTAGATATCCCAGTTGCCGTTCCGGTCGTCCTGCCAGACGATCCAGTCCCCGGCGATGGCGGGGTTGACCTCGTGGCCGGTCCCGTTCGTGATCCGGGTCTCCTCTCCTGTCGCAAGGTCATAGAGGTAGATGTCGCGGTTGCCGCTCCGGTTGTCCTCCCAGACGACTCGCTCACCGCTCATCATCATCCCCGCAGGGAGTGCCGTTGCGAACTGGTCGGTGCCTGCCGGGGAGAGGGTGCGTTCGCCCGCCTCCGTCAGGTTGTAGAGGTAGACGTCGTAGTCGCCCGTCCGGTTGTCGGACCAGAGGATGCGGTCGTCAAGGACCGTCGCATAGACCTGGTCGACCGTGGCGTTCGTGACCTGGTGCTCCGCGGCCGATGCGGCGCCGGCAAGGAGCGCGAGGGCGAGCAGCGCCAGCGCCGGTACATAAAATCTGCGTAGATCCATCATCATTAGCCTCCTGGAGGTTTTCCGGCCCGTCTCTGGAATGCCGGGCCGGAAAACTCCCCGTATCCAGGAGAAAGGTTCCCGGCAGCCTTTCGGGACCATGAGAGCACAGGGGTTCTATTGCGTGGAGATCGAACGGTTGTCACAGGGAACGCGGGGAGAGACCGCGGGGTGATCCTTCCTCGGCGGGGTGAATATGCATGAGTGTATATAATAGCAGCCTGCCGGGTGCAGGGCGGTTCAGGCCGGTCTTTCCGCTGCAATGCCCCGCCCCTGGCCTTTCGGGCGTGGAGGGGGTTCCGCGCCGACCCGTATAGCGACCCTCTGGGAGCAAGGGGTCACGGCGGGGTCGAAAGTTCCGGGGTGTGGGGGATAGAGGCGAACCGCCTCTATCCAGGACCCTCCGGTTGCCCGTGTCGTGGCGTGCGGGCCGGTAGTTTGGTGCCGGGTTTCACCCCGTTCCCGTTTCAATCACAGGATTACCGGCGGCTGGGTTGGCGTCGGGGTTACGAAGGTTACGAAGGTCAATGGTGGGAGGGTCGTTGGCGTCACGGCTATGAAGGTCAGCGGAGGCAGGGTTTCCGTCGGCTGGGGCGTCGACGTGCCGTCCGGCTCCAGGGTTGTCGTCGCTTCCGGTGTCGGGGTCGTTGTCGGTGTTGCGCCCGGTGACGGGGTGGCTGTGCCCGGTGCTCCGGG
>JAEWMO010000148.1 GCA_023457135.1 Methanobacteriota archaeon | reverse complement strand
TGACCCCCACGACCCTCGTGATCGCGGACGACGGGGTCAGGGAGCGGATGGAGGGTCTTGTCCACCGTGAAGACCTTGAGGCTGCAGTCCGGCGGCACATCCCTGAGCCCCTGCCCCGGTGAGGAGCGGGGCGGAGGCCCGGTCACTTTTTTCGCTTCAAAGAAGGATTCCTGCTCGAGGTTGTATCGCCGACTGCGGGTTCTCAAAAAAGAAGGTTTCGGCCCCTCGATAGATGAGGCCGTGGCCTACCTGCGCCCGTAACCCCGCTCGAGGTAGCCGTAGATCCGCTTAATCCGGCGGGCAAACGTCTTCCAGCCTTCTTTCCGCAGGACCGGGCCGTCACGAAGCTTGATGTGCGAGATCTTCATCCGCCGGCCGCCGAACGTATAGGTCTCCCCGACGGCGAACTCATCCTCTCCGTCCGCGGCCTGGTAGAGGGGGATGGTCGTGCGCCCGGAGTGGACGGACGCCCGGACGATGACCTGCTCGATCCCCCGTGTCCAGAGAGTCGTCACCTCATCGGCCTTCGCGTGGGCGACCCTTCGCTCCCCTGCCTCGATGCCGGTGACCTCGACCCCGATCACCTCATCCCCGCACTCCGCGGCGATCCGGTCTCCGAGAGAGACGGCCTCATCCTCGAGCATCTCCACGCTGCAGACCTGCGACTCCGTCTCGCGGCTCACGATCGCCTTGATGGTGAAGATCCGGGGTTCGGGGGGCCTGGGGATCCGGTGGACCTGGCCGCACTCAGTGCACTGCACCACCAGATCGGCGGCTTCCCGAAGAACCTGGTGTTCACGCTCCTCTTTGCAGACGGGGCAGACGATGTCAATCATTCATTAGCAATAGAAGCCCTCACCTAATAAGCATGAAGGCGAGGGACATCGTGCGGGCGCGGGGGCACCCGCTGATCCAGGGGATCCATCCGACAACGTTTGAGGTGACGAAGGACGAGACGCTGACACTCGCGGGCGACTGCATCGTCGGGGTCGCCGCCGACAAAGGCGCCGCCGATCTCGATCCCGATCTCAAGGCGCTGCTCTGCGACGACCGGGCGGTGCTCACGACCCGGCTCACCGCGGGGGGCGAGACTGTTGTTGTCAGGTCGCAGGGCAGTGCGGCCCTCACCCTGGACCACCCGGCCGACCTCGTCTGGCGGCGGAGCGACTTTGTCTCCGACCGGACCGTCGCCGTCCGCTCAGACCGTGTCGCGGCGACCCTCCCCCGCGAGTTCATCGAGGCACTCCGGCGTGGGGAGGAACTGGTCGTCGAGCTCGAGGCGGAGATCCCTGAGGATCCCTGACCCGGACGGGCTGCCCGGGGATAGGTTTATGCACCCGGGTGCGGGGAACGGGAGGGCATGCAACCGTTCACCCCGGCGCTTGACGATCTCCTCGAACTCCTGGAGACACTCGACCAGCGCCTCCGCCAGTGCGAGGCCGGTGCTGGTGCGGCCCCGGCGGGAGCGTCCCTCCTCCAGAGATCCTGCCTCACGGAGATTTACGATGAGGTCGATGCCCTGATCGCCGGCATACGGAGCGTTGAGGCCGGATACCGGAAGTGCAGGAACCGTTTCACCCGGACCCCGGCCGGATGCATCTGCACCGGTCCGGACGGCGTCATCCTGGAGGCAAACCAGGCAGCGGGCTCCCTCCTCGGCCATCCTCCCGGCCGCCTGCAGGGGTTTCCCCTCCAGACCTACCTCGATCCCGGGTGCGTCCCGGCCTTCCGGTCGGCGGTCGCAGCCCTTGCCAGGGGTGACACGGTCCCGGTGCGGGATTACCGGATCGCGAGGTCCGACGGCAGCACCCTCCCCGCCGCCGTGGCGGTCTCGGTATCGCGGGACCCGGAGAACGGGACGGTCGAACTCCTCTGGTCCGTCTGTGACCTCTCCGGGCAGAAGATACTCGAGGAGGCACTCCGCCAGAGCGAAGAGCGCTACCGGGAACTGACCGGGAACATCAGCGACGCCTTCGTCGCCCTCGACCACGAAGGCCGCATCATCTCATGGAACCGTGCGGCCGCCCTTCTCTCGGGCAGGACCGGAGAGGAGGTCGCCGGCAGGAGCATCTTCGATATCTTCCCCGACCTCCGGAACGAGGCAGTCGAGGAGTTCTTCCGGGAGGTCGGGAAGTCCGGCCGGGCCGGTATCCGCGAGTGCAGGTTCCGGCTCCGGGAACGGGAGCATATCTTTGAGGTGCGGGCCATCCCGACCCGCGAAGGTGTCTCCGTCTACATACACGACATCTCCGGCCGCAGGGGGGCGGAAGAGGCCCTCAGGAGAAGCGAGGAACAGTACCGTGCCGTGGTCGAGAGCCAGACCGAGATGATCTACCGCCGGCTCCCCGACGGCACCATCACCTTCACAAACGATGCCTACTGCCGTTCCATCGGCATCCCGTGCGGCGATCTGGTCGGGCGGCGTTACGCCCCCACCGTCCCGGCCGACGACCAGGCCCGGATCCAGCAGCACCTTCGCTCCCTCACCCCCGATCACCCCGCCTCCACGATAGACTACCGGGCGGTCCTTCCCGATGGGAGTGTCCGGTGGCAGCAATGGACCGATACGGCCTTCTTCGACGAGGAGGGCACCATCACCGGCTACCAGTCGGTCGGCCGGGACATCAGCGAGGCGCGGATGGCCCGGGAGGCGCTCCTTCTCGCGAATAAAAAGCTCAACCTCCTTGCGGACGTGACCCGGCACGACATCTTGAACCGGCTTAACGTCCTCTCCGGCTACCTTGACCTCTCCCGCGAGCAGACGGACGATCCCGAACTGCTCGAGTACTACCGCAGGGAGCGGGAGGCTCTCCAGGAGATCCGGCGCTACATCGCCTTCACCGCGGAATACCAGAGTATCGGCATCTCCGCCCCGGTCTGGCAGAGGATCGAGGAGGTTGCCCGCGAGGCGGCGGCGGGGCTCGACCTGGGGGAGGTCGCCCTCGAGATGCAGGCGCCGGATCTTGAGGTCTACGCTGACCCGCTCATCGTCCGGGTCTTTGTCAACCTCATCGAGAACTCGCTCCGGCACGGTGGGCACGTCACCCGGATACGCATCCATCCAGAAGAGTCGGAGAGCGGGACGATCGTCGTCTACGAGGACGACGGCGTGGGTATCCCCTCCCCGGAGAAAGAAAAGATATTCGAGCGGGGGTTCGGGCAGCAGACCGGGCTCGGCCTCTTCCTCGGCCGGGAGATCCTCGCCATCACGGGCCTCTCCCTGCGGGAGACCGGTGAGGCCGGGCGGGGGGCGCGCTTTGAGATCGCCGTCCCGCCCGCGTCCTTCCGCCTCACCGGTCGCGGCCGAGCTCCGTGAGCCGCATCTCGGCCGCGCCGAGGAGGTCTTCGCACTGCTTCACGAGGAGCGCACCGCGCTCGTAGATGGCGATGCTCTCTTCAAGGCTCGCGTCGCCGTCTTCCAGCCTCCGGACAATCCTCCGGAGCTCTTCCAGTTTCTCTTCAAACGTCTCTGTCATACTTCGTCTCCTCCACGATGGCCCTGCCTTCTCCGTCCTTCAAGCGGAGCACCACGCGCTCGCCCGGCCGGAGGTCCCGGACGCCCCGGACGGCTTTTCCGTTCGACTCCACGATGCAGTAGCCCCGGTCCAGGACGGCGAGCGGGTTCCTCCCGGCAAGGTCTGCACGGATCTCGGCAAGCGCTGCCCGCCTCCGCTCGAGCGCGGCCGCCGCCGCCCGCCGGAGCAGGTCGTCGTGCTCGGCGAGGCGCTGCATCCGTTCGCTGACGCGGCGTGCGAGCCGCCGGGGATGCATCCGCTCGCGCAGGTCCCCGACCTCTTCTCCCGCGGCACGGACCCGGTGAAGGAGGAGCGACTGCATCCTCTCCTGGTAGCCGTAGACCTCCCGGAGCACCTCCTGCCGGTCCGGAACCGCCCGTTCCGCCGCTGCCGACGGCGTCGGGGCCCGGAGATCCGCCGCAAAATCGCAGAGGGCGGTGTCGACCTCGTGCCCGACCGCGCTGATCACCGGCGTCCTGCACCCGGCGACGGCCCGCACCACGTCCGGGTGGTTGAAGGGGAAGAGGTCCTCGAAGCTCCCGCCCCCGCGCCCGACGATGATCACGTCGGTGTGGCCGTCAAGCCGCCGGATCGCCTCCGCGATCTCGATATGCGCCCCCTCACCCTGGACGGCCGTCGGGGAGAGGACCACCTCGGCCGGATACCGTCGGGAGACGACCGAGAGGATATCCTGGAGCGCCGCACCCGTCCGGGAGGTGACCACCCCTATCCTGCGCGGGAAGACGGGGAGCGGTCTCTTTCGCCCGGGATCAAAGAGCCCTTCATCCTCGAGCTCCCGCTTCCAGCGCTCGACCATGAGGTGCCGCTCCCCCGCGCCCGCGGGAAGGAGTTCCCTGACGATCAACTGGTACTTCCCGTGAGGCTCGTAGACCTCCACGGTCCCCCAGGCGAGAACGTCCATGCCATCCCGGGGCTCGAACGCAAGCCCTGCCGCATACGAGCGCCACATGGCGCAGTTGATCAGGGCAGAACTCCGTCCGTTCCGCTCCGAGAGCGAGAAGTAGCGGTGGCCGGAAGCGTTGCCCTTGTAGTTGGTCACCTCCCCCCGCACCCAGATCCCCTGCAGGCGGACGTCGTCGAGGAGGTCGCAGATGAGCCTTGAGACCTCCGAGACCGCGAAGATCGGGGTGCCGAACCGGTCCGGACCGGCGGAGGGACCGCTTAACATCATCACAATCTATTAGACCCATGATTTATATCAAGTAGTGTTATGGGCCGTTTCGCCGTCTCGACCATGTTCTTCCACGAATACCCGTGCGATCATATCTTCGACTACGTCGCCGAGTCCGGCCTCGATTCTCTCGAGTTCTGGGTCGAAACACCGCATTTCTGGCTCCGGGACCGGCCTGAAGGCGAACTCGCCGGGTGTATCGCGGCCCATCCCGATCTCACCCCCATCACCGTCCACGCACCGACACTGGACTTAAACCCCTGCTCCATCAATCCGAAGGTCGCCGCGATATCGGTCGACTACACGCTCGAAGCAATCCGGATGGCGGACCGGATGGGCGCCGCCGTGGTCACGGTCCATCCCGGGAAACGGACGGCGAAACGGCAGCCGAGCGCCTACGACTTCCGGCGGTTCGAGGATTACATCGCCCGGCTCCGGGAGGCCGCCGTGGAGGCGAAGGTGAAGGTCGCGATCGAGAACCTGGAGCCCCGGATCAACGCCCTGCTTTATGCGGCCGAAGATGCGGCCGAGTTGCTCGAGCGGGAGCCGTGGCTCTCGTTCACCCTCGATATGGGGCATGCGATGATGACCTCCTGCGACGAAGTGCTCCGGTTCATCGACCTCTGCGGAGACCGCCTGGTGAACGTCCACGTCAGTGCACTCGGCGGCAACGGACGCCCCCATCACCCCATCCACGACGACCCATCCGCACAACGGGTGCTTGCGGAGCTCGCCGACCGGGGCTACGGCGGCTATCTCACCCTGGAGCTCGAGGACATGGTCTTTCCCGAACCCCTCTCGTCTGAGGAGAAGGTTGTGCTCCTCGCGCGGGAACAGGAGGCGCTCGAACGGATATTCCCCTGACAGCGCTGGGTTTATAATCTCTGCCCGCAACATAATTCATATAATCCCAATCGTCAACCGACGCAAAATACAGCCGCTCAACGCGGCGTGGAGTAAATGGTAATCGTAGACATTGTAACCATAGAGATTGTACTATTTCTTATCTGTCTGCTCCTGTCGGGCTTCTTCTCAAGTTCCGAAGTCGCCCTCGTCTCGATAACCCGGGCGAAAGTCCATGCACTCTTATGTCAGGGCCGGAAAGGAGCGGATGCACTCGAGAGGCTGAAGCGATCAACCGATAATATCCTGATCACCATCCTCATCGGGAACAATATCGTCAACGTGGCCGCAGCATCGCTTGCGACCGCGATCGCCATCAGTATCTACGGCGATGTCGGTGTCGGGATAGCAACCGGTGTCACGGTCATCCTGATGCTGATCATCGGCGAGATCGGGCCCAAGATGTACGCTTCCCGGCACACCGAGGACCTGGCGCTCCGGGTCGCCGGGCCCATCCTCTTCCTCTCGAAGGTGCTCTACCCGGTGCTCTGGGTCACGGACCGGATCACGCAGCAGTTCGCCTTCAGGCCCGGCGTGACCGAACCGGTCGTCACCGAAGAGGAGATCAAGGAGTGGATCGACGTCGGCGAGGAGGAGGGGACGATCGAGGAGGAGGAACGGGATATGCTTTACTCCGTGCTGCGGTTCGGCGACACGACGGTCCGCGAGGTGATGACACCGCGGGTCGACGTCGTCATGATCGAGGACACCAGTTCGCTTGATAATGCGCTTGCCCTCTTCAACGAGACGGGGTTCTCACGGATCCCGGTCTACCACGAGCGGATCGACAACATCATCGGGCTTCTGAACGTGAAAGACGTCTTTGCGGCGGTCTTCCGCCAGCAGACGAGCGCGACGATCCGTGAGAGGATGTACGAGCCCTACTTCGTCCCGGAGAGCAAGAAGATCGACGAGCTCTTAAAGGAGCTCCAGTTAAAGAAGCAGCACATGGCCGTCGTCCTCGACGAGTACGGATCGTTTGCCGGAATCGTGACGGTCGAGGATATGCTCGAGGAACTCGTCGGCGAGATCATGGACGAGTTCGACGAGGAGGAGCCGGAGATCCAGCAGATCGAAGAGGGCGTCTACCTGGTCGACGCACGGACCTGGGTCGAGCACATCAACGAAGACCTGGATCTCAACCTCCCGCTGACGGACGCATACGAGAGTATCGGCGGCCTCGTTATCGACCGGCTGGGGCACATCCCCCGCCGCGGCGAGGTGGTCAGGGTCGAGGAGAGCAACATCACGCTCGTGGTGATGCAGATGCGGGGCCGGCGGCTCGTCAAGGTGAAGATGATCACCGTACCGCCGGTCGTGCCGGGAGAGTCCCGGTAAGGGGCCCGGAGGATGGTGCCTATGGATAGAGAGAGATCTTACACTAAGAAACGGATTGCAGTGCTTGCTTCGGGAAGAGGATCGAACTTTCAGGCGGTGATCGATGCCGTTGCTGCCGGGGAGATCCCGGCGATCTGCGTCGGCCTCATCACCGACAACCCCGGCTCTCACGCGATCGAGCGGGCGAAAGCCGCGGCCATCCCGGTGACGGTCGTCGAGTTTGCCCGGTTCCCGTCGAAGGCCGCCTATGAGGATGCTCTCCTCGCCGCGATGCGGAACTGCCGGGCGGACCTCTTCGTCCTCGCCGGCTATATGCGGATCCTCGGGGCCGGGATCGTCCACGAGTTCGCGGGCCGGATGATGAACATCCACCCCGCCCTGCTCCCGGCGTTCACAGGCCTCCATGCGCAGCGGCAGGCGATCGAGTACGGGGTGAAGGTCGCGGGCTGCACCGTCCACCTCGTCGACGAGGGGACCGACACCGGCCCCATCGTCATCCAGCGGTGTGTCCCGGTCCTTCCGGACGACGACGAGTCGACGCTCGCCGACCGGATCCTCGTCGAGGAGCATACGGCGCTTCCGCTCGCTGTGAAACTCTTCTGCGAGGACCGCCTGGAAGTCAGCGGCCGGCGGGTCCGGGTCCGCTGACCCGGCCATCAATTCTTATATATTCTCTCCGCTCCAACCTGAAGACCCACTACCTGACGGAACGGATCATGGCAGATACTACACGAAGATCGGGCTCCCGGAGGCTCGCCCGGGAGAGGATCGCTCTCCTTTTTACGCGGGCGGCCGAATTCTATCCGGAGAATCCCGGGTGGAGCAACCGGTGTGTGGTGCTCGCGCGAAAGATCGGGATGCGCCATCGCGTGAGGATCGAGCGGCCGCTGAAACGCCGGTTCTGCCGCCGGTGCAGCACTTACCTGGTGCCGGGGTCAAATGCCCGGGTGCGGATTCACCGCGGGCGCGTGATCGTCACCTGTCTTGCCTGCGGACACCGGTCGCGGTATCCTGTCGGGAGGCCTCAACAATGAGCAGAGAATCATATCAGGATCTCAAGCCCACCATCTGGGTGGGGAAGCGTGGTGTTACGAGCGTCATGATCGATGAGATCCGGCGCCAGCTCAAGGACCGGAAAGTTATCAAGGTCAGGTGGCTCCGGAATACGGAGGTTGATCCTGAGGAGATAGCGGCATCGACCGGTGCGGTTCTGATGGAGGTCCGCGGGCGGACCATCGTCCTCGCAGAGCGGCGAAGCCGATCTCCCGGGCGCGATTCTCGAAATATATAAAACATCACTGGACGAATATGTAAAGACTGTTAGCGATAGTGAGGTTCATCTATGACGACTGTATATGACATCCCTGCCGACATGTTCATCCGGCAGGTGGCAGAAGAACTCAAGAAAAACTCGCAGATTCAGCCCCCAGCCTGGGCCGCTTTTGCAAAGACGGGGGTACACAGAGAGATGCCCCCCGAGAATGACGACTGGTGGTATGTGCGTACGGCGGCAGTCTTCCGGCGTATCTACACCGACGGCCCGGTTGGCGCACAGAGGATGCGCTCCATCTACGGTGGCAAGCGCGACAGGGGCTCGGCTCCCGGCCAGTTCCGGCGTGGCAGCGGTTCCATCGTCCGGAAGGCCTTCCAGCAGCTTGAAGCAGCCGGATACGTCTCCCATGCGAGTGAGGGACGTGTGGTCACTGCGGCAGGAAGATCGTTCCTCGACAACATCGCGAACGGTCTGAAGGCCCAGGCTGCCGAGAACGCGCCCGGACTCCTGAAATACTGATAAACCGGTGGTGTGACTGATGGTAGACGACGAACTCGCGGAACTTCGCCGCCGGAAGATGGAACAGCTGCAGCGGCAGCAGGCCGTGGATCAGCAGGCGATGGAAGACGAGGCCCGGCGCCAGCAGCAGATCGAATCACAGATCCGCGTCATGCTCATGGAGATCCTTGAACCCGATGCGAGGGAGAGGCTCAATACCATCAAGTTGACCCGGCCGGAGTTCGCGAAAGCAGTCGAGCAGCAACTGGTGATGCTGGCCCAGAGCGGCAGGATCCGGCAGCGGATCTCCGACGAGCAGTTGAAGGCCCTGCTCTCCCAGTTGACGCCGACGAAGAAAGACTTCAGGATCACGCGGAAGTAATGGAAGCGGGTGTGCTCTTCTCGGGAGGGAAAGACAGTTCGCTCGCGGCGCTCATGCTCGCGCGCGACTACGGCGTGGAGTTGAATACCTGCGTATTCGATCCCGGCCGTGAGGTCCCGGCGGTGCAGGCTGCAGCTGCCGCCTTACGTCTCCCCTTCAGGAAGAGAGTGCTCGGGCGCGGCCTCCTCGAGGAGGTCGTCGACCTGCTTCTTGCGTGCGGGTACCCGAACGATGCGATCAACCTGGTCCACCGGACGGCGGTCGAGACCCTCTTCACCGAGTATGCGGTGGTCGGCGACGGCACCCGCCGGGAAGACCGGGTCCCCCGGCTCGAGCGCTCCGAGGTGCAGCACCTGGAGATGACCACCGGCCGCTCCTACGTCCGGCCGCTCCTCGGCTACGGGAAACCGGAGGTTGAACGCCTCGCGGGAAAACTGCTCGTGGTCCGGTATGGTGAGACCGGGAGCATCGGGAACGGCGACTACGAAGGGGAGATCCGCGACGCAATTCGCGCCCGCGGCCTCGACCCGTCTCCGTTCTTTCCCCCCCGGCACCTGCAGTCGCTGGTGGTCGGGGTGAGAGAGACCTGAAATAGAAGAGTGAGAATCATGAGCAAGTTGATGAAAGGCCGGAAGATCCGGCTGGCAAAGGCATGCGAGCAGAACCGCCGCGTGCCTGCATGGGTGATGATCAGGACCAACCGTGCAGTCGCGTCGCACCCCAAGCGGCGCAACTGGAGACGGAGCAGCTTAAAGGTGTAGAACTATGGCAGAGGCATTGAAAGAGCACATCTATATCATTCCGCTCCGTGACGTGAAGCGTGCGCCCCGGTGGAAGCGGTGCAACACCGCCGTCAAGGACATCAGGGCGTTCCTTGTCCGGCACATGAAGAGTGAAGACGTCAAGCTCGACAAGAGCATCAACGAGAAGGTCTGGGAGAACGGCAGTCAGAAGCCCCCGAGAAAGATTCGCGTCCGCGCGATGAAGTTCGAGGACGGGCAGGTCCAGGCCGAGCTCGCCGAGGAGTGAAATGACAGGGACGATCGATCTCGCCGGCGATCCGAACATCGGTGTCTACGCCCGCGTCTTTGAGGATATCGCCATCGTGTATCCCGGGGCGCCTGAGGAGTTCACCGGAGCTCTCGCACGGGAACTCGATGTCGATATCGTAACCACCACCATCCAGGGAAGCAGCATCATCGGATCGCTTGTTGCGGGAAACAGCCAGGGCATGATCGTCAGCGATCTTGCCACCGCCGAGGAAGTGGCGGCCCTCGAGGAGTACCGTGAGGTCCTCCTGCTCGGAGGGTCCATGAACGCTGCCGGCAACGTCATCCTCGCAAACGACTATGTTGCCGCCGTCCACCCGGAGATGGAGATCGGTGTCGCCGAAGAGATCGGGTCGTTCCTCTCCGTGCCGGTTGTCCGGGTATCGCTCGGCGGCATCAAGACCGTCGGCATGGCCGCATATGCGACGAACCGCGGTATCCTCGTCCACCCGAGAGCCAACGACTCCGAGATCGCCGCCCTCGAGCGGGTGGTCGATCTCCCGATTGGTCTTGGGTCGGTCAACATGGGGACCGGGCTCGTGGGGACCGGGCTCCTTGCGAACAGCAAGGGATACATCGCTGGGTCGGTCACGACCGGGTTCGAGCTCGGACGAATAGAGGAAGTCTTTGGATTTTTGGAGTGAATTGTCATGGAGAACCAGACGTTTGAAGTTGTAGGCGCGTGCAGGATCAACAACGAGTGGAAACCGTACCGCAAGGTCATCGGTGCCCCGAACGAGAACCAGGCAAAAGAGCGGGTTCTCGCGGAGATCGGAAGCAAACACCGCCTGAAGAGAAATTATATCACCATCGAGTCGGTTAACGTAGTAGCTGGTGAATAACGTGGAACAGGCAGATCCTCGTGAGATACAGACTCTCCAGATGTACTTAAACGAGTACGGGCAGCAGATCGAGATCCTGACGCAGCAGCTCGGTATGATCGAGCAGCAGCGTCTTGAGGCCGCCGCCGCCATCGAGACCCTCCGGGCCCTGATGGAGAACGAAGACGGGGCCATCCTTCTCCCTATCGGGGGCGGGGCATATCTCCGGGCAAAAGTGCTCGATGCCGGACACGTTCTCGTGAACATCGGCGCCGACGTCTCTGTCGAGCGCGCCACAGCGGAGGCTGTGGAGTATCTCCAGGATCGGATAACCGAACTTGAGGCGCTCGCAAAGAAGGTCGCAGGTTCGGTCGAGCAGTTGCAGGGGCAGGCAACGGAGATCTCCCGCCGCCTGGAGGCGGCCTACCGGGGGGCCCGGCAGGCTCAGGCAGGTCAGGGCGGAATCTGATAATGTTTGATTCTTTAAAGAAGAAACTTCAGAATATCAGGACCAGGTTCACCTCGAACATCGAGGAGGCAGCGGGGATCGAGCCGGAACCGCCGGCAGTCGAGCAGCCTGTGCTGCCGGAGGCTGCAGAACCCGCGCCTTCCCCCGCCTCTTCTCCCCCCGTCGCCCCCGAACCGGCGGCCGCTCCGGCGGCTCCGGCTGCAAGGGAGGCGCCGGCTGGTGAGGAGAAGCGGGAGGCACCCACATTTTTCAACAGGTTGAAAGTTCTCGTCAAGGAGCGTGAAGTCCTTCTCCAGGAGAAGGATATCGAGGAGCCCCTGATGGAACTTGAGATGGTCCTGCTCGAGAACGATGTCGCGCTCCCGGTCACGGACGAGATCATCGCCCGCATGCGGGGTGATCTCGTGGGCCGGCACCGGAAGATAGGCGCCTCGGTCGACGACCTGGTGGTCTCCACCCTGCGGTCGGCGCTCTGCGGGGTGCTCGGCGACGGGCTCGATCTCTCGCAGTATATCCGCGAGCACGAGCGGCCCGTGAAGATCCTCTTCACCGGCGTGAACGGGACCGGGAAGACGACGACCGTCGCGAAGGTCGGCCATTATCTCCAGAAGAACGGCTTTTCGGTCGTGATCGGCGCAGGGGATACCTTCCGCGCGGGCGCGATCGAGCAGATCCGGACTCACGCCGACCGTCTCGGCATCAAGACCATCCAGCACCAGGCGGGCGCCGACCCTTCAGCGGTCCTCTTCGATACGGTCCAGTACGCAAAGGCGCATAACATCGATGTCGTCCTCGCGGATACGGCCGGCCGGTTCCACAACCGGGCCAACCTCATGAGCCAGCTCGAGAAGATCCGGCGGGTCATGAAGCCCGACCTCGTCGTCTACGTCGATGAGGCGGTTGCAGGGAACGACGCGGTCGTCCGGGCCGACGAGTTCAACAAAGCCGTCGGCACCGATGCGGTCGTCCTGACGAAGGCGGATATGGACCCGAAGGGTGGCGCGGCCATATCGGTCGCGCACACGGTGGGTAAACCCATCCTCTTCCTCGGGGTCGGCCAGGGCTACGACGACATCATGCCGTTTTCCCCCCGCGTCGTCGTCGACGAACTCCTGGGGGATGAGGCCTGATGCTCGACAACCTCGGCACGTCCCTCAAAGACGCGGTCAAGAAGCTCGCCGGCAAGACGGTGATCGACCGGGCCGCCGTCGACGAACTGGTCCGTGACCTCCAGCGGGCGCTCCTCCAGGCGGACGTCAACGTCAAGCTCGTGATGCAGCTCTCGCAGGCGATCAAGCAGCGTGCCCTTGAGGAGGAGCCCCCGAAAGGGATGGGTGTGCGCGAGCACGTCCTCCGTATCGTCTACCAGGAGCTCGTCCGGCTGATGGGAAAGCCGGGCGAGGTGACGCTCGGCCCCCAGACGATCCTGATGGCCGGCCTGCAGGGGAGCGGCAAGACCACGACGACCGCAAAGCTCGCCCGCTACTTCCAGCGCAAAGGGCTGCGGGTCGGCGTGATCTGCGCCGATACCTTCCGGCCTGGCGCCTACGAGCAGTTGAAGACCCTCTGCGACCGGATCAGCGTCCCCTGCTACGGGGACCCGAACGAGAAGGACGCCCTCAGGATCGTCCGCGAGGGCCTCCCGAAGTTTAAGAAGCTCTACGAGGTCATCATCATCGATACCCAGGGGCGGCACGCCCTCGAGGAGAACCTGATCGAGGAGATCGTCAACATCAACGAGATCTCGCACGCCGACCACCGGTGGCTCGTGATCGACGCGGCGCTCGGCCAGCAGGCGAGCGAGCAGGCGCGCCGGTTCCACGCGGCAATCGGGATCGACGGCGTCCTGGTGACGAAGATGGACGGCACCGCCCGGGGCGGCGGTGCGCTCTCGGCGGTCTCCGAGACCCAGAGCGGGATCGTCTTCATCGGGAGCGGCGAGACGATCGAGGACCTCGAGCGGTTCGACCCGGACGGGTTCATCTCCCGGCTGCTCGGCATGGGGGACCTGAAAGCCCTCGTCGAGCGGGCGGAGGAGGCGGTCTCGGCCGAGGATATCGACGTCAACGCGATGCTCAAGGGGAAGTTCACCCTCCGGGACATGTACAAGCAGCTTGAGGCCCTGAATAAGATGGGGCCCTTGAAGCAGATCATGAGCATGCTCCCTCTGGGCGGGATGCAGATCCCTGATGACGCCTACGACATCACCAGCACCAAGATGCAGCGCTACAAGGTGATCATGGACTCGATGACGCCTTCCGAGCTCGACGACCCCTCGACGATCGGGAGCTCCCGGATCCAGCGGATCTCCCGCGGTGCCGGGGTCTCGCCCGACGATGTCAGGGACCTCATCAAGTACTACAAGATCATGCAGCGCGCCTTGAAGGGCATGCGGGGCATGAGCGGCGGCAAGTTCAACATGCAGCGCATGATGAAGAAGTTCGGCAGGACCCAGTAGATGAAGCGTTTTGCCATCGTGGGCCACCTGGCCACAACGAGCGCCGCCTTCAGCCTCAACGATCTGCCGGGCAGCGGCGGGAGGATGGATGTCCTCTGCCGCTCTGTCAACTCTTCGTTCTTCCTCTCCCACGATCTCCGGCGCGACGTCGAGTGTTACCTCATCCTCTGCGGGGAGCCCGGGCCTGAGAAGACCGTTCTCTTCAGGGGAAGCGAGGTCCGTTACCTCTCGCCGGACGAGCGGAGCAGCGCCGCGCTGATCAAGAAGGCGCTCGCGATCCCCTGCGGGGACGAGTTCCGGGAGTCGACGCCGGGAGTCTACATCCGCCGCGGCGGGCTCTCACGGCTTCTCGCCGAGTTTCCGTTTGTGGTCCTCGACGAGGGCGGGGAGGACATCCGGACGGCCGCAGAGCTCCCGGAGAACTATCTCCTCTCCGACCACCACAACCTCACGGCCGAGGAGGAGAGCCTGGTCGAGGGGTATCACAGTTACTCGGTGGGGCCGCGGTCGCTGCACGCCGATCACACTATCACCGTTCTCTTAAACGAGATGGACCGGAGGGAAGCCTGATGGATATCATGGAAGAGGTAGAAGCGATTCTTGGATATGGCGAGACCTGCAACCGGTGTCTCGGCCGGTTCTTCGGGAAGCGGTCGTTTGGGCTGACGAACGAGGAGCGGGGGCGGGCCTTGCGGATCACGCGCGAGCTTGCGACAAACGAGCCCCACCGGGAGCCTGACCACGGGTCCTGCTGGATCTGCGGCGGCGAGCTCTACCGCGTCGACGAGTGGGCGGCAAAGATCGTGGAAGCGGTGCAGGGGCTGGAGTTCGCGACGTTCCTCGTCGGGACGAGGGTGCCGCCGCTTGTGGCCGAGAGCGAGGAGATGGTCTGGAGCGATCTCGGTCTCCGCGATCCCGAGCCGCTGAAGGCCGAGATGAACCGCGAGGTCGGCAAAGCCGTCTCGGCGCTGACCGGAAAGGTTGCCGATCTCAAGCGTCCCGACATCGTCGTGATCCTCGACCTCGCTGAAGGGACCGTCGAGGTTCAGGTCAACCCCATCTACTTTGTCGGCCGCTACCTGAAGTACGAGCGGGGGATCCCGCAGACCCACTGGGACTGCCGGAACTGCCGGGGAGCCGGGTGCGAGATGTGCGACTTCACCGGCAAGCAGTACGCGGACTCTGTCGAAGAGTTGATCGGCCGGCCGGTCATCGAGGCCTTCGACGCCGAGAACGCCGTCCTCCACGGCGCCGGCCGGGAGGATATCGATGCACGGATGCTCGGGTCGGGCCGCCCCTTCGTGATGGAGGTCGAGTCGCCCCGGAAGCGGTCGGTGGACCTCGCGGTTCTTGAGGAAGAGATCAACCGGAACGCCGACGGCCGGGTGGCGGTCCACCTGACCGGATGGGCAGACCGGAAGACTGTGCAAAGTCTTAAATCAGACAAAGCGCATAAAAAATACAGGATCCTGGTCGAGACAGACGCCTCCGTAACGCCAGAGGAGTTCGGAGCGGCCCTCGATCAGTTAAAAGGTGTAACGATACGACAGCGCACCCCCCTGCGGGTGTCACACCGACGGGCAGATAAAGTTCGGGAACGGCAGGTCCTCGATATCCGGTGTACGGGCAGAGAAGACGACAGATACTGGGTGGAAGTCGTCGGCGAAGCAGGCCTGTACATCAAAGAACTGGTATCGGGTGACAGCGGCAGAACCCAGCCCAGCCTCGCCCAGATCCTGGGGCGCACCGCACGTGTTGTCAGCCTCGATGTAGTGCTGGTCAAAACAGCGAACGAGTATGGTGAGTAATCATGGCACATCATAATGGACCACGCAAGAAGACGCGGTATAAGTTCAAGAAGGACCTCCGAAGACGCGGTATTCCCCCGGTCACCTCGGTGATCCAGAATTTCGAGATCGGGCAGAAGGTGCACGTTGTGGTCGAGCCGAGTGTCCAGAAGGGGATGCCCCACAGGAGATTCCACGGTAAGACCGGCACGGTCATCGGGCAGCGCGGACGCGCCTGGCTCCTCGAAATCAGGGATGGAGAGACGATGAAACAGGTGATTGCGAGACCGCAACATCTAAAAGCGCAGAAAGTATAATCCTCATCAGTTGGTGATTGGCATGAAGGTAAAACGGATCGTTAGCGAAGAGCGGATGCTGCTTCCCGAACTGCGTGATACACTCCTCAGTGTGGAGGCAGCCCGGCTTGAGTCCGGCGAGGAGATGTCCTACGAACTTCGTAAGAGCATCGAGCATGCCAACCACCTCTCAAAGACGACTTCTGAGAAGGCCCGCGACCTCGTCGACGAGCTCATGAAGCTCGAGAAGATGAAGGAGGATATCGCCTTCCGCATCGCGAACCTGATGCCCCGGACCCGGGACGAGCTGCGTGCAATCTACGCCAAAGAACGATTCAACCTTACGACGGAAGAGCTAGACGAGATCCTCGACCTGGTAATGACTCACTTCTGATTGAAGGGGTGGCGTCTATGAAGACCGAAAGGAAAGAGGAGAACGCTGTAGTCATCGATATCCTCCCGATGGGGTATGCGACCGACCAGCGTCCTGTCTACAAGCGCGAGCCGGTCGTCCTCGCCGTCGGGGTCGACCAGTTCAAGCTGCTCGAGCTCGTCCCCAAGGCGGGCGCGGATATCCAGATCTACGACCGGGTCTACATCGGCGATGCGGAGCGGGAGAAGATCGAGCGGGTCAAGCGGCGGATGAGCTACGAAGACCTTACGGCGACGGCGAAGCTTGAGCTGCCGTTCGTGGTCGAGCAGATCGTCCGCGAGAACGAGCCGCGGTTCGTTGACTTCTTCAACAAGTCCGTCCCGATCACGCCGAAGTTCCATATGCTGCACCTGCTTCCCGGCATCGGGAAGAAACTGATGTGGGAGATAATCGAGCAGCGGGGGAAGAAGCCGTTTGAGAGCTTCGCTGATATCTCAGGGCGGATCAAGTCGCTCCCGCACCCCGACCGGATGATCGTCAGCCGGATCCTGCATGAGATCGAGGATCCGGAAGAGAAGTATCACGTCTTTACGTCGAAATGAGCGCTCCAAGAGATCAGCATTTCCTCGTCGACCGGAGGGCCGTCGAGAGGATTGCCGGTTCCGTCGAGGTCTCCGGCCGGCGGGTGCTCGAGATCGGGCCCGGTGAGGGGATCCTCACCCGCGCCCTTCTCGACCGGGGTGCACACGTCATCGCGGTCGAGATCGACCATGCTCTTGTGGAAGAACTTGAGATAGCCTTCGCTGACGAGATTGAGGAAGGCCGGCTCGAGATCGTCCCCGGCGACGCAAAGAAGGTGGATATCCCGCCGTTCGATCTTGTCGTCGCAAACCTCCCCTATTCTGTCTCCTCAAAGATCACCTTCCGCCTCCTTGAGATCGGGTTTGAGGTCGCGGTCCTGATGTATCAGAAGGAGTTTGCCCAGCGGATGATTGCCCGGCCGGGGACCTCGGATGTGGGCCGACTCTCGGTGATGGTCCAGACCTATGCGTCGGTCAAGCCCATCCTCGAGCTCTCGCCCGCCTCCTTCCGGCCGAGGCCGCAGGTCCGGTCCTGGGTGGTCCGGATCACCCCGCACGAACCGCCCTACCCGATCGCTGACCGGAAGGTCTATGCCGACGTCGTCCGGGTGCTTTTCTCCCACCGGCGAAAAACCGTCCGGAAGGCGCTCAAACTCGGGGATGATGCGTTTGCTCCCGGCGCGATCGAGCGGGCGTTGGCAGAACTCCCCGACGACCTCCTCCAGCGGCGGCCCGAAGACCTGGCGCTTGAGGAGTTCGCGCTGATTGCAAACATGCTCGCCGGGAGTTGAGGATGCTCCCCGATCAGGTCTATCCCCCGGCCGAGGACTCGTTCCTCCTCCTCCGGGCGGCGCTCGGAGAGGTCCAGTCGACCGACAGGGTGCTCGAGGTCGGGACCGGGAGCGGCTACGTTGCGGCCGGGCTTCTTGGCCGGGCGGCGGCCGTCGTCGCGACCGATATCAACCCCCACGCGGTGGAATACGCCCGCTCGCGCGGGGTCGCGGCGGTCAGGACCGATCTCTTCTCGGGGCTCTGTGGCCCCTTCGACCTCATCCTCTTCAATCCGCCCTACCTCCCGACGGCCCCCGAAGAGCGGATCGACGACTGGCTGGAGTACGCCCTCGACGGCGGGCCGACAGGAAGGGTCGTGATCGAGCGGTTCGTCGCGGATGCCGGGAGGGTGCTCTCGCCCTTCGGGCGTATCCTTCTCCTCGTCTCCTCACTGACCGGAGTTGACGAAGTCCGGGGGGTCTTCGCCCGGGCGGGGTTCGTCTCGTTCATCGTCGACGAGGAGAAGGTCGAGGGCGAGACCCTCTATGTCCTCCGGGCGATGCGGGACCTCTGCCGGATGGGGACGTGAGGCTCGCAGATCGCGGTCTCGCGCAAAGTCTGTAAAACACCCTTCTCTCTTTTCATGACTCTGCGTGAGTGACGATCCGGTTCAGATGGCTTGATGCCCGGTAAAAAGAGCAGTGGGTCCTCCCGTCACGCCGGGGAGGGCCGCTCGAACACTTCATCGAAGTCAAAGTGCGTGAAGTTCGCAAACGGTGCATCCAGGATTCCCGCCGCGAGATCCTCTTTTGCAACGGCGAATGCACCCGCGTCCGGGTACGCGATGAAGGTGTACTCGGTGGTGCCCTGGTACTCCTCCGAGACGGACGCCGACTGCATGAGCGCGATCATCTCGGGCGTGCCGATGGTTCTCTCCTCCTTCCGGTAGCCGTCGAGGAGGGCGAGCATGTTCTGGTAGCGGTAGTCGGTGGGCCTGACTTCGGCGTGGTAGCCGTCCACCCGCTCGACGGCGGGGGGATAGACGCCCCGGTAGAGGTAGTAGTTGTTCGCGATCAAGAGGCAGTCGCCCGGCTCGACGACGCCCGGTCCTCGCACCGCGCCGCCGTAGGAGTCCGTCTCGAAGGCCGCCGGGACGCTTCCCGTCCCGTTCCCGTAGGGTGCTGAGACCCCTGCGTTGTTCCCGCCGGTCCTGGTCCCGTTCGCCTTCTCCCAGTAGGCCCACGCCCCGGCAACGTCGCTCTCGCTCCTGAGCGTATCCATGAAGAGGAAGTTGGTGGGCACGAGGTCGGTCGCGTTCCAGTCCGGGATCGACGGCGACGAGTGGGGCACGAGCACAAGGCCGTCCTCGTTCATGCCGCTGAACGTCCCGATGAACCCGGGCCAGTCTATCCCGACCGTGCGTTTCGCGCCCTGACCCGGGTCGGTCGCGATGACGAGCAGGCTGTTCACCGTGACCTTCCGCAGGTCGTTCTCGCCGTCCATGTTCTTGCCGTGGATTAGCCCGCCGGCGAGCTCGTCGTTCTCCGTCAGGTTGCCCCAGGCGATCGCGCTCGTGCAGAGGTGCGGCGACACGCCGGCGTCGCCGGTCACGGTGCGGTTGATGCCGAGATTGCCCATCATGAGGCCGTAGAGTTTGTAGTAGAGCATGAAGTCATACGTGTTCTCCGCGAGGAGGTCGTAGCGGGTGAGGTTCCGCGAAACCGACGAGAGGTAGAGATCCGTGCCGCTTGCAGCCATCCCGGCGAGCATGGCGTCGAGCTCGGCCATATACGTCGGGTTTGCCGGTGCCATGTGCTCCTCTATGTAGGGGATGAAGAGGTCCTCGTAGTCGGCGGGCGACTGCATGAACGACTCGATCAGGACGTAGTCGATCCAGTCCCTGATCTGCGGGCCGCAGAGGTAGCCATAGGCATACGCCCGCTCCTCCGGCGTTCCCCATACCTGGAGAACGTGACAGCCCTTCTGGACCGTGAGCCTTCCGCCGCCGCTGCCGACGGTGACGTTCGTCTCCTCGTCGGGGTAGGGCGTCGGGGCGACGAGGGTTACGTCGATTCCGGTCGCGGCGTTCCCCGGGGTAACGGCGACCCGGACGGGGGTAAGGTGCGATGGGGTGCAGTACCACCCGGTCGGGTCGCGGTAGTCGAGGTGATCGATCCGGCCGTTATTGTCGGTGTCCGCCCAGGCGTAGACGGTGTAGTTGCCGGGGGCAAGCCCGGAGATGACGTACTCCCCCGGCGCATCGAGCGCGGCAAAGCCGCTGACGTACTTCGAGCGTTCGGGATGCTCCCCGGTCTCCATGACCCTGATCTCCGACACCGAATATGCTGCGGCGTCGATCGCCGCAACGTAGATTGTTCCTCCCGCGTAATCCCCTGCCACACTCCCTGAGATGGAATCTCCACCGGTTGGGATGGCGGTGTTCGTGCAGCCCGCAGTGACGATGATGAGGATCAGTACGCCGACGATGCACGCCGGCCGGTATACGCGCAAAAGGCGCTCAGGTACCTGAGTCATTACTTCTGCATGTAACAGGGGAGAATAAAACAATTCTCAAACGTTCTTTTTGAAGAATGATCGCGTTAAGTGAATTAATGTTGATTGCCGCTGCCCTCTGGCGTTTTCGGTAAAAAATCAGGGACCCGGTGCCCTGCCTACCGCCACTCCGCCCCCGGCCGGGCGAACGAGCGGTTGGCGGCTGCCGCCCGGTAGGGCACCCCGTAGAACCGGCGGTAGAAGGTATCTGCCTCCTCGTCGATCCTGAATGCAAAGAGTTCCGGGTGGAGGGCGTTTGCAATCGCCATCAGCCCCAGGATCCACCGGGGGCTTCCGAAGTCCCAGGAAGGATGCATCGCATAGACCCGCCCGTCCCGGACCGCCGGCACGTCGAGGTCGTGCTCCGCGCAGTAGCGGAGGGTGTCCTCCGCCGTGGAGGTGAGGAACCCCGACGTGAAGAGGTACTCCGGCGCGAGCGCGACGAACTCCTCCCGGGAGATGCTGACGCCCGGTTTTCCCTCCCGGCCGATTGTCCGGTTGACGTAGGTGCCGCCGGCCGCCTCCACGAGTTTCCCCTCGAATCGGCCGGGGTTGAGGGCGAAGAGCGGGTGGCCCATCGCGTAGTAGACCCGCGGCCGCGGAGCGTCTGCCGTCTGCTCCCTGATGAGGTCCAGCCGTTCCCGGATGTAGGTAGAGAGTTCCCGCCCCGCCTCATCGCGGCCGGTTCGGCGGGCGAAGTCCATGACGAGGTCCAGGTAGGCATCGATGTTGTTCATCCGGTCGTGCAGTTCCTTCCCAAGCATCCCGCCCCGGAGCACCTCGCCCCAGGTGCGGGCGAGGACTGCCTGGTCCTGTACGCCGAGGCAGGCCAGGATCGCCCAGACCATCTCGAGGCCCCGGGTGACCCGGTACCCGCCCATCATGCCGGGCTCGTAGAATACCTCGGTGCTCGCGGAACCCCGGACCGGGAGGACGTATCCGCACGCACAGGTCGTCCGGGCCTCTCCGGCAAGGTGGGCGCCCATCGGGCCGAAGAACTCCCGCTTGATGCAGGGCTTCCCGCAGGCCGGGCAGGAGGTCGTCAGGTGCGCCGTGCCCGGCGAGTTGAAGAGGTAGACCCAGGGGAGGACTTCGCGGAGGCGGTCGCAGAGCGCCTCACTTGCGTAAATCGTCGGCTCTTCCCCGAGACCCGCGTCGCCGAAGGGGACGAACCGCATCACCTGCAGGGGGATATCGGGGGAGACTGCCGCGAGCATCC
>JAEWMO010000147.1 GCA_023457135.1 Methanobacteriota archaeon | reverse complement strand
GAGGGCACCGTCATCGACGAGGCCATCCGTGGATACTGTATGCAGGATAAAGTCATCAGATGCGCAAAAGTTGTGGTTTCTAAAGGAAAGGAGGAGTAAGCAGATGGTTTCAGAGAAAGTCCTTGGTATCGATCTCGGAACGACCAACTCGTGCATGGCTATCATGGAAGGCGGCCGGGCGACCGTCATCGCCAACGCCGAGGGCGGCAGGACCACTCCGTCCGTCGTGGCCTTCACCAAGGAGGGCGAGCGGCTGGTCGGCAACGTCGCAAAGCGGCAGGCGATCACGAACCCGAACCGCACCATCCAGTCGATCAAGCGGAGGATGGGCACGAGCGAGAAGGTCGAGATCGGGGATAAGAGCTACACCCCGCAGGAGATCTCCGCGATGATCCTCCAGAAGCTGAAGCTCGACGCGGAAGCATATCTCGGCGAGAAGATCACGAAGGCCGTCATCACGGTCCCCGCCTACTTCAACGATGCCCAGCGGCAGGCGACGAAGGACGCAGGCACCATCGCCGGTCTCGAGGTCCTCCGGATCATCAACGAGCCGACCGCGAGCGCGCTCGCCTACGGTATCGACAAGGAAGGCGAGGCCACGGTGCTCGTCTACGACCTCGGCGGCGGCACGTTCGATGTATCGATCCTCCAGCTCGGCGACGGCGTCTTCGAGGTCAAGGCGACCGCCGGCAACAACCGCCTCGGCGGCGACGACTTCGACAAGCGGGTCGTCGACTACCTGGCCGACGAGTTCCGGAAGAAGGAGGGCGTCGACCTCCGGAAGGACCCGATCGCCATGCAGCGCCTGCGGGACGCGGCCGAGAACGCGAAGATCGAGCTCTCCACCGTCCAGAAGACCAACATCAACCTCCCCTACATCACGACGACGGAGAGCGGCCCGAAGTTCCTCGATATCGATCTCACGCGGGCAAAGTTCGAGCAGCTCATCGGCGACCTCGTCGAGTCGACCCTCGGCCCGGTGAAGCAGGCCCTCGCCGACGCGAAGATGAGCGCCGACAACATCGACCACGTGCTCCTCGTCGGCGGGTCGACCCGGGTGCCGCTCGTCCAGGAGACGGTGAAGAAGGTCCTCAGCAAAGACCCCGACAAGGGGATCAACCCCGACGAGTGCGTCGCTCTCGGCGCCGCCATCCAGGCCGGCGTCCTGACGGGCGAGACGAAGGACGTCCTGCTCCTCGACGTGACCCCGCTCTCGCTCGGCATCGAGACCCTCGGCGGCATCGCGACGAAACTGATCGAGCGCAACACCACGATCCCCACGAGGAAGAGCCAGATCTTCTCGACCGCCGCTGACGGCCAGACCTCCGTCGAGATCCACGTCGTCCAGGGCGAGCGGGCGCTCGCGAAGGACAACTTCACCCTGGGCCGGTTCCAGCTCACGGGCATCCCGCCCGCGCCCCGGGGCATCCCGCAGATCGAGGTCACGTTCGACATCGACGCGAACGGCATCGTCCACGTCTCGGCAAAGGACCTCGGTACGGGCAACGAGCAGTCGATCACCATCAAGCCGCAGGACTCCCGGCCGTCTGAGGCCGAGATCGAGCGGATGATGGGCGACGCGAAGAAGTTCGAGGAGGAGGACAAGAAGAAGCGCGAGGAGATCGACCTCCGGAACACCGCCGACACCGCGATCTTCACCGCCGAGCGCGCCATCAAGGACGCGAAGGACACGATCGACGCCGCGGACAAGGAGAAGATCGAGTCCGCGATCGCCGACCTCAAGAAGGCGCTCGAGGGCGACGACCTCGAGGCCATCAAGCAGAAGATGGATGCCCTGACCGAAGCGGTATATGCTGTCACGACGAAGCTGTACCAGCAGGCGCAGCAGCAGCAGGCTGCCCAGCAGAAGACGGAAGGGGCCGCAAAGAAAGATGATAACGTCGTTGATGCCGACTACGAAGTCAAAGAGTGAGGCCGATGGGTCCGGACAGCTACTATGATATCCTCGGCGTCTCGCGGGACGCCGACGAGAAGGAGATCAGAAAGGCCTACCGGGACCTGGCACGGAAATACCATCCCGACGTCTGCAAGGACGATGGAGCGGAGGAGAGGTTCAAGAGCATCAACGAGGCTTACAGCGTCCTCTCCGACGCCCAGAAACGCGCCCAGTACGACCAGATGGGGCATAACGCCTACAGCAACGCCTCCAAGGGGTCGTATGCCGGCGGCGGGGGATACTCCGGGGGGTTCAGCGCCGACTTCTCCGGCTTTGGAGATATCTTCGACTCGTTCTTCGGCGGCGGGGGCAGGCAGAGCACCGGCCCGCGCCCCGGCGCCGACCTCCTGATGAAGATGCGCATCACGCTCGAGGAGGCGGTCTTCGGGACCGAGAAGGAGATCTCCGTCGAGCATATCGAGCCCTGCCCCGCCTGCGACGGGTCGGGGAGCGAGACGCGGAAGTTCACCACCTGCCCGACCTGCGGCGGGAGCGGGCAGATGCGGCAGATGAGCCAGTCCATCTTCGGGAGCTTCGTCCGGATGAGCCCCTGCACCGCCTGCGGCGGCCGGGGGAAGATGCCGGAGTCCCGGTGCAAGACCTGCGGCGGGAGCGGGCACCGGCGTGCCCGGCAGACGGTGAAGGTCCGGGTCCCGCCAGGCGTGGACACGGGCATGCGCCTCCGGATGGAGGGCTACGGTGACGCCGGGGATTACGGCGCGCCGGCGGGCGACCTCTACATCGAGATCAGCGTCGCCCAGCACCGGTCGTTCACGCGACGGGGCGACGATCTCGAGACGACGATCGAGATCACCCCCGCCCAGGCGGTGCTGGGGTCCGAGGTCGAGGTGAAGACGATCGACGGGCGGACGGTCGTCCTCGACGTCCCGGCCGGGGTGCAGCACAACACCGGATTAAAGATCGCGGGCGAGGGCGTGCGGTGGCAGACGAAACCCGGCGATATGCTGGTGCGGGTGCGGATCGTCGTGCCCAACCGGCTGACGGATGAGGAGCGCGAACTCTATATGCGTCTGCTTGAGCTCGAGGGGAAGAAACCCTCGGCGAAGGGCGCGAAGAAGGGCAAGGGCTTCTTTCAGGACGTCGTCGACAAGATGAAAGAGACGGTGAAGTGAGGGGGGTTCCCTCTCGCTATATCAATTTTATTTTTGAACCTGTTTTGCCTGAGC
>JAEWMO010000146.1 GCA_023457135.1 Methanobacteriota archaeon | reverse complement strand
AGATCTCGGTGAATCTCCGGCCCACGATCCGGTCGCGGCGCAATCCTATGACACACTCATTGGCGGGTTCGACGTCGAGGACGCGGTAGTCGACGGGCCGCCCCTCGCTGTCGTAGATCATCTCGTTGAGCGCAAGGCCCATGCCCATCGACGCGAAGACCTGCCGGTAGGTCTCCTCGCTCTGCCGGAGAGCGTCTTCCGCCTGCTTCTGTGCGGAGGTCTCCTGGAACCGGACGAGCCGCATGACACGGAACGGTTCGTCCTCGACGGCGGTGCTTGAGAGCGTGACCCGGTGCTCCCGGCCGTCCGGCGACCTCGCCGTGCAGTCGAGTTCGATCTTCCCGGCCCGCGGTGAGAGTGACGCTGCTATCTGCTCAATGCAGGCATCGTCTGCGATGCGCGGTCCCAGGTGCCGGCGCACGAATGTCTCTCCGTCGCTGCCGTGGAGGGCATTCCGGTCGATGCCGAGGAGGCGTTCGAGCGGGCGGTTGATCCAGACCACCCGGCCGTCCTGATCGACGAGAAGCACTCCTTCGATGAGCGCATCAAGGATGACCGGTGCCGGGGGCAGGCCGGAGCGGGGTGGGAAGGGCGGATCCATTGCGTCGACACTCCTGTGATCTGGAGTTGAGCCTTTATAAAAGAGGGCTCTGCATAAAACCTTTCGATGGATGAACTGGTTGAGGATATCTCCCGTTATCGCCGGGCGGGAGCCGTTCAGGGCCGGCCGGGCGAGGAGGACGAGTTCGCGGAGTCGGGTGTCGCGGTGGTGGAGCCCGTCGGGCATGCAGGTGAACTCAGAAGGAGATCACGTACCGTTCCGTGAAGGGAATCAGAACAAAATGAGAAGGCCAGGGCCGAGATTCGAACCCGGGTCGAGGGATCCACAGTCCCTTAGGATAACCAACTACCCCACCCTGGCAAGGTACTCATTATAGTTGGTAGTTGGATTTGATTAAGGTATCTCTTCACCATGCCTCCACCGGACCCCTTCCCGGGGATCGCGGGCGCACCGGCACCCGGTTCGGCGGCACCCCCGCGATCCGCAGCATGTCCGGACGGGACAGGATCCCGTCTTTCATATCCGGTCCGGCGGAGCATGAGAAGACCGGAGGCATTCGGGCGGCGGGGTGAATTATTAATAGACTCCGTGCTCTATAACGTACCAGCGTTCCGGGCGGCGCCCGGCATCCCGGGGCAGGAGAATCGCCCTCACCAGGGTCTGATTCGGGAGAAACGGCAAATATTCCGGATTTTTGAGGACAGTCCGTCACATCTCATATACCGGAAGGTGATCACCATGGCTAAGGAATCAACAATCAGGACCCCCATCGTCTGCGTGATGGGCCACGTAGACCACGGCAAGACTTCCCTCCTCGACAGGATCCGGGGCTCTTCCGTGGTCTCTACCGAAGAAGGCGCGATCACGCAGCATATCGGCGCCACGCTCGTCCCCATCGACGCAATCACCCGGATGAGCGGCGCTCTCAGTAAGGTCAGCGTCAACGTCCCCGGCCTCCTCTTCATCGACACCCCCGGGCATCACGCATTCACCACGCTGCGTGCGCGCGGCGGTGCGCTCGCCGACATGGCGATCGTCGTCGTGGACATCAACGAGGGTTTCCGCCCCCAGACGATCGAGGCGCTCCAGATCCTGCGCAACTACAAGACGCCGTTCGTTATTGCCGCAAACAAGGTCGACCGCATCCACGGCTGGCGCGTCCACGAAGGCCAGCCGTTCGCAAAGACGTTTGCCGGGCAGAACGAGCGCGTCCAGGGCACGCTCGAGACGAAGGTCTACGAGCTCGTGGGCAAACTCTCCGACCTCGGCTTCAGCTCCGAGCGGTTCGACCGGGTCTCAGACTTCGCGCGGAACATCTGCATCGTCCCCACAAGCGCCATCACCGGCGAGGGGCTCCCCGACATCCTCATGGTGCTGATCGGGCTGGCCCAGCGCTATATGACCGAGAGCCTCCGGGTCAGCGCCGAAGGTCCCGGCGCCGGCACCGTCCTCGAGGTGAAGGAGGAGCGGGGGCTCGGGATGACGCTCGACCTGATCCTCTATGACGGCACCCTCAAGGTCGGGGACGAGATCGTTGTAGCAGGGAACGAGCAGATCATCGAGACGAAGGTCCGCTCCCTCTTGAAGCCCCGGCCGATGAAGGAGATCCTGATCGAGGAGCGGTTCGAGCGCGTCAAGTCAATCACCGCCGCCGCGGGTATCAAGGTCGCCGCCCCGAAACTCGACGGGGTCATCGCGGGCTCCCCTCTCAGAGTCGTCAGGGGCGGCAACCGTGACGAGATCGTCGAGCAGGTCCGGCACGAGGTCCAGGACATCCAGGTGACCCTCTCGGATATCGGGGTCATCATCCGGGCGGACACCATCGGCGCTCTCGAAGCCCTCTCCAAAGAGCTCGAGGGCCACCAGATCCAGGTGATGCGGGCCGCCGTCGGGCCGGTCACCCGCCACGACGTCATCGAAGCGGGAACGATCCGGGACCCCCTCTACAGCGCGATCATCGCCTTCAACACCCCGGTCCTGCCGGACGCAGTCGACGCTCTCGCGGACACCTCGATGTCCCACGTCAGCATCTTCGAGGGCGGGGTCATCTACCAGCTCCTCGACGACTACATCGAGTGGCGCGAGGAGAAGAAGCAGGAACTCGAACGGCAGCAGTTCGAGAAACTGATCATGCCGGCAAAGATCCGGATTCTCCCGAACTGCGTCTTCCGGCAGAGCAACCCGGCGGTGGTCGGCGTCCGGGTCCTCGGCGGAAAACTCCAGAGCGGTGTCGACCTCGCCCTCCCGAACGGCAAGAAGGTAGGACGGATCAAGCAGATCCAGGCGAAGAACGAGACGGTCCAGGAGGCCGAAGCAGGCAAAGAGGTCGCGATCTCGATCGAGGGCCCGACCGTCGGCCGCCAGATCAACGTCGACGACGACCTCTACGTGGATGTTCCCGAGCGGCACGTGAAGGTGATCGAGCGGGAGATGATCAACCAGTTGAGTTCGAGCATGCGGGAGACACTCGAGGAGTTCACCCTGCTCCGGCGCCGGGAAGACCCCTTCTGGGGGAAGTAACCCTCCCGCGTTCTCCTGCCCCGGATCTCGTGGATCATGGCCTTCACCGGGCCCGATGGTCCCGGAGATCCGGCTCCCGGCCCCTGGCCCGTGGAGGCAGGCTTTTAATACCATATTATCAAATTGTATAGATACTTTCGAAGGAGTCGTCATATGGTGGATTTCAAAATCATCCTCTCAGATCCCGAGACCGGGCGTTCATACAAAGTTGATGCAGCCGACCCGGCCGCCAGAGCCCTCATCGGCAAGCGCATCGGTGACGAGATCGACGGGGGCATCCTCGGTCTTGCAGGCTACACGATCAAGCTCACCGGCGGTACGGACAGGACCGGTATCCCGGCCCGCCGCGACCTCCCCGGACCTGCACGGAGGAGACTTCTCCTCTCCGAGGGCGTCGGGTTCCACCCCGTCATGGACGGGGAACGCCGCAGGAAGTCGGTGCGTGGCAACGAGATCAGCGCCGACTTTGTCCAGATCAACGCCGTCGTGAAGCAGAGCGGTGCAAAACCCTTATCTGAATACTTCGGACAGCCCGAAGCAGCTGCTGAATAATCAGCATCCATTTTTCTTCTGATCCGTTCTTCCGGGATGATCTCGTATGCAGCTTCATCCCGGTTACGGGGAAGTCAGCCTCCGGCAGGAGCCGGTGCTGCCGGCCTCACCAGGGTTCCCTGAGCGTCGGGCAACCGCATCCTGGATATGCCAAAAAATCGTTCCGGGCCGCTCCTGCCCGGCATCCCTTCTCCTTACCGTGCCTTCGCGACCGACCGTTCCAGGGCGGGCAGTTTGTCCTCGAACGCCACGCCGTACTTTTTTGCGAGGATGACGGCCGCCGCCTCCGCCCGGAGGTTGCCGTCGAAGTGGTCGGCCACGACCCGGTGGAGCTCCGCGAAGACCTCCTGCGGCGATTTTCCCGTCGCGGCGGCGACCCGCCCGATCAGGTCCTCGTAGGGGTTCTCGGCCGCGAGGACCTCGGAGGTGGGTTTGAAGCCGAGCGGGATCGAGACCTCAGCGATATCAAAGAGCGGCCGGATGGATCCCCCGTCCACCCCGACAAGCCCCTCCGAGATCGCCCGTTCCAGGAGCTGGTTCGCCTGCTCCTTGTTCATCCACTTCCGGTCGATGGCGATGTAGAAGACGAACTCGCTCCTCTGGAGCCGTTCTTTGCGCATGTGCTTGAACGGCGCCGCAACCGCAATCCTGACGCTCACTCGCAGGCACCCTTGAGCATTCTTCGCAGGTCCATCGCGTCCAGGTCGCCGAGGCGGTTCTCTTTGGCCACGTAACACTCCGTCACCGGCCCTTTATCGACAAGCCGGAGGAAGAAGACGTTCTCAGAGACCGGCAGCCGTTTGTCGGGGGTGAGGAGCGTCCTCTGCAGGCCGACCCGGAAGTCCGCCACCTCGGTGACGGCGCCGGCATGCGAGAGCGCGATATCGAGGTCCTGGAACTGCGTCCGGCCGTCAGCGACCTGGAGGACGATCCGCTCCTTGACGAGGCCGTCCGGGCCCCTGTCGGTCGTATGGGTATCGTGCATCCGGGCCATGCAGGCAAGGACCTCCTGGAACGACCGGGCGAGCTCGAAGTCGAGATCGATGGATTGGGGGAAACGGTGGTATATCCTGCGCATCACTAGAACTGAGGTCTGCGGAACGTAAAAAGGATATGATCCCGCCGGGGCGCAAAGGTTTTTGGCATGCCCGGTCCTCCCGGCACCCATGACCGATCACCTCACCCTCGTGCAGATGAACGATTCGCACGGTTACCTGGAGCCGCACCAGGAACTCTTCTACACCGCGGGTCTGCCGGAATACCGGATTGCCGGCGGGTATGCCCGGATAGCGGCACTCCTTGACGGGATACGGGAGACACGGGGCGAGAGGGTGCTTGCGTTTGACTGCGGCGACACCATCCACGGGACCTACCCCGCCGTCCAGTCGAAGGGCGAGGCGCTCGTTCCGGTCCTGAACGCCCTCCGCCTCGACGGCATGACCGCCCACTGGGAGTTCGCCTACGGCCCGGAGCAGTTCAGGAGGGTGGCCCGCAGCCTCGACTACCCGATGCTCGCCGTCAACTGCTACGACGATGCGACCGGCGATCTCGTCTTTCCGCCGTATACCGTCTGCGAGACCGACGACCTCCAGGTGGGTGTCATCGGGATCGCGGCCACCATCATCGACAAGGTGATGCCGGAGTCCTTCTCGGAGGGGATCCACTTCACCCTGGGGAATGAGGAACTTCCGGGGCATATCGCCCGGCTCCGCGACGAGGAAGGGGTGGACCTCGTCGTGGTGGTCTCGCACCTCGGTTTCCCGCAGGAGGTGAAACTCGCCGGGGAGGTGGACGGGATCGACGTCCTCCTCTCCGGGCACACCCACAACCGCCTCTTTGAGCCTGCAATCGTCAACGACACGATCATCATCCAGTCCGGCTGCCACGGCTCCTTCCTCGGCCGGCTCGATCTGACGGTCGAGAACCGGCGGGTGAAGCGCTTCTCCCACGAACTGATCATCGTCGGCGAGGAGATCCGGCCCGACCCGGAAGTCGAAGACCAGGTCGCGGAGGCCGTGGACCCGCACCGCGAGCGTCTCTCGCGGGTCGTCGGGGAGACCCGGACGGGGCTCTCGCGGACCACGGTCCTTGAGGCCACGATGGACAACCTCCTCCTGCAGGCGATCCTGGATGCCACGGACGCCGAGATGGCGTTCTCGAACGGCTGGCGCTACGGTGCCCCGGTGCCGCCGGGCCCGGTGACGGCAAACGATCTCTGGAACATCATCCCGGTCAATCCTCCTGTCTCGACGGTCGAGATCACGGGCCGGGACCTCCGGGCGATGATGGAGGAGAACCTGGAGCGGACGTTTGCCCGCGACCCCTACCAGCAGATGGGGGGCTACGTGAAGCGGTGCATGGGGATCAAACTCTACTGCAGGCTCGAGAACGCGCCCGGTCTCCGGATCCAGGAGTTCTTTGCGGGGGGGCGGAGGCACGACCCTGACGCCGTCTACCGCGCCGCGTTCGTCACCGGCCAGGGCGTGCCGCCGAAGTACGGAACGAACCGGGAGAACCTCGACGTTCATGCGATCGAGGCGCTCGAACGCTACCTCGCGAAGGGTCCCGTGAGCGCGGAACTCCGCGGGAGCGTGACGGCGATATGACGGCGTCGAGGCCGAGGTGGTCGCCCATGCCGGCGGGGTCGAGGGGCTCCGCACCGGCACCTCTCATACGGCGCTCCTGGAAGAGCTCGCGGAGCGCGGCGTCCGGTTCATCGTCTGCGAGAACACCCTCCGCTCCCGGGGTATCCCGCGTAGCGATCTTCCCGTGTATATCGGGACCGTCCTGTCTGCGATCGTAGAACTGGTTGTCAGGCAGGCCGAAGGCTGGTGTTCCCTCGGGCCGTGAAAAAAGAGTATTATGCGATCAGGACAGCGTTGACGACGCCGTCCTGGCTGGGTCTGCTGACGATCCGCGCGCGGCCAAGCTCGGTCCTGATGATGGCGCCCTTCGTGAGGAGGTTCCGCCGGACGTAGTTGGGGTTCGCGCTGTTCGCCTCGACCGTCTCGATCTTGACCTTCTGGGTCGTGCCCTTCGCGGGGTCTGCGACCGTCGCGAAATCGAGCCGGAGCGCCCGGACCTTCTGGTTGCCCCCGAAGGTGCGGACGATCTTCTTGCGTTCTTCACCGATGTGCGTCTCTGCGGGAGCTCTGCCGATCTCCGCTCTCATCTTGCCCCGGGAGGTGTGGTAGCGCCCGCCGGAGGGCTTCCGTACTGATCTTCCTTGCCACTGCATGTGACCACCGAAATATACTCTGCTGAGGACGCGGTACCCCAGGGGATAGCGATCTCTCGTTAAAGTGCTATAACTATTCGAGACCGGGATATTTAACCCTGCTGATCACGCGAGGATCGCATCGAGCAGCGCCTCGAGCCCTTCCCCGGTCTTCATATTCGTCCGGAAGACCTTCATCTCCGGGTTGTAGCGGTGCATATCCCGCTCCATCCGATCGAGGTCGGCACCGACGAATGGGGCGAGGTCGACCTTGTTGATGACACCGATGTTGCTCCCGCGGAACATCATCGGGTGCTTGTTCACCACGTCGTCCCCTTCGGTCGAACTGACGATGACGATCCTCTTCTCGGCGCCCAGCCGGAAGTCCGTCGGGCAGACCATGTTGCCGACGTTCTCGATGAAGAGGACGTCGATCTCATCGAGCGGCAGGTGCTCGATGGCGTGCTCGACGAGGTGAGCGTCGAGATGGCACTCCTTCCCGGTGTTCGCGTTGTAGGCCGGAACCCCGGCTGCGACGATCCGCTGGAAGTCGTCGTCGCCATAGACGTCCCCGGCGATGGCGCCGGTGCGGAGCCCCCGCGCCTTGAGCATCGGGGCGAGCCGGACGATCAGGGCGGTCTTCCCCGATCCGATGGCGCCGAGAAGGTCGAACGCCCGGATGCCGTGCCCTTTGAGGTGACTCGCGTTGGCATCGGCGATGCGGTTGTTGACGTCGTAGATGTCTTTCTCCACGTGGACGTCGATGTGGTGCATGGTATGTACTGTGATCATGATCTGTTTATAGGTTAACACCCAACCCCTACGGCAATGAGCGCAGAACGCATCCTGTATCCCTGTTACTTCGACGCCACGCTCCAGCGGCGGGAAGGGCGTCGCGTCGCGAAGAACCTCGGCGCAAAATCCCCGGAGATGCCCGCCATCGAGGCTGTCCTGCGACGGATGAAGGTCCCCCACCGGGTGGAGGAGCACCACCACCCGGCCCGGTGGGCCGAGCGCGAGGGCCGGATCGTGGTGGAGTGGGAAGGCAGCAAGGAAGACCTGATCAAGAAGGTCGCCCGCGGCCTCTCGGGCCGGAAGTGACCATGTACGACCTGCACACCCATACCATCCTCTCCGACGGCGAACTCCTCCCGACCGAGCTCGTGCGCCGGGCCGCCGTCCTCGGCTACGAGACCCTGGCCGTCACGGACCACGCGGACGCCTCGAACCTTGCCCGCCTGGTGGAGGCGGTGGGCGGTGTTCGCGACTCGGCGCGGTGCTACGGTGTCGACCTGCTCGTCGGGGTGGAGCTCACCCACGTCCCGCCCTCCCTGATCCCGGCGCTTGCACGCGACGCAAAGCGGCGCGGTGCCGATATCGTCGTGGTCCACGGGGAGACGGTCGTGGAGCCGGTGGCGCCGGGGACCAACCGCGCCGCCTGCACGTGTGATGACGTGGACGTGCTCGCTCACCCCGGTCTCGTCACGGGGGAGGATGCCCGCGAGGCGGCCGCGCGGGGGATAGCACTCGAGATCACCTCACGCGGGGGCCACAACCGGACCAACGGCCACGTTGTGCGGGTGGCGCGGGAGGCCGGCTGCCGGCTGGTCGTCGATTCCGATACGCATGCGCCCTCCGATCTTATGTCAAAGGAGGCACGATGGGCGGTTGCGTGCGGCGCGGGACTGACGGAGGCGGAATCCCGGGAAGTGCTCTCCAGGGACATAAAACGACTTCTGCAGAAGTGAGATGGTATATTTATAATTTAGCAAAACATTTTTATACCCTTGGGGTCCATATATATGTGTTACTAAATACCTCCAACTATAGTATCCCCTAGAGGTTGCAGTTTGCGGTTAATCGGACGTTCTGTAAG
>JAEWMO010000145.1 GCA_023457135.1 Methanobacteriota archaeon | reverse complement strand
TCGGTCTCGACCGGAGTCACCTCATCGGTCTCAACCGGCGTCTCTTCCACCGGGAGCGTGGGAGGTGTCGGGGGGAGGGTCCAGGTCATGGGTTCCGCGGATGCCGCGGTCTGGGCCGCAACGGGTTGCACAGCGGCCACTGCTGCCACAAGCAGCACGACCAGGAGCCCTCTCCAGATCAATCGATTTCCTGCCATGAAGGCTCCTGTTTATCATACACCCACTTTTATATTTCGGTCGCCATAAAAACTGCAACGTCGGGTAACCCCGCCGGCGCCCGACCTGCAGGGCGGCGATACCGGAGATCGTTATCGAGCCGCAGATCATCTCCGGAGAAACGTGGATGAGAGAGTATGCCCCTATGTGCCGGCGCAGTGCGGACCCCTCAGGCCACCGGGATCGCCCCGGCGCCAGGCCCTGCCGGAGGGTCACAGAACACCCGTGAAAGGGGTGAGAAAGAAATAGCAATCAGATTGGCGCTTCACCAATCTTCTTGATCAGGCTCTCGACCACGGTCTCGCGCATTCCTTCCACGAACTTGATGCTCCCGACGACAAGGTGGCCACCGCCGCTTACGCCGCCGCCGGTGATCTCGGCATGGAGTTCACGCACCATCCGGGGTATGTTCATCATGACGCCGCGGGAACGCAGGACGGCAAAGTCCGGCCCGAACCCGATCGTCACGACAGGCTCACCCGGGTGGGCTTTGACCAGCCGATCGTGCACCTCGCCCGATGTCTTTCCGGGCGGCGGGAACGTGAACCGGTGGGCGAATATCTCCACGTCAAGCATGAAGAGATGAGCACCATTCGGCAGCATCCGGCTCTCCACGTGGGGCATGATGGCCTCGAGCTGCTCCGCGATCGCGTGGTTCGCTTCCTCGACCAGCAGGTTGACAAACTGCTTGTGGCGGTCGGGGTTGCCGGAGAGGTTCAGGATGTCCTTGATGATCTCTCTTCCATCGCTGAACCGGAGCCAGAACTGCTCGTAATCCAGCGCGAGCGCGATATCCTTGCAGTCGTCCTCCGAGTATTCGGGCGCCGCGAGGGCAAGATACTTCGCACGTTCCGGCGCTTCGCTCCGGTCCCCGACCCCTGCGATCGCCGGCAGGTGCTTGATCTGGTCCTCGACCGTCGGGTTGACCAGACGGGCAACCTCGGTGCCCAGCATCCCGGCCGTGATGCCGTAATCGCCGCCCACGTGGTAGGGATTGACGTGCCCGATCAGGTAGTCGTCCACGATCTCGTCGGGGTGGTGGTGGTCCACGACCATCACCGGGAGACCGAAGATCCGGGTCACCTTCAGCGACGGCATATCCTCCTCGGTGGACCCGTTGTCCATCAGGAGGATCATCGGCATCTTCTGCCCGTAACGGATGTTGTCCTTGAGGGCAAAGTCGAGATCCCGTGTGATGTCCTCGATCTCGTAGAACGGGGCTTTTGACGGAGAGCGCTTGAAGAGGAAATACTCGGCGTCGAAATCTCCCCCGCTCTCCCGGAGGAGTGCGGTAACCGCCTGCTCGATGGCAACGGCGGCGCAGATGCCGTCCGCGTCCGCGTGGTGCCGGAGAATGATCGGCCGTGCGGTCAGGACCGCCTTCCTTATCTCCTTTGCTACCTGGCGCATCTGCGGGCGGAGGGCTTCAAGAACCTCGCTCTCCACGAGGAACGGGATCTCCGGCGGCTCGGCACGTGCATCGAGAGCCGCATCGATACGTGCCCTGACCCGGGCTACGTCTTCCGGCTCCAGGACCGACATGGACCCGACCTCGATCTGGAGCTGGTTGTTGCGCTGCATCACCTCGCCCGTAAGGGCGATGAGATCTCCGAGTTTGACCTCAGGGTAGGCGCGGACCCCTGCCTCGATGAACGCGGCCGCGTTCGCGGTGCCGGACTCGTCCACGATCGTGAAGATCGTCGGGCCGGACGTCTGCTTGATCTGGGCAACCTCGCCCTCGACCAGGACCGTCCTGCCGATCTTCTTTCCGAGATCGGCGATCAGCACGCTCGTCGTCTTCTTGGTCACGTTCCGGGTCTGGTAGACGGTCGGCGTAACCTCTTCAAGGTCGATGTTGCCGTTGCTCCGGATCTGCAGGACGTGAACGATGATCGGGTCACGCTCCGTGTGCTGCACCTTCACGTTGCTCTTGTGGACAAGTCCCTTGACCCGGTCGTTTAACTGGACAAAGACGCCGAACGGGGCAAAACCCTGCACCCGTCCGAGGTACATCTTTCCTTCCTCCACCTCGTCGAGATCACAGTTCGCTCCGAGGCGGTAGACAATCGTATCTTCTGTATCTTCCATAGTAATTCTCCTGGTTATTCTTCGGGCATCTCGGCGGTATACCCGGCAAGTTCATAGAGCCGGCACTCACCGTCGCGCCTGCCCTTTGCTATGATGATGTCACCGTCGAGGAGCCTGACATCCTTCCCCGGCCGATAGACCCACCGGTCGCCGTGTTTGACGGCGAGCACGATCATCCCCGTCACCGTCGCAAGCGACATCTCTTTGAGAGTCCTGCCTACAAGCGGTGATCGGTCGGCCACGGGGATCCTCGTGATGATCTCGTCCGATTCCCGGACGATCTTCTTGAAGACCGGCGGGATCTCGATATCCCGCAGGAGGACGTCGACGATGGCATGGGCCGAGTCGCTGATCGCCTGCGTGAACGACGAGAGATAGAGCAACCCGCGGAGGTGCCGCACATCCTCGATCTTCCGTGCCGCCTCGAGGATCCAGAGGTCCAGGTCGTAGCGCATGTCATCGAGCGTGCTGTCGAGGGCGACCACCTCGTGCGCCACCTCCTTGTTGCTGAAGAGCAGCGAGGTGTACGCAAGCCCCACGGAGAGTTCCGAGAGGTTCTTCATCTCGATGATCAGCTGGACCGCCCGGTCGAGATCGTCGACCTCACCCGCGTGCAGGACTTCGCCCACGGGCCGCTCCGCCATTCCCGCCATCCCGGAGAGAATATCCGCCCCCGCTTCCGGGCCCCGTGCTATCAGGATGTCCCCGTTCTCCACCCGGGTGGCCCTGTCGGGGTCATAGATCCAGCCCTTGCCGCGCCGGATGGCGATCACCTGCATCCCGGTCGTGCTCTGGACCTTGAGGTCGCCGAGCGTGTGCCCGACAACCTCGCTTCCCGGACCGACGATGATCCGGATGACAAGTTCCTCGGCCTCGGGAAAGACGCGCTTGAGTTTTGCCGGGAACCGGATATCCTTCAGGATAAGTTTTGCCATATCCGAGGCAGAGTTCGCGATCCTCTCAGCGGCCTCAGCCACCTGGAGCATGCCGCTCATCGCCTCCGCCTCTTCGATCCTTCTCGCGGCAAGAACGCTCTGAATTCTCGCCTGATAGACGAGTTTGTTCATTCGCTCTTCGAGATTGGTCACTTCAAGCGCTATCTCTTTGCTGTCGAAGAGGATTGCGGAGTAAGAGAGATCAACCATCAACTCAGAGACGTCCTTCATCTCGATGAGGACGTCTTTGAAACTGACCGGTTGATATTCATGTTCCATCATGGGTCTGCTAACCGTTGTTCTCATGTTTTTTACTGCAACAGCAGGCCTATCATTGCCACGAGCGCAGCTGCCCCGATCAGGTCGATCAGGCTTGTGATGACAGGGATTCCAAAGTTGTCGGGATCGAGACCGTACCGGAATGACAGGCTCGCAGTGACGTAGGCTACGACATTCACCAGCGTCATGACGACCAGACCCGCTACAAGGCTGATGGCGACCAGCATCCCGAGACCGGGGCTGTTCAATCCCATGAGCACCGCCGCGCCGTGCGCGATGAGCGCCAGCAGTGGAAGCAGTATCAACGTATAGAGATAGGAAATAATAAAATGATGCACCACGCCGCGCTCGGGGAGGAGCGCGGGGCTGACCTCGCCGGTATGCATCCCCGTCGAGAGGCGCGAGCCGAGTATGCCGCCTATCGACCCGAGTCCACCCATGAACGGCGGTATCAGAATGAGAAAGACCGCGAAGGCCACGAGGCTGTCGAGGCTGACCGAGTAGGTCAGCCCGGCCAGCGTGCCGAGGATGCTGAGCGGGATGAGAAGGGAGAGGTTCTCGCGGACGATCGGCCCGACCCCCTCCGGTCGCCGCCGGGAGTAGATGAGAGCAGCGACGGCAATGGCGACCGTGACTGCACCGAGCACCAGCCGCACCGGCGGGGGGAGGAGCATGATGAGCGTCGCGGTGAGGATGAGGATCGGGAGCGTGATGAGATCCCCTGAGGTGGTGACGGTCGGGGCGGCGATCATGTCGAGGTCGAGGCCGTAGCGGTAACTGGCGAGAGCGACGACCAGGGTGATCCCCGTCACCAGAAGCCCCGCGACGACGCCGCTCGTGACCGAGATGAGCACGAGCTCGGTGAGGCCCACCACGGGATACCCGAAGATGTAACTCACCGCGTAGGCGAAGAGCCCGAGGGCGAACGCCGTCAGGACGGTCACCACGAACGAGACGCGGATGTTGTCGCCGAGGACGGAGCCCTCATCAAAATCGATGGAGAACTCTCCGAGGTGCATCGCCGAGGATAGACGGGATGCAAAGACTCCGGCGATGCTCCCCCGCATATGGATGACCGAGGGCAGGATCACCATCAGGCCCGGGATCAGCTCGAGGACTTCACGGACAGAGCCAAGATAGATGCCGGTGATGCTCGAGACGACGGCGCTGATGAGCAGGGCGCCAAGGCCGGTCAGTATCAGGCGGCTCTGGCTGAATAGCCCCTGCTCCATCAATATCACCGTCCATTGCACTCATCCCCGGTACGGTATCTCCACAACCGCAAGATCGGCCGGGAGGATCACGTCTCCCTCATACTGTCGCTTTGCATCGCGTATATGGTTTGCTGTGGCGGTATAGCGGGAGCTTATGTGAATCAGGGCAAGCATCCGTGCGTTTAAGACGGCGGCGGCTTCACCTGCCTCGCCGGCGGTGGAATGCAGGACCTCCCGGGCACGGTCGCTCTCCTGATCGTCGAACGTGGCGTCGTGGATCAGGAGGTCGGCATCCCGGAGCATCGCGGCAGTCTCGGGCAGGTGCTGGAGAGGCCGCGTGTCCCCGGTATAGACGATCTTTCTGCCCGGGCGCGGTTCGCCCAGCACATCGCCGGGCCGGACCTCGACCTCGGCGTCGTCGCGGACGATGCGGACCGTCTCCCCGCGCTGGAGCCGGCCGAAGAGCGGTCCCGGCGGGACGCCGAGCGCAATCGCCCGTTCGCGGTTGAACCGGCCGGGCCGCTCGTCCTCCTCCATGACGTAGCCGAGGCCGGGGATGCCGTGGTGCGTTGCAAACGCCCGGACGGTGTAGCCGTTGAAGGGAACGACCGAGCCGTGGCTGAGGGTATGAGCGGTGACCGTGAACCCCCGGGCGTGGCGGTTGATCCTCTGCACGAGGTCGACGAACTCCTCGACCCAGGACGGGCCGTAGATCGGGAGCGGCTCGGTCCTCCCTGTGAACGCGAGCGTCTCGACGAGCCCGAAGATGCCGAGGAAGTGGTCGGCGTGCCAGTGGGTGACAAAGACGGCGTCGATGGTGAACCCGGTCCGGGCACGCATCATCTGCTGCTGGGTGCCCTCCCCGCAGTCGAAGAGCAGGGTATCGGAGCCCCGCCGGATGAGGACACTGGAGGGGTTCCTCTGCGGGGACGGGAGCGCCCCGGCGGTCCCGAGGAAATGGACGTGAAGCGTCTCGCCGGCTATACGAACCACTTCCTGAATGCCGCAAGGCTCCGTTTTGCCTCTTCAAGCGACCGGCCCTCGATCACGGCCCGGCCGGAGTAGTCGCGGGCGACGATCCGCCCGACCTTCTCCCAGTTGATCTTCCCGTCGCCGAGCGCCAGGTGCTCGTCCGACTGCCCGTGGTTGTCATGGATATGGAGGTGGCTGATAGCGGGAACGTGCGCGAGGAACGCGTCGACGAGGCCGTTGGTGTTCGCGTGCCCGAGATCGAGCGTGATCCCGATCCCGGCGATCCCCTCCGTGAGGCCGAGGAGTTCTTCGGGGTAGCGACAGAGGAAGTCTTTGATGCTGATCATGTTCTCGACGCAGGCGAGAACGCCGTGGTCCTCGGCATACTTCCCGATCTCGACGAGTGCGGTCTTCTGCATCTCCCAGACCTTCTCGGGAACGAGTTTTCCCACCGGAGATACGAACCCGGGGTGGACCGTCACCCGGTCGGTCAGCTCGGCCGCGTAGCGGATGCAGCAGCAGGTCTGGCGGATCGACTCGCGCCAGATGGGGTAGTTCAAGGATGCGAGGTTCAGGTCGCTATAGGGTGCGTGGACGGTCGCATGAAGGCCGGTACTCGCGAGGTTCTCCTTGATGGCAGTGAGGTTGTCGGGGTTGTCCAGGCGGTACTTCCCGTCGGCGACGATCTCCCACCCGGCGTACCCGAGTTTCTCAAGCCCGAAGATCCAGTCGCGCGACTCCCAGACCTTCGACGATGAGGAGAAATACGGAGCAAGGCTCATGCGCTCCCTCCAAGGCGGCGGAGCAGGTCTTTGACCTCCGTTGCGAACCCTTCAAGGCTCCCCTCGTTCACGATCCGGCAGTCGGCCAGCTCGAGCGCACGGCCGAGCCCCCAGCTCTCTTCGCGGGCGTCCCGGGCCCGGAGTTCTTCTTTTGTGAGGGAGTCGTCCGACCGGCCCCGGTTCGCGAGCCTCGCATACCGCGTCTCAAACGACGAGACGATCCCGATCAGCGTGAAGTCGGGGAAGTGCTCCCGGAACGTCGTCACCTCGTAGTCGCCCCTGATACCGTCCACCAGAACCACGGGGGCGGCGGCGGCCTCGATGGCCGGGATGGTGATCCGGGCGATGGCGTCCATGCCGAGGTCCGCACGCAGTCTCCCCGCGATCGCGCCGCAGTTCGCATCCGTCGGTTCAAGTCCGGCCAGTCTCACCTGTTCCCGTATCGCGTCCCCCATGACCACGACCGGGATCCCGAGGTCCCGGGCGATCCTTGAGACCTCTCCTTTCCCGCTTGCCGGCATACCAACGATTCCAATGACCTTCATCAGGGTTTCTCCGTCTTATTATACTATCATATTCAGAACAGCGGGCCGTGCCGGTAGACCCGGACACCTGACACCGGTGATGCAGGTTGTGGCGGCCGCCACAGATATCTGCATAAACGTGCGTTCCCGGGAATCTTATGCTTAACGTCACCGGGACGGTTCCTGCCCGGGGTCGTATCCGACCTCGCCGTCCTCCCGTGTCCGTATACGGACGCTCCGCCCGATCGCTGCCGCTGCCGCCTCGAGTTCCCGCCGGGTCAGGGGCACGAACCCCCCGGCCACCCCCTGCTGGAGGACGAGGTCGAGTCCGCGGGTAGCCTCCTCGATGGAGAGGAGATCGCTCTCGCGGCCCCGGAAGAGCGTGACGACGATCTCGCAGGCGCCGAGCCTCCCGTCGGCCTTCGCCCGCCTGCAGGCAGCAAGCGATTGTTGCACCGCATCGACGGCTGCGAGGCCCAGGAGATCGTCATAGTGCTCCCATGTCGTCTTGACATCAAGGGCGATCATGTCGACGAGGTGCTTCTCGAGGAGGTCCTCAATCACCCGGGGGAAGATGCCGTTGGTATGCAGGCCCACAGAGAGCCCCATCTCGCGGGCGGCGGCGGCGAGTTCGATGAGCGCCGGCCCCTGCAGGGTCGGCTCCCCGCCGGAGAAGACCACGGCGCCTGCAAGCATGCGGGAGCCCCGGATCATCGTGACGACCTCTTCCAGGGGACGGAGGTCCTCACCCCCCAGGAGGGCGCGGTTATGGCAGTAGAAACACCGGGCGGGGCATCCCCGGAGAAAGACGGTGCAGGCCGCCCGTCCCCTCCAGTCGACGGTGCTGATCGGGACAAAACCACCGAAATTGACGTACAGGCTCTTCATCGGTCAGTATACCGGTGCTCCTCCATCTCTTGTAAGCGTTGGCTTTCAGGTAAGAAACCGGACCTGAATAAGAGTAAATCAAGTTGACTTGAGGAGAGAACAAGAATATTTTAGCCCGGATATCAAAAACGAGCCTTTATCAACCCTTTCTCCCAAATATAACGTCATGGGTCTCATAGAAGACGCCCGGCGCGGCGTCGTCACCGAGGAGATGCGGATCGTCGCAGCAGCAGAAGGCGTAACCGAAGACTTCGTCAGGCGCGGCGTGGCCGAGGGCCACATCGTCATCCCGGTATCCCCCTACCGGAAAGTGAAGATCTGCGGTATCGGCGAAGGCCTCCGGACCAAGGTCAACGCGAGCATCGGGACGTCGTCGGATATCATTGACGTCGATATGGAGATCGAGAAGGCCCGGCAGGCCGAGCGTGCCGGCGCCGACACGCTGATGGAACTCTCCACCGGCGGCGATTTCCAGGAGATCCGGCGCCGGGTCGTCGAGGCGACCACCCTCTCGGTCGGGTCGGTCCCGCTCTACCAGGCCTTCATCGAGGCCGCCCGGAAGCACGGGGCGGTCGTCAACATGGAGGAGGACGACCTCTTCCGGATCACGGCGGAGCAGGCGAAGCTCGGCACCAACTTCATGGCAATCCACACCGGGATCAACTATGAGACGATGAAGCGCCTGCAGAACCAGGGGCGGCACGGCGGGCTCGTCTCCCGGGGCGGGGCGTTCATGACCGCGTGGATGCTCCACAACGAGAAGGAGAACCCGCTCTACTCGGAGTTCGACTACCTGGTCGAGATCTTAAAAGAGCACGAGGTCACCCTCTCGTTCGGCAACGGCATGCGGGCAGGAGCGGTCCACGACGCGACCGACCGCGCCCAG
>JAEWMO010000144.1 GCA_023457135.1 Methanobacteriota archaeon | reverse complement strand
GGCGTCAGCAAGTCGGCGGCTCCCGAGTTCCTTACGGGTCTCGATGCCCTGCTCGAGAAGGACCCCGAGGATCTCTTTGAGAACCGGGTCGTCCGGGCGATCGCGGCCGCGCCCGACTTTGAGGAGCGGCTCCGTGACGCGGGGGCGCGGGCGGACGAGCCGGTCACGACCGATATCAAGCGGCTCATCCGGGCGCCGGGATCGCTTCACGGCGGCAGCGGCATGCGGGTGGTCCCGCTTGAGATCCGGGACCTCGCGGACTTCGACCCGCTCGTGGACGCGGTTGCCTTCGGCGAGCGGGACGTGCGGGTGGAGATGAAGGCGAACTTCACCACCTCCCTCCTCGGCAACACCTACACGCTCAAAGCCGGGACCGCAACCGTCCCGGAGGCGCTGGCGGTCTTCCTCTGCTGCCGGAACATGGCAGAGATCACCGGGGGTGCGTGAAGATGGCCGACCTTCTTGAGCGGCTCCGGCTGATGCTGCTCGATATGCATCATTCGGGGAGGCTCTCGGATATCGAGCCCGGCCTCTACGATGACGCCCGTGCCTACATCGAGAAGCTCAAGGCAGACTATTACAGCCTGCAGAACCCGCTTGAGAGCAGGGCAGGCAGCCTGCTCATCGAGGAGATCGGGAGCGTCACCGAGACCGTGCAGGAGATCTTCGCCATCCGGACCCGGCAGGTCCTCGACCTTGCGTTCCAGCAGATCGAGGGGCAGTATGTCGACAAGGAGGAGATGAGGAAGATGCTGCCGGCGGAGAGGGCGATGTACGGGCAGATCATCGATGCCATCGAGGGCTGCCGGGAAGCCCTCGTCCACGGGGCGGAGTACCCCTTCGCCGGCAGCAGTGCGGCAGCAGTCGAAGCAGCTGCCGAATTCTCCCCGATCGCACCGGACCCGGAAGCGGATGAACCGGCACCCCCCGCTCCCCGCCCCATCCTCTCTCCCTACGCCCTCGTCCACATCCTCTCCGATATGGAGTCGTTCATGGGAGTGGACGGCAGGACATACGCATTGAAGCGGGGGGATATCGTCACCCTGCCGGAAAACAACGCGGACGTGCTCTGCGAGCACGACATAGCCTTAAATATTAGGCTTAACAAGTAATATAGGTACTCGAATCAATCGAATAGAGGTTACTATCATGAAAATGCCGTCAAAGTTCAAGACGTACTGCCCATTCTGCAGGAACCACCAGACCCACGAGGTCGTGAAGGTGAAGAAGGGCAAAGTGCGCCACTTCAACTGGATTGACCGCCAGAAGGGACGCAGAAGCACTGTGGGCAACATGGGCAAGTTCAGCAAGGTGCCCGGTGGCGACAAGCCGACGAAGAGGATCAACGTGAGATACCGGTGCACGGTCTGTGGAAAGGCGCACCTCCGGGCGGGATTCCGGCTCGGCAAGTTTGAACTTACGGAGTGATGGCAATATGGTTCGGCTGAACAGAGAGAACAGGAGCACGTTCCTCCGGGTAAAGTGCCCCGACTGCGAGAATGAACAGGTAGTCTTTGAGAGAGCGAGTACCGTTGTGGAGTGCAACGTCTGCGGGAGGATCCTTGCAGAGCCCCACGGTGGAAAAGCTGATATAAAGGCTGAGATACTGGCAGTACTTGAGTGAGTATTCCATGCACGAGAGAGAGTGGCCCGATGAAGGAGAACTCGTCGTCTGCACAGTCGCGGACGTCAAGGACTTCGCGGCGTTCGTTACCCTGGATGAGTACGACGGGCGCCGGGGCCTCATACCCATATCCGAGATAGCACGGGGCTGGATCAAGTACATTCGCGACTACGTACGGGAAGGACAGAAGGTCGTCTGCAAAGTCCTGAACGTGGACCCTGACCGTGGCCACATCGATCTCTCGTTGAAAGACGTTAACGAGCACCAGCGGCGCGAGAAGATTCACGAGTGGAAGAACGAGCAGAAGGCCGCGAAGTGGATCGGGTTCGCCTCCGAGGCGACGGGGGTGGACCAGAAGACGATCGAGGAGGCCATATACCGCGAATACGGCATGTTCTATCCTGCCTTCGAGGACATCGTCACCACCGGCGGCGAAGCGGCGGACCGGCTGAAACTCGATGAGCCGGTCAGGAACTCGCTCGTCTCCATCGCGCACGAGAACGTGAAGGTCTCGAAAGTGACCGTCACGGGGCACCTCATCCTGACGTCGGCCCGGCCCGACGGCGTCAACGTGATACGCCGGGCGCTCCGGAGTGCGCAGCCGAAGGTTGAGGACGTGGAGATCGACCTGATCTACATCGGGGCCCCGAAATACCGGATAAAAGTGACCGCACCCGACTACAAGGCGGCTGAGAAGGCAATCGAGAAGGCGGCAGGCGCCGCCGTCGGTGTGGTCGAACGGGCAGGCGGAACCGGCAAGTTTATCCGGAAGCAGAAGGCCGGATAAGACCGTATGAGCAGCCGTATTCGCCGCTGTCTCAAAGATCGGAGATATACGCTCTCTCCGGTCTGCCCGGTCTGCGGCGGGCCGACAGCACCGGCCCACCCGGCACGTTTTTCCCCCGAGGACAGGTACTGTAAGTACAGGAGGGGGGTACGGAGATGGAACACGTCACAGTGAACTTTTTGCGCGACGAGGAGATCGACGCCCCGGTCCTGATTGAGGGACTGCCCGGCATCGGGCACGTCGGAAAACTTGTTGCGGAACACCTGATCCACGAACTCCAGGCCGAGAAGATCGCGGAGATCTCCTCGCTGCACTTTCCGCCCCAGGTGATCGTCGACGAGCGGGGGGTCACCCACCTCGTCAACAACGAGATCTATCGTTGCGAGAGAGACGGGAAGGCAGTCCTCTTTCTCGTGGGCGACTTCCAGAGCACCTCGGCGGAGGGGCACTATATCCTGACCGAGAGTTACCTCGATATCGCCGAAGACCTCGGCGTCCGGCGGATCTATGCTCTCGGCGGCTACGGCGTCGGCCACCTGGTCGAGAAGCCGAGGGTGCTTGCGGCCGTCAATATGGAGCACCTGCTGCCGGAGGTCGAGGCGGCCGGAGGATCGTTTGAGAACGCCGGAAGCGGCGGCATGATCGTCGGGGCGTCGGGGCTGCTCCTCGGCCTCGGCGAGCAGCGGGGCATCGAAGGGATCTGCCTCATGGGCGAGACGAGCGGCTACATCGTCGACCCGAAGAGCGCCGACGGGCTCCTTGAGGTCCTCTCCCGCCTGATGGGAGTCGAGGTCGACCACACCTCCCTGCAGCAGCGTGCCGCGGATATGGAGCAGCTCCTGGCCAATATTCAGGAAGCCGAGGAAGCAAAGGGCCGCGAAGAACTGAGTTATATCGGGTAACACCTTTTTTCGGGGCGGACTGCTCCCGTGCTACGGCTCTGCATAAGAACCACGTCAACCGACACGAACCCTTAAGACCCACAGAGGACGACAGAAGAGCGATATGGTCACCCTCTACCTCGCCAAATGGGAGAGCCGGTTCTGGGCCTGGCTCATCGATATCATCCTGATCGGGCTGCCCCTCTGGGCGCTCTCCGACCGCCTCCCGCCCGCCTGGCGATTCACGATAGACCCCGGCCTCGTCTCCATGAGCCTCTCATCCATCGTCCTCTTTCTCTACTGGACGCTGCTTGAGGGCTACCGGGGCCAGTCCATCGGCAAGATGGCGTTGAAGATCAGGGTCACCGGTCGAGCCGGGGAGGATATCGGTTTTGCTGCCGCCGCAGCCGAGAGCATCGGGAAGGCGTTTCTCCTCGTCCCCGACTGCCTGATCGGGTGGCTCGCAATGCCGGGCTCAAAACAGAGGCTCTTCAACCGGATCTCAGGCACCATCGTGATTGAGACCCGGGAGAGGGAAGAGCCGGAAGGCGTCACTTACGTGAAGCCCAAAGACTGAAGGCTCAGCCCCTGACCACCGGGAGCCCGGCGGCCGTCCAGGCGTTCATCCCGCCCCCGATCTCGTAGACTTCATGGAACCCGGCATCCCGCATCATATCCCGGACGCCGGCGCTCCGTCCGCCCCGCTGGCAGCATATGACGTAGGTCCCATCCGGGTCGAGTTCGGCGAGGCGCCCTGAGAACGTTGCCGAGTTGATGTTGATTGCGCCTTCAATATGGCCCCCGGCAAACTCGTCGGGTCTTCTGACATCGATGACGGCGAAGTCCGGGCTGCCCTTCTTCTCTTCGATCAGGGCGAGCGCCTCGGCGGGCGGGATTGTCCGGACGATCCCGGTCTTTCCGGGCGGATCGCCACCAAGGCATCCACCGACCAGAACAGCGACGATGACGGCACCGATGGCAAGAATAAGGATGAGCGGCAGGTAAAGGTCAGCCATACACTCATGTCATGCCCGGCAGGGATAAAGATGTTCTGACCCGGGTACCGGACGGCCGGATCAGGAGGTCCCGTCGAATTTCAGCAGCCCCTCGTCGATCGCCATCATCGAACCGAAGGTCTCCGGCGTGTCGAGGGCCACAACCTCCCCGCCGTCCACCACCGCGACCCGGTTGCATATCGCCGCCGCTTCGTCCAGTTCGTGCGTCGTAAGGACGACCGTCACCCTCCGCTCGTGATTCATCCGCCGGAGCAGGCTCCAGATCTCCCTGCGGCTGGAGTCGTCCAGGCCCTTCGTCGGTTCGGCAAGGAAGAGGACACCCGGATGCGAAAGAAAGGCCCGGGCGATCTCGAGGCGCCGGAGCATGGCCGGCGAGTAGGCCTCAACCGCCGTATCGGCACTCCCGGAGAGCCCCGAGAGTTCGATGACCTCGATGATCCGCCGGCCCCTGGCCCGGTCGGAGAGCCCGTGCAGCCGTGCGTGGAAGTCCAGGTTCTCCCTGCCGGTCAGCGCAGGGTCAAGAACCGGTTCCTGGAGGACAATGCCCATGCTCCGCCGCACGTCTCCGAGGTTCCCGAGGATCGCAAGCGGCGAACGTTCGGCAAACCCCGATACCGGGAAGAGCATCGTCATGAGGATGTTGATCAGGGTCCGCCTGCCCTGGCCGGAGGTGCAGAGGATACCCAGGACCTCCCCGCTCTTCACATCGAGCGGAATTGGGCCGCGTGCCTGAAGCTGTTCCAGGTGCCGGATCAGATCCTCAACAGTGAAGGTGTTCGTGCAGCTCTCCATAGACACGGCCGCTCGGATACAACGGAGTCGTTTTCAATCACCCACTATCATGGCGCATGCAGACCGATGAATAAAGCCGGATTTTCCGGTATGGTAGCCGGCATGCGTTATACCGCACAACAAGGTGCGGGCATCCTCCCGTTAGCGTATCGGGGGGAATTATTGCTGGGATATCATATCCCCATTACCCACATATGAATATTTCTATTTTCTATCGCCGATAAAAAAGAGTCTTTGCTTGATTAATATATTAATAGGACTTATTTTCACTATAAATCCCCTACAAGGGGTCAGATGCGGAGATGTCATGAGAAGGCGCTGCACCACCCCGGAAGAGCGGCTGAAGGTATTTAATGCATGGACCCATTCGTGGTAGAGCCCATGGAGACCGAGTTCCCCGCAATCGCTGTTCTGCCGATCTTCTTTGGCCCGGAGCAGATCCTCATCGCCCTCGCTCTCCTCATCCCGGCACTGGTCATATTCAACCTGCTCCTCGCGAGCGAGGAGGCCTTCGAGTCGATCGGGCTCCGGTTCTACCAGGCGATACTGGTGACCGCAGGGGCCCTCCCCGCGAGCCTCGTCGACATCCCGCTCATCACTCTCGGCGGGGCCACCATCGCGGTCAACACCGGGGGAGCCGTCATCCCCCTCTTCGTGACCGCCGAGATGGTCGGGCGGGGCCGGGTCCCGCGCATGAAGACCCTCATCGCCATCGCCGCCGTATCGCTCGTCGCCTACGCCTTTGCAACGCCGGTCCCGGGCACCGGGATCACGATGCCGATCTACATCGCGCCTCTCGCAGGCGCCACCGCAGGCCTCCTGCTCGCCAGAGGGTGTCGCACCGCACCGGGGCTTGCATACGCGGGCGGGACGATGGGCACCCTGCTCGGCGCCGACATCCTCAACCTCGCCGACCCGGCGGTCCTCGCTGCGCTCGCCGGGGGAAAGGCGACGATCCTCTCCATCGGCGGGGCGGGAATCTTTGACGGCATCTTCATCACCGGGGTGCTCTCGGTCCTGCTCGCGGTGTATGCAGGAGGACGCCTGCGAGAGAAGGCGGGGGTCTGCCCGCAGGAGGAGGGGGAGTGAAGAGGAGCGGGGACCGGCGGGGTCAAACGTTATCGAACTGTCTTAGCCAGAGTTCCGCGCAGGCGATCCGCCAGAACTCGGTTGAATAAGGACTCTTCCCGTCGAGGAACTCCCGGTAGTTCCCGAGCACCCGCTCCGCGTCCCAGTAGGGCCGCCGGGCAAACTCCGGCGACGAGAAGAGATCGAGGATCTCCGGGGCAAGCTCGTCCTTCATCCAGGCCTCTTCGGGCGTCACGAACCCCATCTTGTCCATCCTGCACCGGATGGCGTCCGGGACGAGGCCCCGGATCGCCCGCCGGAGGACATACTTCGTGACGCCGCCGCGGATCTTCTGGTCGAGCGGGAGGGAAGCGAGGTACTCCACGAGCCGGTAGTCAAGGAACGGGACCCGTGCCTCGATCGAGAAGGCCATCGAGTTCCGGTCCTCCCAGTGCAGGAGGAGGGGGAGGTTCGAGGCCGTGACCTCCCGCTTCAGCACCTCATCGAGCGATCCCGCATACCGGAGGACCTCCGGCGCCTGACCGCGGAGGAGCCCCCGCCGCTCCGACCGGACGAAGAACTGCCGGGCTGCCCACGAAAGGAACGAGCCGTGACGCCTCGCGCTCCCGAACCCCTCCCGGAGGGCGCGGACGACCTCTCCACGGGAGAAGAGCCCCCGGATGTAGGGCGCCTGGTAGGCGATATACCCGGCGAGCTGCTCGTCGGCGCCCTGCCCGTCGAGGACCACCTTCACCTCCTCATGGGCAAGCCGCATCACGCAGTACTGGGCGTAGATCGAAAGCGAGGCGAACGGCTCGTCCTGCATATAAAGGAGCCTCCCGATATCCTCCCAGAGCCCGTTCGTGTCGGGGATCGTCCGGCGGTTGGCAACGCCCGTCGCCGCGACCACCACGTCGATATGCCGGCTCTCATCGAACCGGGAGTCGTCGAAACAGACCGAGAAGGTCCTCTGCCGGTCCCCGACGCTCTCCGGGTGCTCGCCCCGCAGGAGGTCGTTGATCAGGGCGGTGACTGTCGAGGAGTCGATCCCCCCCGATAGGCAGGTCCCGACCGGGACGTCGCTCCGGAGCCTGAGCCGGACCGAGTCGGTCAGGAGTTCGCGGACCCTCTCTGCTGCGGCACTGTCATCGACGGCCGCTTGTGGAGCGGCATTCATCGTGAAGTCCCAGTAGCGCTCCGGGGCCTCGGCACCCCCCTCCCGGACGACGAGCAGGTGGGCCGGCGGGAGCTGGAAGATGCCGTCGTACATCGTCTCCGCCGTGTGGTCCGCGACCCCCCAGGCAAGGAACGTCATGAGCATCCGGTCGTTCGGCCGCCCACCGGCCTCCGGGTGCGCCCTGAGCGCCTTGATCTCCGACGCAAAGAGGAACGAGCCTGCGGCTACGGTGTAGTAGAACGGCTTGACGCCCAGGCGGTCCCGGGCGCAGAAGAGTTCGCGGCGCCGCCCGTCCCAGAGGGCGAACGCCCACATCCCGTTGAACCGGGCGAGGCAGTCCCTCCCCCACTCCTCGTAGGCATGGAGGATCACCTCCGTGTCGGTCGCGGAAGAGAACCGGTGGCCGGCGGCGAGGAGCTCCTCCCGGAGCTCGCGGTAGTTGTAGATCTCGCCGTTGAAGACGACCTGGAGCGACCCGTCCTCGTTTCCCATCGGCTGCCGACCTTCGTCGGAGAGGTCGATGATCGCGAGGCGGCGATGGGCGAGGCCGACCGGGCCGGAGAAGAAGGTTCCCTCGCCGTCGGGCCCGCGGTGAGCGAGCCGCTCCGCCATTGCCCCGACGAGGGCCGCGTCCGCCTCACCCCCGTTCAGGGCAAACTGCCCGGCAATCCCGCACATGCTTCTCCGGACACCAGGACTCGTCTACTTATCAGAACAGGTCTTATCCAGGCCCGTGCCGTTGATATCGCACGAGGGGCAGGGGGCCGAGCCGTTCACCACCCGGTAGGCGTCCGCGAGGACCGCGGAGTTCGCGAGCATCCCCGCGATCAGGATCACCTCGAGGATCTCGGCCCTGGTCGCGCCCTTCGCCATCGCGGACTGCATGTGGTACTCGACACAGTGGCTGCACTTGAGCGCCGCGCCCACCGCGAGGCTGATGAGCTCGATCGTCTTCGGCTCGAGCTGGCTGGTCTCGACCACGGCTCCCTTGTAGAGGAGGTGCGAGATGAGGATCTCCGGCCGCTCCGCCATCCGCTCAAAAATCAGGGGCACCCTGCCGTATTCGGCCTCGATCTCCTTGAGGAGTTCCTTCGCGATTACGTCCGAGCCCCGTTCCCCAATCTTCGTGAGTACCTTCTCAAAGTCCATCGCTACACCAAGATCCTGGTTTCCGAGAAGGGTTTAATCCGTATCAATATGTAATTGCGCATTCGTGATGGCAGGACCTCGGCGATATCCCCGACGGTGACACCTTCGGCGACCTCAAGCGCCCGTATCGCGGGGGCATAGGGGTCGTAGGGGAGCTTCACCCGGAGACCCTCCATCTGGGCGGTCACCGGCGTCGGATGGGTCAGCATGCTGACCTCGTGAATCCGGTCCTCGATGATCGCCATCAGGCGGGGCGGGAAGACAGAGAGTGGGTCCTTTGCGAGAGTGTCCCGCCGGGCATCCAGCGTGCGGGAGACCTCGTCCACCAGCTCGTCAAGTTTCGCGAGTTCCTCCGGGCGCTTGAACCGGTGCATGATCCGCCCGACCCCGCCGACGTAGCCCTCGACGGGCGGGTCGATGATCCGGATGAGGGCATCCCGGTCAGGAGCGCCGGTCACCACGATCGGGACGTGGATCCCCTGCCTGAGCACCGGGAACTTCCGCTGGATGCACTCCTCAAAACTCCCCAGGGCGTAAACGGCGAGATCGTGCTCGTTGATGATATCCCGCTCCTCGTCGTTTAAGTTCGCGATCCGCTTTCCGAATCCCCGCGAGAGCCCGACCATGTTCGTCTTTGCGCCGGAACGGCGGAGGTACTCGGCGATATCGCAGGCGGTGTGCGGGAGATGGTGGATCTCAAGGCTCGGGCTGACCACGGCGATCTCGGTCCCCACCAGGGGCGCCTCGGTCACCGTACCGGCAAGCGGTTTTGCAATCTCGCGTATCAGGTCGATGTCGTCCCGCGGCACGAACGACTGGAGCACGACGTCCTGGGCCATGACGTGCTTCTGCACGATGTAGCCGCCCAGGTCGTCGATCAGGTCCATGATCTCGTCGTGCCGGTAGACGCCACCTTTGAACGTCACGGGTACCAGTGTCGTCACAGCGTCACCCCCATCTTTGTAAAGAGCGGGGCGACAACCCTCTCGACGATGTCGCCCGGCAGGGTATCCTCGCTCGCCACATAGTAAAACTTCCCTTCCCGGATGTACTGGCGGCGGACCTTGAACCCTTCGGGAGCGATGTACTGCAGCGCGTAGATGACGTCCTTATGCAGGGTCTCGCTCGGATCGGCCACGACGAGCTGCTCGATCTCCTTCGCCCCGAGCACCCCTGCCGGGAGGACGACGGTGAACCGGTCGGGCTGGTCGACGTTCTCCTTGCCGAAACGGGCCCAGAGGATCCGGAGCAGCGGCGCAAGGTAGGCCTCCTCGCTGATGTCGAGGACGATCTCCTTCTCGCCGGGATTGACGTTCGCAAAGTCGCTGACCCGGATCGCCCGCGGCATATGCCGCAGGAGCCCGACGGCGACGAAGAGAGGGATCTTCGGGTCGACGTAGATGTGCAGCCGGTCGATCACCTTGATGAGATCGAGGTCCTGGAGGACATCGGCCGCAATCCGCTCGTAGGCGTCCCTCCCGACCGCGTCAGGCGATTCGACCACGAAGTAGTTCAACGGGGGCATCTACTTCTCCTGGACGTACCCGGATGCGAGCAGGGCCGACCCGACGGCACCGATGTACTGCGAGTAGCGCGGGACGACGATCTCGGTCTGGAGGAGCTGGCCCATCGCGTAGACCAGCCCCTCGATGAGCGAGGTGCCGCCGACCATGATCACCGGCTCCTTGATATCGATCTCCTGCAACTGCTGCTCGAACACCTGTTCCGCGACGCTGTGGCAGGCCGCGGCCGCGACGTCCTCCGGCGAGGACCCCGCCGCAAGCGCGTTCACGAGACTCTGCGTCCCGAAGACGATACAGTAGCTGTTCATCGGGACGTTCCGGCCCATGCCCTTCATGGCAAGGGGGCCGAGTTCGGTGATGTCCACGCCGAGGCGTTTTGCGGTCATCTCCAGGAACCGGCCGCTGGCGCCGGCGCAGATCCCGCCCATCGTGAAGGTGCCGGGGATCCCGTCGATGACGCTGATCGCCTTGTTGTCCATTCCGCCGATATCGATGACGGTCGAGGCGCCCCGCTGGTGGCCGGCAAGGTAGACGGCGCCCTTCGAGTTCACCGTCAGTTCTTCCTGGATCAGGTCCGCACCGAGATGCTTCCCAATCAGGAACCTGCCGTATCCCGTGGTCCCGATCGCCTGGATATCGTCCATAGTGACGCCGGCCATCTCGAGTGCCTGCGCGACGGCACCGTCGGCGCTCTTGAGCACCTCGGTCGTCGGGAGCCATCCGGTGCCGACGACCTCGTTGTCCTTCATCACGACCGCTTTCGTCGTGCTCGATCCCGAGTCGACGCCCAGTGTGATACCGGTCTGCTCTTCGCGGGCGAGGAGCGCCCTCCGGCGGGCGATGGTGGTCAGGGCCTCCATACGGGTGAGGAGGGTGCCTGCGGTCGTCCGCTCGGTGAAGGAGTAACTCACCACCGGCAGTTTGGAGTTCTCCGGGATATACCGCCGGAGTTCGTTCCTGACAATCGCCGCCTCGGCGCACCGGAAACAGGTGCCGATGAAGACCCCATCGGCCTCGACCCTCCCCTCAACCAGGGCCATGGCCCGGGCGATCATCAGTCTCAGGTCGGCGCTCTTGACATCGAGGCCGAACGCGTCGACCGCCCTCTCGACATCGGCAAGAGCGATGTCGGGGAAGAAGACCTCCGCACCGACCGATTCCGCGGCGTCGTAGATCTCCTTCTGGACCCCGCTGTATTCCGCACCGCAGGTGAGCTGGGCGATCCGCACCTTCCTGCTGCTCATGCTTCCTCCTCCTTCGGGAGACCATCGAGGAACTTCCTGACGGCGGCGACGAACCGTATGCCCTCCTCCTCGTTCGTCGGGTACTTCAGCTCCAGGATCGGCATACCCTTCTGGCGCAGGGAGAAGAGGATCAGTTCGTCGGTGCGGGCGC
>JAEWMO010000143.1 GCA_023457135.1 Methanobacteriota archaeon | reverse complement strand
AGCCCTTCTTCACCCAGGCCGACCGGCACGGCCTGGTGGCGGAGAGGATCGCCGCAGAGGAGGAGATCCTCTTTGTCATGCACACCGGCGACTTCGTCTGCGAAGAGGACGAATGGGACGAGTTCTTCGCGGTAGCAGGACCCATGCTCCGGAACACGACCCTCGTGCCGGTGGCGGGCAACCATGACGGGTCGGCGGAGGCTTTCACCGTCGTCTTCGGCCTGCCCCCGTATTACTCCTTTGACGCCGGCAGCCTTCACGTGACCGTCCTCGACAGCAACGACCGGGCATGGGCAGATATGGATTCGCAGACCTCGTGGCTGAACGAGGACCTCGCGTCGTCCCTGCCCCGCAAGATCGTGGCGTTCCACCACCCGCCGTTCAGCTCCGACCGGCAGCACCCCGGGGGAGACCAGGGCATCCGGGCGGAGTGGTGTGATATCCTATCGGAGAACGGTGTCGATGCCGTATTCGGAGCACACACCCACGCCTACGAGCGCTACAGGGTCAACGGGACCGAGTACTTCGTCGTCGGGTGCGGCGGGGCCCCGTTCTACGCCCTCTCGGAGGAGAAGCCCGCGGGGCATCAGGCCGGGCGGGAACAGACCCTCGGCTACGTCCGGGCCGTTGTCAGCCCTGATGCCATCGATCTCGAGATGGTGGCGGTCGCGGAGGTCGCGAAGGACGGCAGGGTGACGATGTATTCGCCAGGGACCGTCATCGACACCGTCCGCCTCCCGGCAGATGCCGCATCGCAGGAGAGCGCTCCTGCCGCCTGGTGGATCATGCCGGCGGCCCTCGGGGGTGCAGCACTATTCAGAATTCGGAGATGAAGATTATGCGTACCAGATTGCCATGGATGCTGCTTGCGCTCCTCTGCGTGAGCATGCTCACCGCTGCCGCCTCGGCGGCGCCAACGACCGAACTGCACGTTGTAAAGATCGCAACCGACGGGCAGACGGTCCTCAACGAGACGACGATCGATTATCGCTGGATGGAGGCAAACCTCCCCGTTCTCGGGGACGGCGTGACCCACTATTACCACCAGGGGCCCGTATTTGAAGGAGACAAATGGGATCCTGAAGAGACGACGAACTTCAAGGACAGGGGGGCCGTGAAAGGCACGAGCGTCCGCGACCTTGCCGAACTGGTCGGCGGCGCCGAACCCGGCGACGAGATCATGGTCAGGGCGGCCGACGGCTATCATGTCGAGTTTGCCTACCAGAACGTCTACGAGCCCGACCCCCGTCAGGGGCCCATCGGGATCTGCTGGTACAACGGTGCGGAGGCGGGGGCCGGCGAACGGCAGGGCCGCGGCTACGTCCCCGACTACTACATGGGGATGCGGCTCGTATTCTTTGCCGACGACTCGACCAACGCGGAAGGTCTCCACGTCTACGGGAACCAGGATATGTATGATACGCTCCCCGAGTCGGCCCAGCACTTCTACGACCTCTACCCCTCCACGGGAGGCCTCACGGTGAAGTGGATCGACGAGGTCCGGGTTTACACCGGCGGGTTCCACGGCGAGAAGGGAGCCCTCGCGGGCTCGCTCGACGGCCCGGCGGCGGAGGCGACGACTGAAGCGCCGGCAACCCCGCTCTCTCTTGCGGTGACGCTCGCAGCAGCCCTCGGCGCAGCGGCGCTCCATGCCAGGAGAGGAGCGTGATACCGGTGCACCGGATCGCTCCGGCCATCCTTGCCCTGGTGCTCATCAGCGGTGCGGCCCTTGTCGCGGGGTGTCTCAATCCTGCGGCCGTCGTCGAGGAAGTGACCTGGAACCTGACGCTTGCCGGCGAAGAGGAGCAGGCACTCACGCATCCCGAGATCCAGGCGATGCCGGCCGTTGAGGGCTACGGCTACTCGGTCTCGACGGTCGGGATCAAGTATGGCCCGAACCGCTACCGCGGCGTGCTCCTCGCCGATCTCGTCGAGATGGCGGGCGGAGCGGGTGAAGACGACCTGATCTACGTCTCCGCAGAGGACGGCTACCTCTGGGTCTTCGATGCCGCGCAGTTGCGGGGCGAGGAGTTCTTCACGTTCGATGAGAACCTCCACGAGATCCCGTCGCCGGCGCTCCGCGTCATTCTCGCCTACGAGCAGGATGGCAAACCCCTGGCCTATGGAGACGGGGGACCGCTCCGTCTCGTCGTCATCACCGAGACGCCCGATGTCATCACCGAAGGGAGCCCCTGGGTGAAATGGGTCGACCGGGTCGAGGTCAAGAGAGGATGACCCGGCCGGCAATATTCCTCATGGCTCTCGCCCTCACCGCCCTCATGGCATCCGCAGCCTGCACCGACTCCGGCCAGGAGCGCACCGTCCTTACGGTGGTTCCGGCCGGGAGCCTTCTTTCTCCGCTCGAGAAGGTGGAGGCCGCCTTTGAGGACCGGCACCCGGATATCGACGTCCGTCTCGAAGGGCACGGGAGCATCCAGGCCGTCCGGCAGGTGACGGATCTTCATCGGGCAATCGACGTCGTCGCGGTCGCGGACGCCTCGCTCATACCGGATATGATGTATATTCCGATGGGTGAAGGGGAGGGAAACTACACCGATTGGTATGTCCCCTTCGCGGCAAACGAGATGGTGATCGCCTACACCAACCGGAGCGCGGGGGCCGATGAGATCACGGCAGAGAACTGGTACCGGGTCCTCGCCCGCCCGGGCGTGCGGGTGGGGTTCTCAAACCCCATGCTCGATGCCTGCGGCTACCGGGCGCTCATGGTGACGGCGCTCGCCGAAGAGCACTACGGTGAGCCCGGACTCTTTGGCGCCATCATCGGCGGCTCCTTCGACCCGCCGCTCACGCCCGCCAGCGTAGACGGGGTGACGGTGATCACCCTGCCGGAGCGGATGAGGCCGGCAGACGAGAAGGTCGCTATCCGGGATGGGAGCATCTACCTTCTCTCGCTCCTCGACGCAGGCGGCGTCGACTATGCCTTCGAGTACAGGAGCGTCGCCGAGGAGCACGGTCTCCGGTGGATCAACCTGCCGGCAGAGATCAACCTCGGCTCCGCGGCGCACGCCGACGACTACGGGAAGGTGCACGTGACCCTCGGATTCCAGCGGTTCCGGTCCATCGGGAGCGAGCGGGTCGGCCAGCCGATCGTCTACGCCGTCACCGTGCCCGAGAATGCGCCCCACCCAAAAGAAGCGCGGATGTTTGTAGACTTTGCTCTGGATGCGTTCCGCGAGGGGGGCGCCGGATGGCCCCGGCCGATAGAGACAGAGGCGAGTGCTGTCACAGCGTACCATGCCACCAATTGACAAACCTTTTTTGACACCGGCCGCCCATGTAGTGGTAGCGTATGCCCGGCGGTGTCCGGTGACTGCAGGACCGGCACCGTCGTGAGTAGCAGAGACAGGGTCCCGGCAGTATGCAGCCGGCAGACCACCGATGGGATACTATGTTCTGGAACAGGGCAATGGAGACGATCCGGCCTGATGAGCTCGCTGACCTTCAGCTCAAGCGGCTGAAGTGGACGCTCTCTCAGGCGCAGGAAGTTGGGTTATACAAACGAAAGTTCAAGGAGGCAGGCGTCTCGCCGGACGACATCAGGACGCTCGACGACGTGGAGAAACTTCCCTTCACCTACAAAAAGGAGCTCCAGGCCGGATACCCGTTCGGCCTCTTTGCAGTCCCGATGAAGAAGATCGTCCGGATCCACACCACCTCCGGCACGACGGGAAAACCGACCGTCGTCGGCTACACCCGGCAGGACCTTGATAACTGGTCGGAACTGATCGCGCGGAACATGACGATGATCGGCATCGGGGAGGACGACATCTTCCAGAACGCGGTCAACTACGGGCTCTTCACCGGAGGGCTCGGCTTTCATTACGGCGCCGAGAAGATCGGGGCAACCGTGGTTCCGAGCGCGACCGGGAACACCCGCCGCCAGATCGAGATGATCGAGGACTTCGGGGTGACCGCGATCCACTGCACCCCGAGTTACGCCCTCCACCTCGCCGAAGTGGCCGAGTCGATGGGAAAGACGCTCGATACCCTCAAGACCGGTATATTCGGGGCCGAACCCTGGTCGGAGAGCATGCGCACCGAACTCGAACGCCGCCTCGGTGTAAAGGCTTTCGACAGTTACGGCCTCTCCGAGATGTACGGCCCGGGCGTGGCATTCGAGTGCCCGGAACACGACGGGCTCCACATCTGGCACGACTGCTACCTTGTCGAGATCATCGACCCGAAGACGGGCGAGCGGCTCAGCCCCGGTGAGCGGGGCGAACTCGTCATCACGCCGCTCGTCAAGGAAGCACTCCCGCTCGTCCGCTACCGCACCGGCGACGTGACCCGGCTGATGGAGGATGAGTGCTCCTGCGGGCGCGGACAGAAGATTGCCCGGATCACGGGCCGTAGCGACGATATGCTGGTCATCAGGGGGATCAACGTCTTCCCCTCGCAGATCGAGCACGTGCTCCGGTCCCTTCCGGAGGTCGGGGAGCAGTTCATGGTATATATCGATCGCGTCAAACATCTGGATGAGATGACGATCGAAGTAGAGATGAACAGGGCGGGGTTCTCCGGCGAACTCCAGGACCTCGCCCGCATGCAGAAGAAGATCGCGGGCGAACTCCACAATACGCTCGGCCTTCGGACCGCGGTGAAGCTGGTAGAACCCGGATCGCTCCCCCGGTTCGAGGGGAAGGCAAAGCGGGTCATCGACAGGCGGGGGGCGATCTGATGGCGCCCTGGAACCCGCGGACAGAAGAGATGCCGCCCGACGAACTGCGGCGGCTCCAGTACAAACTCGCGAAGTCCCTGGTCTACCGGCTCTACAGTTTCAACGAATTCTACCGGCACCGGATGAAAGAGCAGGGTGTTCACCCCGACGACATCAGGGCGCTCGAGGACGTCGCAAAACTCCCGTTCATGTACAAGCGAGACCTGCGGGACGGCTATCCCGATAAGATCTTCTCTGCTGAGAAGACCGAACTGGTCAGGTACCACGTCTCCTCCGGCACGACGGGGAAACCGACGGTCGTCGGCTATACCGAGCGCGACATCGAGAACTGGAGCGAGTCGCTCGCGCGGGGATTCTCCTCCTGCGGCCTCGGTCGGGGTGACGTCATCCAGGTGAGCTACGGCTACGGCCTCTTCACCGGCGGTCTCGGTGCCCATTACGGCGCCGAACGTGTCGGGGCAACCGTTCTCCCCACAAGCGTCGGGAACACCGAACGGCAGGTCGAGCTGATGCAGGACCTCCACGTCACCGCGATCGCCTGCACCCCCTCCTACCTCCTCCACATGGGCGAGGTGGCTGAGAAGATGGGTGTCTCGATCAAGAACGATACCGATCTCCGCATGGGCTTCCTCGGCGCCGAACCCTGGTCGGAACAGATGCGGGCCCGGATACAGGAATGGCTCGGGATCCGGGCCTACGACATCTACGGGACGAGCGAACTCTCCGGGCCCATGTTCACCGAGTGCACCGAGCAGCAGGGGATCCATGTCTGGGGAGACCTTGCGCTCGTGGAGATCGTGGACCCCGCGACCGGCGAGGTGCTTGAGCCCGGCGAACAGGGCGAACTGACCATCACCATGCTCCAGAAAGAGGCGCTCCCCATGGTCAGGTACCGTATCGGCGACCTCACCGCCCTCGAGAAGGGGACCTGCGCCTGTGGCCGCACTCACCCGCGTATCGGGAGGATCCGCGGACGGGTGGACGATATGCTGATCGTCCGGGGCATCAATGTCTTCCCATCGCAGGTGGAGCATGCACTGCTTGAGATCCCCGAGGTCGGCAAGCATTTCCAGATCGTCGTCGACCGGAAGGGTGCGCTCGACTCCATGCTCGTGCGGGTCGAGGTGAGCGAGGAGGCGTTCTCCGACAAGATCACCGACCTTATGGTGATCAAGAGAAAGGTGGAGCACCGCCTGCGGAGCTCCCTGAACGTGAGCGTGGACGTAGAACTGGTCGAACCGGGCACTCTGCCCCGGTTTGAAGGCAAATCGAAGAAGATTGTTGACAGGAGGTCGTTATAATGGAGAAGTCCTACATCGTCAAACAGATCTCGATCTTTTCGGAGAACCGCCCGGGACGCCTCGCGGCGATCGCGGGCGCGTTGCGGGATGCGGGAATCAACATCTTTGCGTTCAGCATCGCTGAAGCAGACGGATTCGGGGTCGTCCGTGCGCTTGTCGACCGGCCGGAGGATGCCCACCGGACGCTGACCGGTCTCGGGTTCCGTGTCTCGTTCACCGACGTCATCGGCGTCAAGATGCGTGACGAGCCCGGCGGCCTCTCGGAGATCGCGTCGGTTCTCGGGGACGCCGGGATCAACATCGAGTACGCCTACGCCTACTCCGGCAGGGACGGGGCAGTCCTGATCCTGCGCGTGGACCAGGCCGAGGACGCCGTCAGGCAGATCCTCGCCCGCGGCGGCGAACTCCTCAAGGCATCCCTCTCACAGTAACCCTAAACAGGGGCCTGGGGGACCCCCGGTCCCTCGTGCTCTCCGGCTTCGTCTTTGCGGAACATGTGGACCCTGCCTGCGATGCGGCGGATCGGCATGACGAACGCAAGCCCCATCCCGGGCCGGTCGAGCTCTGCGGCGGCGACGATCGCATCCAGCACCGGGTCGGTCAGGGATACGGGGACAACCGTCAGGACGATATCCTTCTCGGGCTCGATGGCAATCCCGAGAAGGGTCTTTACCTCATGAATCCCGGTCCCGCGGCCGAGAATAATGGTTCCTCCCTCGGCTCCGGCACGGCGGGCCGCCGTGAGCACCTGCTCGGACCAGCCCCGTTTTACAATCGTGACGATCAGCTCATTGTTGTACTCATTGCTCACGTTTCTTCACCTCGTGTTCTCCGGTACAGGATGCCGAGCATCAGGACCGAAAGAATGGGAGCAAGCGCAATCAGCGCGATCAGCCCGAACCCGTCAGTGACGGGGTTACGCCCCTCGATCCCCGCCGCAACCCCGACGGCAAGGGAGAGGAGGAAGGTGACCGCCATCGGGCCGGTGGCGACACCTCCTGCGTCAAAAGCTATCCCGACAAACTCCTTATCGGTCAGCGCGAGAAGGATGATGACGAAGAGGTAGCCGGGAATGATGAAATACAGCAGCGGAATGCCGTAAACAAGGCGGGCCATCCCGAGCGCTATTGAGATGGCGACCGCAAAAGAGAGCATATAGACGATCAGGGACTCCCTGATGTACCCGCTCGACGACTCCTCGACCTGGTAAGCAAGAACCCTGACCGCCGGCTCCGCGTAGGTGGCGAGAAATCCGAGGATAAACCCAAACGGGATGAGCAGCCACCGCTGGTCGAACGCGGCGACTGCTTCCCCGATCTCTCTTCCCGCCGGAAGGAACGCAACGTTGACCCCCTGGAGAAAGAGGACCATGCCAAGGGATGCAAGCAGAATGCCTTTGGCGAGGTTCACGACATAGATCCGGGGAAGCTTCAGGAAGAGCACCTGGAACACCCCGAAGAAGACGATCAGGGGAATGAGCGCCTGAGCAACCTCGAGAACTGTCCGGTCCATGCCGTCGAGGACAGCCGGGAGGATCATGCGTAGATGACCCCCACCAGCATGACACCGAGGACCGGACCCAGCGCTGCAAGCCCGACCAGCCCGAAGCCGTCCGTGAGGGCAGAGCGCCCGGCGAGAACCGAACTGACGCCGGTGCCGAGGGCCAGGAGGATCGGGATCGTCAGGAGGCCGGTCGTCACACCGCCCGCATCAACAGCAACGGCGAGGAGATCCGGTGGCGTGAACGGCGCAAGGAGGATGACGGCGCCGTAGCCGGCGGCAAAGAGGTAAGCAGGAGGGAACCCGAAGACGATCCGGAGGACCCCGGCGGTGACGATGAGCCCGACACTGACCGCGATCACGAGGATGAGGGTACCGGACGAGATGCCGCCGCCGGAGGCAGTGTCGACCATGCCAGCGAGAATACGAATATTCGGCTCTGCAACGACGGTCAGGAATCCAAAGAAGAACGTCCCGGCAATGACCAGCGCAAGCGAACCCCGGGCGGGGAGTTCTGAGCCGATCGCCTCACCGATGGGGAGGAGACCCGCCTTCACCCCGGCAAGAAAGAAGGCGATTCCAAGGACAACCATACCGCTTCCGAGCAGGAACTGGAGAAGATCGGACAGCGACACCCGGAGTATCCCGATCTCAAGGGCGACGATGATCAGGATGATGGGGAGGACTGCCTGGAGAACCTCAACGACTGCCTCCCTGACATCCTGCAACATGCTTCCGCTCCTTCCCGGCTGCCGGTATCAGTTACTCAGTCGTTAACGCAGATAAAGGCGGTACTCGCCCGCGGTCAATGCCACTTCTCCGTTTCCAGGAGGTCCCGGATCGCCGGAGGCCTCCTGTCACCCCGGATCCCCAGCTTCGGACTCCTCATCGTGAAGCGAACCTGGCCGGCCGCCATCCCCCGCAAGATCAGGAATGCCGGCAATATCGCCCTCATGTATGCCGACCATCTCATCGAGACGTATTCCCGGAAAGGGCAGGCTTAAGTAAGAAGACTCGGGAGCGGAATCGATAAAAGCACTGAGATAATAAGGAGAGTCACTACTATCAGAACGATTCATGAAGAACCAACCCCGCTCAAACCGGTGAGGCTGGATCAGGTTATTCGATCGGAGACCGGGGACCTCTCCCGATACGAATATCTCGTGTTCGGAAGCATCCACCAGTGTCAGCGCTGCTCCCAGGGCCTTTATAAACCTGTTGGGCAACGCGGTCGGATCCGGCGATCCGGGAAAGTGCGGGTCACCGTGACTGTAAGCGGTCGCGGTCGTGATCTGCTGGTGGCAACTGCAAACTCCGGCCGGGGCGTCCCGGACGAGAGCAAGGAGTTGAACTCGGGGCGCTTTGAGCGGGAGCAGGAAGAAGAAAGTGGTGAAGGACCCGGCATATATCACGAAAATGCCAATCCCGCGACACAATGGGCGAATCCGGGCCGAAGATCGGGTTCCGGCCGTCCGGAAGAGGGTGTGACGTTCAGGCTCACGTTACAGAAGAACGACTGCGCAGACGGAGAAATACAGGATCCAGGAGGACTGACCGTATGATTGACATGACGCTGGAGGATCACATCGAGCAGATGCATCGCGATCTGCGCAACCTTTTGCTGAGCACAGATTCCGCAGAACAGGACGAAGTCTTCTCCCGTATCACTGCCGGCATCGACGAGCTCGCGCTCATGAACCTTAAACTGGCCAGAGAAAACCGTGAACTCCGGATGAGGGGAGAACAGATCGAGAGAGAACGCGACGCTGTTCTTGAGGCAGTCATAGAGCGGGTGCTCATCTACGACGGCGATGGGAGGATCATCCGGGCGAACCGGGCCGCAATCGAGGATCTTGAGTTGAATCCCATCGGTATGACCGGGGAAGAACTGATCCGGCATACAGGGCTCCAGACAGGCGACGGGAGGGCGGTACCCGTCGAGGACCTGCCGGGCACCCGGGCATTGTGGGGGGAGAGGGTGGTTGCCGGGAGGATGAAGATCGTGAACAGAAGAGGCGAACACCACAACATCCTGGTGTCGGCATCCCCCCTCACCCACGACGGGCAGATCACCGGTGCAGTCGTCGTCTGGCAGGACGTCACCGGGCAGGTCCGGACCATCAGGATGCTTGAGGAGGAGAAGGGGCGGCTACGGGTGATCCTGGAGAGCGCACCCGAGGCGATCCTCGTCGTCGATGCGCAGGCCCGCATCCAGCTGGCAAACCGGGCGGCAGAGGAACTTCATGCCCGACCCATCCCCGAAGGAGAGGATTACACAGCCTGTTGTGCAACGAGGGTCTGCGATCCGGACGGCACCCCGTGCAGGCCCGACGATCTTCCTCTGGCACGGGCGGTAAACCACGGCGAGACCGTCACGGCCCGTGAACGGGCGATCGTCCTCCCGGGAGGGCGGCGCCGGGAGATCCTGATGAATGCAGCTCCGATCATGAGCGACCGCGGGGAGATACTCGGTGCGGTCGGGATCTTCCAGGATATCACCGAGCGAAAACAGGCAGAGCGAGCGCTCAGGGACAGTGAAGAGCGGTTCCGTGGAGTCTTTGAGCGGGCAGCGCTCGGTATTGCTCTTGTAGACACGGAAGGCAGATTCCTGCGGGTGAACCCGGCGTTTCAGAGATTTCTCGGATACCAGGCTCATGAGATACAGGGCCGGAGCATCGCCGATTTTGTTCATCCCGATGATCTGAACTCAGCCAGTCTGCACTTTCAGGAGACGCTTGCAGGAAAGCATGACGAAGACCTTCTGGAGAAGCGCTATATCAGAAAGGACGGGCGGACGGTATGGGGCCGCCTGGCCACCACCCTCCTCCGCGACTCGCAGGGCGGGATCCGGTTTGTTGTCGGAATGGTTGAGGATATCACCGGGCGCAAAGAGAACGAAGCCCTCAGAAAGAGGGCGTTTGAGCAGATTGAGCAGAACATGGAGCAGTTTGCAATCCTCGGAGATCATGTCCGTCATCCCCTCCAGGTCCTGCTTGCCCGGGCCGATCTTATGGAAGATGAAGAGACCGCAGAGAAGATCAGGGAGCAGGTCCTGCGGATAAATGCACGCGTCAGGCAACTTGACCGGGGATGGATTGAGTCGCGGGAGATCCGGGAGTTTTTACGGAGAAACGAACTCGTCTGAGAGACCCTCTCATCCGGGACAGAATCGGGCATTCAGGCAATCGCCGGCATATAACCGGCTCTTCACTCCCGCACAGTCCGAGAGGAGCCGCGGCCCCGATTTCTTCCGGCCCGGTTATAGAGATGGGGCCCCAGTGACGCAATTAACGCCGTTTCTCCCATTTCAGGAGTTCGGAGACCTCCGAGAGCGTCCGCCCGCGCCGGATCTCCTCGCGGATCCTCTCCTCGGTCTTCTTGACCTCCATCGCCCGGCGCGCGACCTCATAGGCCCGCTCCCGCGGGACCACCACCACCCCGCTCTCGTCGGCGACGATCCAGTCGCCCGGCCGCACCTCCTGACCGCAGCAGGCTATCTCGGTATTGATCTCCCCAAGACCCTTGGGGTCCCCGGCGTTCGGGACGGTCGCCGTGGCGAAGACCGGGAACTTCATCTCCCGGATGTCGTCGACGTCCCTGACCGCCCCGTCGATCACGACGCCCGCGATTCCCCGGTTCTTCGCGGAATGGGTGGCGAGCTCCCCCCAGGGCGAGACGTCCGTCCGTCCATCGTTGCTGATTACGAGGACGTCACCGGGCCCCGCGACGTCGATCGCCTCGACGGGCTTTGCCCAGTCCCCGCCAACGGTCCGGACCGTCACCGCCCTCCCGACCGCTTTCACCCGGCCAGAGAGAGAGACGATGCCTGCCATCGCCCCTTTCCGGTGCATGGCATCGGTGACGTTCGGCGCGGAGACCGCCTCAAAGAGACGGCGGATGGCGGCATCCTGGCTCTCCTCCTCCCGCGGACGGATCTCGGGCCGGTCGATCGCCTCCCGGACCCGCCGTGCCGCTCCGGCAACATCGGCAGCCTTGATGATGTTCCCCCCGACGATGACGACGGAGGCCCCGGCAGCGACCGCCTCGGACGCAGTCTCTGCATCAAGCCCCCCCGCGACGGCGATCGGAATACCCACCTCCCCGGCCAGGCGGCGGAGGAGGTCGAGCGACGACCTGCCGATCATCTGCTGGTCGATGCCCACGTGGGCGTTGATGTAGTCGACGCCGAGCGCCGCCAGTTCACGGGACCGGGCGACGGGGTCGGCGACGTTGATGAGGTCGGCCATGATCCGGACCCCATACTTGCGGGCCGAGCGGACCGCCTCGATGATCACGGTATCGTCGGCGTCGGCGAGGATGCAGACGATGGCGGCACCGGATTTCGCCGCCATCTCTACCTCGATGGCACCGGTGTCGGCGACCTTCATATCCGCGACGATATCGTGGCCGGGGAAGCGCTCACGGAGCGTCCGCACGGCCTGCATCCCCTCGCTCTTGATAAGGGGCGTTCCGGCCTCAATCCAGTCCGCACCACCACGAACCGCCTCATCCGCGATCTCTACCGCACGATTGAGCTCGAGAAGATCGAGCGCCACCTGGAGAACCGGGGTTGCCATACCCTACTGTATGGCAAAGATTGTATTTATGCGGTATCGGACCGGGGAAACCTATATGAACCGGGATGCATGAGGTAGCGGGCGGCCCCGGCGGCATGGATGTGATGAAGGATGGTCGAAATAGGATATAAACTGGCATGTGAGGAGCACAGGCCGCTGGATCTCGTCTGCAGCGCCCGGCAGGCGGAAGACGCCGGCTTTACGTTTGCGATGATCTCGGATCATTACCACCCCTGGACGACCCGGCAGGGACAGAGCCCGTTCGTCTGGGGGGTCATCGGCGGCATCTCCCAGGTGACGGCGGCCCTCCGGCTGGTGACGGGCGTCACCTGCCCGACGATACGGATACACCCCGGCATCATCGCCCAGGCTGCCGCAACCGCCGCGATGATGATGCCGGGAAGGTTTGCTCTCGGCCTCGGGTCGGGCGAGAACCTGAACGAACACGTCTTCGGCGACCGCTGGCCCCCGGCACCCATCCGGATAGAGATGCTTGAAGAGGCGGTGGAGGTTATCCGGCTGCTCTGGAAAGGAGGGATGAAGGACTATTACGGTTCCTTCTACACGCTTGAGAACGCACAGGTATTCTCGCTCCCGGACGAGCTTCCCCCGATCTACATCGCATCCGAAGGCCCGATCAGCGCGTCGATGGCCGCGCGGGCCGGCGACGGGTTCATCAACGCAGGCACAAATGCCGAGGAGACCCTCATCGTCTTCCGGGACTCCGGGGGCGGCGATAAACCGGCATACATCGAGACCTCGGTCTGCTGGGCGGAGACTGTGGAGGAGGGGCAGAGGACCGCCTACGAGCAGTGGCCGACCCCGGCAAACACCGGAGAACTCAACAGGCTCCTCCCCACCCCTGTCCACTACGAGCAGGTGGCTAAGATGGCAACACTGGAGGACGTCGCAAAACACGTCGTCTGCGGCCCCGACCCCGAGCCGTATATCAAGAAGATCGAGGAGAACGTCAAAAAGGGATTCGATCACGTCTGCATCCACCAGATCGGTCAGCAGCAGCACGAGTTCATGGAGTTCGCCGCAAAGGAGATCCTGCCGCAGTTTGCGAAGTGACGGCGGCGGGGAGAATAAGGAGGAGGATGAGGGAGCCGGAAAGAGGGTTACGGCTCGGCCGGATCCTCGAGATCCGTCCGCACCCGGCAGATGCTCTCGACGGAGAGGACGAAGATCCTGCCGTCTCCCGGTTTGCCGGTCCGGCCGTTCGCCCGGATGATGCCGATGACCTTCTCGACATCGGCATCCCTGACGACCATCTCGATCTTCACCTTCGGGATGAGCTCGACCGGCATCACCTTCCCCCTGAACTTGAGGGCAATGCCCCGCTGCGCCCCCCGTCCCATGACCTCGGTTACGGTCATGCCGTAGACGCCGTCCGCTTCGAGCGCTGCCTTCACGGAGTCGAACATCTCCGGCCTGATGACTGCACAGACCATCTTCATTCGCACCACCTCACACCCGCGCGGACTCGCCGTGCTGGGCGATATCCAGTCCGACATACTCTTCATCCTCGGTGACCCGAAGCCCCATCACCGCGTCGACGACCCTGGCGATGACGTAGGTCACGCCGAACGAGTAGGCCACGACCACGACCACATCCACCAGCTGGATGAGGAGCTGGGCCGGGTTCCCGTCGATCAGGCCGCTCACGCCGCCGATTGCCGCGACAGCAAAGACCCCGGTCGCGAGGGCCCCGAAGATCCCGCCCATGCCGTGGATCGCCCACGCATCGAGGCTCTCGTCAAGACCCCTCTGGACGCGGAAGACCAGGGCACCATAGCAGAAGAGGCCTGCACCGGCACCAATAACGACGGCGGCCATGGGACCGACGAACCCGGCCGCCGGGGTGATGGCGACGAGGCCGGCGATGGCACCGCTGATCATCCCGACCGAGCCCGGCCTGCCGCGGATCCAGGCCGTGCAGAGCCAGGCAAGAGCCCCCGCAGCGGCCGAGATGTTCGTCACGACAAACGCGTTTGCCGCAAGGCCGTCTGCGGCAAGAGCGCTGCCGGCGTTGAACCCGAACCACCCGAACCAGAGGAGCGCCCCGCCGAGGAGAGCCAGCGGGATGTTGTTCGGCTCCATGCCGTGGCCGCCGAAGCCGAGGCGTTTCCCGATGACGAGCGCAAGCGCGAGCGCGGAGAACCCGGAGCTGATGTGGACGACCGTGCCGCCGGCAAAGTCGAGCGCGCCGAACTGCGCCGCCCATCCGCCGCCCCATGCCCAGTGTGCAAGCGGGTCGTAGACCAGCGTCGTCCAGAGCAGGCCGAAGACGAGGAACGAACTGATCTTGATCCGTTCCGCAACCCCGGATGTCACGATCGCAAGCGTGAGGCCTGCAAAGACCATCTGGAAAGCCACAAAGAGCAGATCAGGAATGCCGTCACCGTCCATCCCAATGCCCTGCAGGAAGGCGTACTCGAGGCCCCCGACCAGGCCCAGGATACCGGTCCCGAACGAGAGGCTGTAACCACAGACGACCCACTGGATGCTGACGAGAGCGAACGCGATGAACGAGAGCGCGATCATGGAGATGAGGTTCTTACGCCGGACGAGCCCGCCGTAGAAGAGCCCCACTCCCGGGGTCATCAGCATGACCATAGCCGTACAGATGAGAACGAACGCCGTAGCGCCGGAGTCAATCATACCCCGGCCTCCGGAAGATCCACAGGTTGTTCATGGTGTTCATTGGAAGGAAGTTGCCTTCCTACAAATATAAATTTATCTATAGGCGTGGCGCAGAGGAAAGGACTGATACCATTCACGGCAAGAGATCATCTGATGCGATGAGCACGATCCGGGGCCCCGAAGGCATCCGCCAGGCCTGCGCCCGCCTGCGGTCGGCAGAGACCCGCGTGGAACTTGCGGCCGCCATCTACCGCGAGGTCTCCGGCTACTCGCTCTTTGACCTCCAGGCAATGCGGGGGAGGGTGGAAAGAGACCTCCAGGCCGTCCCCACGGGATATCGGCGGCGCCTCTACCCGCACATGATGGAGATGATCTTTGAGACGCATCATACCCTTATCGCCACCATGCGCCAGGGCGGCGCGGCGGTGCAGGACGGACCGCTTGCAGAGGAGTTTCCGGACTTCTGCGAGGTCGCGGAGAAGACGTCCCTTGCCGCAGACCCGAAGGAGCAGCACCTCGAGCTCCTTTACTTCCTCCTTGCCGCGTTCAACATCTTCGTCCTCGACCGTCCCGCCCACCCGGTGGGCACGCCATTTCCCGGCGGGTTTGAGGTAGAGATCAGGAATGGGGAGTATCTCTGCCCCGTCCGTGAGAAGGCCGACGACGTCGAGAACGCCCTCTGCCCCTACTGCCCGGCAAAACAGAGCGACATGTAGAAGAGGCCAGACCGCAGGCCCGGAGCCCGTCCGCACTGCAGACATCACACAGCAGAGCCCGTGCGACCCCGCCACCAGGAGAGGCCCTGCCCCTCCGGCCGGAGAACGACAATTAAAAAAAGAGTTCTGGTGTTACCCGCTCACTCTTCTTCCTCGTAGCGCTCGAAGAACGCGACCTCATCGAGGATCTTCTTCTGCGCGATCTTGATCTCCTCGGGGTATCCCGCAGGGATCAGGGAGACGAGTTTATACTCTTCGGGGACGTTGAGGAGTTTCCGGACATCCTCGGCGTAATCCTTCTTCTCTCCCGCAACCCAGCAGGACCCGACCCCCCAGGCCTGGAGCGCGAGGAGGAGCTGCATCGTCGCGGCGCAGCAGTCCTCAAGGTAGTACTTCGCGTCCTTCTTTCCAAAGACAGCAAAGCAGATAGGCGCATCGCCGATGAACCCGCCGTTCTCGGCCAGGTCTGCGATTGCCTTCAGCGTCTCGCGGTTCTGGATCGTCCCAAAGAGCCAGGGCTGTTCGTTTCGTGCGGTCGGGGCAAGGCGTGCGCAGTCAAGGGCGTCCTTGATGACCTTCTCCTCGATAGGAGTGTCCTTGTACTTTCGCACGCTGTGTCTGCTCCGAATGACAGTGACACCGAGATTAACCGTTCCACCAATCGGACTCATGCAACGATGGTGGGCACTCCCGGCCTAAATACCTTGGGGAAACGGAGGTAGGGAGACCCCCGGACAGGAGGAGGGCGGCCCTAGAAGAGGTTCTGCAGTATCTGCAGCATATTCGAGAAGCCCTCGGTGATGACCACAGCCGGGTCTATCCCGAGCACCGGGAAGATGAACAGGAAGTAGGCGATGACTCCGAGCGTGCACCCGATGTTCGCGAGCGCGGCGACCAGCACCACCCGGAAGAGCGGGATCCTCCTCATCTCCGAGAACGTCTCCGCGGCAAGAATCCGACGAAGTTCTCCGGTGGTGGGCTTCCTCATCTTCACCTCGACGGCGGCGGCGAACCATCCCGCCGCAAGCAGCGGGTTGAGCGACGTCATCCAGGAGACGGCGAACGCCGTGGCGGCCGAGAAGGGGTGCCCACCGGCAAGCAGCGTGAATACAGCACTTAAGGCACCGGTGATCACGATCCAGTAGAGGAAGGCAGCGAGCAGAACGTCGAGCCCCACGCCGGAGAGGGCAATTGCTGCGATCAGGAGGAGGAAGAGACCGGTGACGGCCGCCCCGATGATCTTCGCCCACGGCAGGCCACCCTTTGATTCGGCGGTAAGGGTTGAGAGCGGCGGCAGGGTTCCCGGCGCATCGAGGTAGCGCTGGACCCCACGGATATGCCCGGCACCGACGACCGCGAGCACCCGGTCGTACCGGCCCCCGAGCATCAGGATCTGGTGCGCGAGATACGCATCCCGTTCATCGATCAGGGCCCGGGCACCGTGCGGGGAGAACTTCCGGAACTCCTCCATCGCGGCGCTCACCACGTCCTGGTCCATGAGCTCGTCCACGTCGATCTCCTGCTTCTCGACGCTCACGAGCGAGTAGACCAGGGCCCCGAGAAGCTTGATCTTCTCCCAGATCCCCATCTTGCCCCAGAACCGGGCAAGCGTGATCCGGATATCCCGGTCGATGAGCGCCACGGGCGTCTGGTGCGCTTTTGCCTCATCGATGGCGGCCAGCATCTCGGCACCGGGCTTCACGCCGGTCTCGGCGCCGATCCGCTGCTGGATATAGGCGAGCACCCACTGGACGAGGAGCCGGCCAAAGTTCCCCCCTTTGAGGATCTCCGTGACCGGCGGCTCTTCGTCCGTCTCCTGCGTGAGCGAGACGTACCGGCCCTGGTCGAGCTCGACGCCGACGATATCGGGCTGGAACTCCTCGATCGCCGACCGGACCTCCTCAACGCTCTTCTGCGAGACGTGAGCGGTCCCGACAAGGCGGATCTCAGCCATGGACCACCTTCATACCTTCGCTGTCGATGACGGCGCGCATTCCCGGCGGCACCGTCGAACGCTCGTAGACAGCGCGGAGACCGGCCTCTTCCGCCGCCTCGGCGGCCTGCCGACCGCAGAGGTCGGCGCCGAGAGCCTGCGCGTCGCTGGAAGAGATGGGTGTCCCGATGCCGGGGCATTCGGAGACCACCAGGCCGTCATCGACGAGCATGAACGGATAGGTGCGGCAGAGCCAGGGGCGGTGAGCGTAGATGGAGCATCGTCCGTCACGGAGGAAGATGCAGGCATCGGCGGTGCGCCGGATGCACCACGCAAGCGTGTATTCCCCGCCGTTTCCGGCATTGATGAACTCGGGATAGGGTTCGGCGACCTCATCCCATGCCATCCCGGTCGCCGCCATGATCGCCCGGATCTCAGCAGGGCTCACGATCACCAGGTTCGAGTCCTCCGCGACCCGTCGGCAACAGGCACCGCATCGCTGGCAGCAGAACCCGATGGACCCGACCCGGCCCGCAACGTCGTTTACTCCGAACATATCCTGTTGAAATTCTCAAGGAGAAGTCGACCGTTGACGGTATGGCTGACCTCCGGGTGCCACTGGACGCCATAGAGACGCTCATCAGGAGACGCCATCGCCTCTACGCCGCAGATCGTCGATTCTGCAAACCGGATGAAGCCATCAGGTACCACCGAGACCTCGTCCGCATGCGACGCCCAGACCTGCATCCGGTCCGGATAGCCCTGAAGCAGGTTGCCCCGTTCGAGGATATCGACCTCGACCGCACCGAACCCCCCGCTTGCTCCCCGGCGGACGGCGCCTCCCCGGGCTGTCGCCATGATATGCAGCCCAAGGCAGATGCCGAGGACCGGGAGCCCCAGGTCAAGGTATGCGGGAGCCGCCCCGATACGGTCGAGCGTGGGGCCGCCGCCGAGGATGATGCCCCGGCAGCCCCGGGCGACCTCGGCCGGCGAGGTCTCGTTTGAGATCATCGTGGCCTCGATATCCATGTCCCGGAGCGCCCTCAAGATCAGGTGATTAAACTGTCCGTGATTGTTGACCACATAGAGTGGAAGCATTGCTTATAAGGTGGGTGTAAAAGGGTATAGTCCTTCCCTCAAGCATACTGCCTGACGAAATTAAAGATTTTTTCCGTGATTTCTTCGGGCTTATAACCCATGAGATAGGCAAGCGTCAGGGCGCCGCCGGCCCCCATGCCCTCCTTGACCTCACCGATGCAGTAGCGTGCAAGCCCGACGTGCCCGATGCCGGCGAAGTTCGGGTCGACGAAGTACGCGGTGGTGCCGACGTCGGCGACCGACCGCGAGAACCCGGCGGTGGGGTCGTCCCGGACGTAGACCGTCGTCGCGAGATGCGGCACCCTCTTTCCGAGCGCCTTCAGGGTAGCCGCGACGGCAAGCATCTGGGTTCCGCCGGCAAAGAGGATATCGCCGGCGTAGGTGCTTGCAATCCCTGCCGCAACCGGCATCATGGGATCGCCCGCGGCACGGAGGGTCTCAAGAGGCTCGCTTGCGCCGGTCTCGCGAATCCGGGCAAGCACCTCCCTGCAGACGGCGTCCTTCAGGCCGAGGGGATTATCGGCGAAGGCGCTGCTGACCGAGGCATCGTAGCCGAGAGCCCGCAGAACGCAGAGGGCGGTCGTCGTTCCGCCGGGGACACACTCACCGAGCATCAGGAAGTCGCTGTACTGCGAAAGAAGCCTGCCGACCATCTCCCCCCGCTCAAAGAGGAGCGCCGCCTGCGGCACCGCGTCCTCCACCCGGGGATCGCCGCCCGCGCTCCCGTAGACGTCGATACAGGGGACGGTGGGAGCGTGGACGAGCCCCGCGTTGACGATGACGGGGGCAAGTCCGGTCAGCTCCATCATGGACCGGGTGATGGTCGCCGGCGTCGGGCACCCGGTGGGGGTGTTCGGCCGGGCCGGGACGCTCGTGATCGCGCCGGTCGTGACCAGCTCCGCATCGAGAACCGGTGTGAGCAGGGTCTTTTCCGGGGAGGGGCCGGCCCCCGATATGCCGGGAACGGTGGAGAGCATGGTGTTCGCCAGGACCAGCGCCATCATCGGGCGGCGAGGCCGGATCAGCGGATCTTCGGAGAGGAAGGGGTGAGACATTACGTTACAGGTTGGTGCCGCGGGATGGAAGAGGTTGCGGTCCGGGGGCATGGCAGAGAGCGAAAGGGGCCTCCGGGCAACTGCGAAGGCGGCGCAGAACTGCGAAACGGGCCATCATCAACGCATCCACAGTCCACGCACGGATCAGGTGCAGAGTTGAGCAAACCATATGCTGCTATACGTTGCTCCCCGAACAACAGGTCGCCAATCACACATGCCAGGTACATACGCCCTTTTACTGCCGGAACGCCACATCGCCTTCGCTCCCCTGACCCCCCGGTGTTGCAGGATCTCCTGCACAACGTCTCACTCACACCTGACGGGGCTCAAACTCCGGCCCCTCGCACCTCCGGTGCGAGCGGCCGTCATAAATATCCAAACGCCAAAATACCCGCCGGCCTCAATAGTAGAACAATGTTCGAGATAGAGCGCAGGCTGGAGGAGAAAGGTATCACGCGGAGCGATATCGTCGCCTCCGCGATGGAACTCTATGTCCCCCACGGGATCAGTGCGGACGAGGCCGCAGGCAGGCTTGATGAGAAGATCGGAAAGGCCCTCAAGGACCCGAACATCTCATCGCTCCTCCTCGGGGCCGTCCTGCTCGAGGACGAACTCTACTGGAAGCGGAAGAACTCCGAGATCGCCGACGACCCGGTCTTCCTGCTCTCCGACGAGATCATCGGGATGGCCATCGCCGAAGTCATCGGGGGGACCTACGCGCGGTTCGAGTTCACCCGCTACGACCAGAAGAAGCCAGGTATCCTGGGCAGGCTCGGGCCGTTCCTCGACGACGCCGTTGCCGGGCTGATCGCGGGCTGCACGTCGCGCCTCTACAGCGAGTCGATGGGATCGATGTGAAGTCCGTCCTCGCCCTCCTGCAGTTCTGCACCTCCCTCCCCCTGGGGAGACCGGTCGATTTCGACCACTTCGCCCGCCGGTCCTACCTCTACCCGCTCGCCGGGTACGTGATCGGCGGGATAGCGGCCGTCATCGCCTCCTTCATCGCATCGCCGGTGGTGGGTGCGGCGGTCGCCGTCGCAGCGGTGCTCCTCCTCTCCGGATGCAACCACTTCGACGGCCTGCTGGACTTCGGCGACGGGCTCATGGCCCACGGGAGCCGGGAAAAAAGGATCGCGGCCATGACCGATCGGACCACCGGGGCCGGGGCGGTCGCGGCGGGGATCATCGTCACGCTCATCGCCTTTGCCGGGCTCCAGACCGTCGCATACCTCCCGGCGGCCATCCTCATCGCCGAGGTCTGCGCGAAGACCGCGATGTCCTGCCTCACGACGCTCGGTACGCCGTTCCGGGAAGGGATTCACTCCTACCTCCATGGGTTTGCACGGCCGTGGTTCCTCGTCCCGGCAACCCTGCTTGCGCTGCCCCTCTTCCTGCTGCCGGTGCCCCCGGTGCATATCGCGCTTGCCCTTGTGGCCACGGCAGTCATCGTCGCGCTGATGCTCCTCCTCTCCCGGCGCCTCTTTGGCGGAGTCAACGGCGACGTCGTCGGGGCCTCAAACGAGATTGTCAGGGCAGGCGTCATTCTCCTCCTTGCCCTTCTATGACCACCTTTTTTATCCCGGCTGCTGCTACTACTGTAGAATGATGAACGATCACACTCTCTATGCCCGGGGAGGGATCATCACCGAGCGGAACGCGGACTTTGCGACGGTACGGCTGCGGGTCCCGGCAGGAGCCCTTTCTGCGGCCCAGGTCAAACAGCTCGCAAAGATCAGCGAGAAGTACGGGGACGGCTCCCTTCACCTCACCATGCGCCAGGCAGTGGAGATCCCGCACGTGAAGCCTGAGAATCTCCAGAAGATCGCGAAAGATCTCGAGAAGAACGGGACACCGATCGGGGCCGAGCACAACGAGGTCGTGAACATCATGGCCTGTCCGGGCACGGAGCGGTGCAAGTACGCCAACTGCGAGACGATCGACCTTGCACGGAAGATCGACGAGAAGGTCTTCGGGAAAGAACTCCCGATACGGATCCGCATCGCCGTATCCGGCTGCACCCACATGTGCAACAGCCCACTCCTGAACGATATCGGGATCATCGGCAGGATTCGCCCGCTGCGCACGCCCGGCCTCTGCACGGGGTGCGGCACCTGCGTAGAGTATTGCAGGGAGTGCGCCATATCCATAAAGAACGGCATCTCCGCCCTCGACGAGGAGAAGTGCGTCCAGTGCGGCATCTGCATCCACTCCTGCCCCTACCATCTCCTGAAGTCCGAGTATGCCCATTACCAGATCACGATCGGCGGCCGGCGCGGCGCCTCACCCCGCGCAGGGATAGAACTCATCACCGTTGAGACCGAGGAAGAGGTCGTCGAGGTGGTCGACCGTATCATCTACTGGATCTACCGCACCGCCTGGAGCGACCGGCTCCTTGCCAACCAGATGGACGAGATCGGGTTTGATAAGTTCGCCGAAGGGATCAGGAAGGAGTTCGGGCCGAAAGCACCGGCAGCGGCGGAGTAAGGAGAGAAAACCGCACACCGGGACCCGGGGCGGACCGCAGGCAGGCGGACCGCCCCATGAAAAGAGACACCGGGTCTAGTGGCGGTACAGCGAGCAGAACCCTGCGCCCGCATCGTCCTCGCACTCGACGGCGTTGCCGTCCCGGACAAGGGTGTTGAACATCACAGCAGCGTTCAGCAGGCCCTCGTCCATACTCGCGCCTCCCCTCACACCGGAAAGAGCCTGACGCTGCGGTGTCGGGATCGTCCGCCTGCCCACCCGGACACCCGCACAGTGCCGGCAGTAGCCGCAGTGAGAGTAGACCGACACCTCACGATCTGCGCATACGACCGTCACACGGTCCTTCGTATCGTCACGGTGAAACTCAAGTATCTTCATGGTACGAAGAACGTAGATTTCAGGAGAATAAGATTCTGTCGATTACCAGAGGATTTCAGGGATTGCGCGCTATCGGCGCGCATAGAAATGCTTTATATGGAGAAGATCATACGTATAAGTTACTCGCATAAGCAGGCTGTTCGAGCTGACAGGCCTATTTGAGTGGAGGATACAAACTATGGCAGCTGATAAGCCCCACATGAATTTAGCAGTTATTGGACACATCGACCACGGGAAGTCTACTACCGTCGGTCGGTTGCTCTTTGAGACTGGAGCGGTACCGCCCCATATCATCGAGGGGTTCAGGAAGGAAGCCGAATCCAAGGGCAAGGGCTCGTTTGAGTTCGCCTGGGTAATGGACAGCCTGAAGGAAGAACGTGAGCGTGGTATCACCATCGATATCGCCCACAAGCGGTTCGACACCGACAAGTTCTACTTCACCGTCGTGGACTGCCCCGGCCACCGTGACTTCGTCAAGAACATGATCACGGGCGCCTCTCAGGCAGACGCCGCACTGCTGGTCGTCGCCGCACCCGACGGCGTGATGGAGCAGACCAAGGAGCACGTCTTCCTCTCCCGTACGCTCGGCATCAACCAGCTGATCGTCGGCATCAACAAGATGGACGCCGTCAAGTACGACGAGAAGCGCTACAACGAGGTCAAGGAACAGCTCTCTCAGCTGGTCAAGATGGTCGGCTACAAGCCCGACGCCATCAGTTTCATCCCGATGAGCTCGTTCATGGGCGACAACATCGCCAAGCCCAGCGCGAACACTCCCTGGTACAAGGGACCGACGGTCCTCGACGCACTCAACGCGCTCACCGAGCCCGAGAAGCCCACGAACCTTCCGATGCGGCTCCCCATCCAGGACGTCTACTCCATCTCCGGTATCGGAACCGTGCCCGTCGGCCGTGTCGAGACCGGTATCATGAAGAAGGGAATGAAGGTCAACTTCATGCCCGCGAACAAAGAGGGTGAGATCAAGTCCATTGAGATGCACCACGAAGAGATCGCGCAGGCGCTTCCGGGCGACAACGTCGGGTTCAACGTCCGTGGTATCGGCAAGGGTGACATCCGCCGTGGCGACGTCTGCGGTCCCGCCGACGTGCCGCCGACCGTTGCAGACGAGTTCATCGCACAGGTCGTCGTGCTCCACCACCCCAGCGCCCTGACCGTCGGCTACACCCCGGTCTTCCACTGCCACACCTCACAGATCGCGTGCACCTTCATCGAGCTTCAGAAGAAACTCGACCCCCGCACCGGCCAGGTCAAGGAAGAGAACCCCACGTTCCTCAAGACCGGCGATGCCGCCATCGTCAAGATCAAGCCCACCCGGCCCATGGTCATTGAGAAGGTCAAGGAGATCCCGCAGCTCGGCCGGTTCGCCGTCCGTGATATGGGCTCCACGATTGCAGCAGGCATGTGCATCGACATCACGCCCAAGCAGATGAGATAATAGGGTACCTACAATTTTTTGGTGGCAAACATGCAGAAGGCCAGAATACGTCTTTCAGGGACTGACTTTGAAAAAATCGAGATGGTCTGTGACAGGATCAGAGAGATAGCAGAGCGCACCGGCGTCAATCTGGCAGGTCCGATCCCGCTGCCCACGAAGAAACTCGTGGTGCCCACCAGGAAGAGCCCTGACGGCGAAGGTACCGCAACCTGGGATCGCTGGCAGATGCGGGTGCACAAGAGGCTCATCGACATCGATGCCGACGAGCGTGCACTGCGTCAGCTGATGCGTATTCAGGTTCCAAAAGACATCGGCATTGAGATTGTGCTGGAGAGCTGAGGTGAAAGCGGCGTGAAGGCCGCCAGGTTCACGGATTGGTCCCGTGAACGACTCTCATTCGAGGGGCTTTTCCTCCTCATACTTCTGGCCACAATTGCCCTCCGTTTTTACGCCCTGGATTTAAAACTCTTTCATCACGACGAGGCCATTCACGCATGGTTCTCATACCGGCTCCTGACGGAGGGGGTCTACACCTATGACCCCATGTATCACGGGCCGTTCCTCTACTACGTCACGGCCGGGATCTTCTCGCTCCTTGGGGACTCCGACCTCGTAGGCCGGCTCTTCCCCGCACTGCTCGGAACCCTGCTTGTTCCGCTGCTCTACCCGATCTACAGGCTCGGCTATCTTGATAAGAAGCAGACCCTGGTAGCAGCGCTCTTCCTTGCCGTGTCGCCGAACATGGTCTACTTCTCGCGGTTCCTCAGAAACGACATCTTCATCGTGTTCTTCACGATGGTGCTCCTCGTCGCCCTTCTCTACTACTTCGAGCGGCACCAGATGCGATACGCACTCATAGCCGGGGCGGCGATCGGCCTCGGGATGTCCGCCAAAGAGAACATGCCGATCATCGTCCTGATCTTCGGGGTGTACTTCCTGTACCTCATCGCGACGGGGAAAGTGCAGATTCCGGCCCGCCGCTGGCTCCGGGACGTTGCACTCTGCGCCATCGTCGCGGTCGGGATCATGGCGATCTTCTACTCGTCGTTCGGCGCCCACCCGGAGGTGCTCATGGACGGGTGGCTCAGGGCTATCGAGCACTGGACCTCGATGCACCAGGCGCAGCGCCTCGGCGGGCCGCCGTACTTCTACCTCCTGCTCTTCATCCTCTACGAGGTGCCGATTCTGGTCCTCGCCGTGATCGGGATACTGCAGTTCATCGGGATTCCCGGGATCATCTCTCGCTCGCGGGAAAAAGAGGTGCGCCCGGTAGAGACCTTCCCAGATGACGAAGAGGCCGGAACTGCTGCCCCACCTATCGAGGTAGCGCCACCCATAGAGACAGCACCGGGCTGGAGAGAGCGTGCCCGTGCGATCTTCTCACGCGCCGAAAGAGTCGGGCCGATCGACCGGCAGAAGGAGTTTGCGCGGTTCGCCATCTTCTGGATGCTGTTATCGCTTGCGGTCTACGCCTACATCGGCGAGAAGGTGCCGTGGCTGATCCTCCACCAGCTCCTGCCCATGATCTTCGTCGCGGTCTATGCGATGACTACGAGGAAGGCGATCATCGCCGTCGCAGCAAGCATCTTCCTGGTCGCGATGATGTTCCATGTGGCGTTCACACCGGCGGATATCAACGAACCCATCGTGCAGGTGCAGAACTCCGAAGACCTGCGGGAGGTCTTCGCAAAGATCGACGCCGCCGACCGCACGGCGATCGCGACCGACAACTACTGGCCGCTGCCCTGGTATTACCGGGGTGAGAACGCCTCGAAGCTCGCTTACTTCAGCCAGAAGGTGAGCGAAGCGACGATCTATGGAGGCGATTACGACCTCGTGATCACCCATGACGGCGACACCTACCCGGCTCTCGAGGGCTACGAGAAGGAGACCTACCGGCTGAACTACTGGTTCTCATATGAAGAGAACAAAAACAGGCTGCTTGAGTATTATTTCCTGCGTGACGGGAAGATGGGGAGCAGGAATATCGAGGTCTTCTCGAAGGCTCCCGCAGGGCTAGCAGCCTGAGACTTCCAGGGCCGGCACTCTGATAACCTCGACCCACTGACCGGGGTTCGCATCCCCGATTTTGTAGTGCGTCGCGATGTTCACCGGTGCGCACCCCACCCTTCTTCAATTCCTGCCCCGGCTCTCGCGCCATCAACTCAAACTCTGCCCGCATGGCAGTCGCACGTACGAACCCCCGCGTCGCGCCACCGGGTGGTGCCCGGACCCAGGGGCCGTTGCGTCCCACAGAGATCCGGGGGAGACCTGCCACGTCCGGAGCTTGAAGGCTCGTCATGAGGTGAACGCGGTTTATCCGGGTGTAGCTCCCCCATGCGCAAAGACTCAAAACATCCCTGCAGAGAGGATTGCTTGCGGCAGCCCGGGGCTCAGGCGAGGTCTGCCATACAGGCACTCAAAACCAGGAACGGAACACGGGAAAAATCGGGGTGTAATAGTAGGGGGGTGAGCGGGAGTAAGCGCCGGGGTTACCCGAGCTCATCCCAGCCGGTCTTCTTCCGGTACATCACGATACCCACGACAATAAGGACGAGGACGATCCCGACACCGATGTAGAGGAGAAGATCACCGCCGAGGCTGAACCCCTGGCCGATCTTCTCCTGGAGTTTGTTTGCATCGGTCAGGGCCTCGTTCGCCTTATTCAGGCCGTCGGTTGCCTTCGAGCGTGCAAGCGAGTAGTTGTTCGCGTTCAGGGCATCCTTAGCCTGGGAGTAGAACTGGACGGCGCTCTCGCGCTTGGTCATGATGGCAACAACCTGCGGGTCGCTGCCCATGGAACGGTTTTCCACGAAGTAATTGATCATGCCGTCGAGGGACTCGATCGTCGCGGCGGCGTTCCCGACCTCCTTCTCGGCCCATGCCTTATCAAGGAGCGCCTTTGATTCGTCGATGGCCTTTGAGGCGGTGCTGATGTAACTCGCTGCCTGGGACGGGCTTGCGGATGCAGCGCTGACGAGCGCCTGGTTTGCAGCGTCGTACTTGGCCTGCGCGGCAGAGATATCAACACCCTGTGCGGCCTTGGTATCGAGGTCGGCCTTCAGAGCCTTGAGGTTATTCTGCTGGGTGGAGAGCGAACCCTCGACCTGGGCCTTGCTCACCACATCACGGGTCACGGCGTGGGTGTCCCTCACGGTGTCGCCCTGCTTGTGCTGGATCTTGATGACTTCGGCTTTTCCGCTTGCTCCCGAAGGCACGGTGCCGCGCAACTGGATATCAAGCTGGGTCTCGGCCTCACCGTAGTTGATCTCGTACTCCGTCAGGACAGGGTAATATCCGCTCCTCTTGGGAATCGGAATGGTGACACCGTCGCGATAAATCGTGAAATCCCAGGATGGGTTCGATAGCCCGGTGCTGAACTCAAATGTCTCGTCGTTGGCATTGCTGACGGTAGCCAGCTCGTAGGTGAGCACATAGCGTGCAGTCACCTGCTGACCGGGTTCGAGGTTCCCGCTTGCAGGGTTGATGGTCTCGGTCTTGATCTCGAAGCCTGCTGCAGCCGACGCCGCCTGCACGGTGCAAACCAGTGCCAGCAGGAGAATAATCCATCTGCTGATGTTCCCCTTCATAAATCACCTCACTCAAACAGTGGCTCTATGCCGTCATCGAACATGGTCGAACGCTTTTCCTTCGATTTAAGGACATCTTCCTTCGTAGCCTTTGCGATCTCGAGAAGTTCGGTGATCCGGGGAGCGTTCCCGATCGTTGCAAGGACCACCACCGCAGCGACGTAGTCGCTCTGCACCGGGTAATCCCCGCCACGGACCTCGACGCCGGCGATGTTCTCCTCAACCCAGCTCTTCGACTTCTCAACACCCTTCCGGTCCATCTCATCCGGCGGCCCCGCCAGGAGAACAAGCCCCCGCTCCGCCGTCGAGTAATCGCACGGCAGAGTGAGGCGCCCGAGCATGGCCCGCCTGACAAGGGCGATGATCTTCGCCGACTTGTCCTCTCCGGTCAGGACCTCCTCGGTCTTCTCCTTCTTCCGCCGCAGGCCGGAGAGGAGACCCTGGTTCTGCTTCACACGGGGGCCGACCTTCTCGCTGATGGCGTATCCGACAGTGCTGATGCCGCCGCCACGCAGGGTGTTAATGACCTCGCTCGAATCGACGACCATCTCACCGATACCTGCCTTGCCGACCTCGCCTGCGCGGAAGAGCACACCGAACCGCCGCACAATCTCATCGTTCAGCCGGTTGTAGGCATCCTTGACACTTTCACCCTCATTCTTCCAGGCACTGTTATCGAAGATGAAGGTGTTATCCGCCTCATTCACCAGGGTGCTCAGGGAGCGGGCCGCATTATACGAATAAAGCCGGCCTTCCTCGGGAGCGGGCAGGATGCCGATCGCGTAGACCGGTTCCCGGTAGATACGCTTCAAGTGCCGGGCGAGGACCGGCGAACCCCCGGAACCCGTTCCACCGCCGAGGCCGGCAATGATGACAAAGGCATCGACGTCGTGCGTACCCCTCGAGTCGATTGCGTTGATGATGGCATCTATCTCATCAGCAGTCACCCGGGCCCCGGTTACGTTGTCTGTTCCGACACCATGGCCTTTGACCACCGTCTGCCCGATCAGGAGCCGATCTTTAAGTTCAATATTTTTAAGCCCCATCAGGTCAGTTCGTGCCGTGTTTACCGCGATACCTCTGAAATTCTGGGTCTGCATTCGTTTGTCCTGTTCAATGAACATGTCGACAATTTTGCCCCCAGCCTGTCCGAATCCTATGAAGAAGACCCTCATCCAGCTTCACACCCTCATATGGACTAATTAATAATATCGACGTTTATGTATAAAGACGTTGTATACTCTATAACTCAAAAGTGTTCTTATAATTTTCACACATAGTTGGTGAGCAATGAAGATCTGCATCGTGGGGGGAGGGTTATGTGGCCTGGTCTCGGCGCTCGAACTTGCCGGGAAACACCAGGTCGATCTCCTCGAACGAAGGCCTATCCCGGGGGGCTGCCTCGGCTCCTACCGGATCGACGACTACTGGATCGAAGAATACTATCACCACTGCTTTGCCGGAGATACCAGCCTGCTCGATCTTTTTGAGAGGCTGCAGATAGCCGACCGGCTGGAATGGCTCCAGGGCACCACCGGCTACTACGTCAACGGAACCATCTACCCGCTCACGACCATGACGGAGATCCTGCGGTATCCCCATCTGACCTTCTTTGAGAAAGCCCGGCTCGGCCTGCTGACCCTGCGCTCCAGGCAGTTCGACGTCTCGGCGCTCGACGGCATCACCGCAAAGGACTTTATTCTCGATAACCTTGGCACCGGAATCTACGCCTCGTTCTTTGAACCGCTCTTGAAGAGCAAGTTCGGAGACCGCCGCGACGAGGTCTCCGCAGCCTGGCTGATATCCCGTATAGCGATCCGCTCCAACCGGGGCAGCGGGGGCGAACGCCTGGGTTACCTGAAGGGAGGGTTCCAGCACCTCATCGCCCGGCTCCAGGAGGAAGTGGCGGGGCAGGGGGGCTCTATCATGCTCGACTCCCCTGCCGAAGAGATTCGGCGGACGGGAGAGGGCTGGCTCGTCAACGGCGAGCCCTACGACTGCGTCATCTCGACGCTCCCCCCGCAGGTGACCGCAGAACTTGCCGGTCTCGATATCCCCCACGTGCCCTACCAGGGCGCCGCCTGCATGACGCTCGCGCTCGACCGGGACGTGACCGACGGCATATACTGGCTGAATATGAAGGATGCCGCCCCCTATGGTGCGGTGGTCTCGCACACCAACTTCGCCCCGCTTGCGTGGTATGGCGAGCATATCGTCTACCTTGCATCCTACTTCACCGGGCGGCTCCCGGAAGGCCTCGAGCGGTCGATGCTCACGGACTTCTGCCGGCGGTTCTCCGTCAGCGAACGCGAAGTCCACTGGCGCCGGCTCGCCGTGGACCCGTATGCGGGCCCCGTCTACACGACCGGGCTCCGGAACCGCCTCCCCCCCTACGAGGAGCACGGGCTCTTCCTCGCCGGAATGTTCAGCCCCCCGAACTACCCGGAACGGAGCATGAACGGCTCAGTCGTCGCCGGGCAGGAAGTGGCAAAACGGGTTCTTGCGAGGTACCCGGATGCGTGAAGTGGAAGTAAGCGCTATCCTGCCGGTCTACAACGACCTTGCAGCGCTCGAGACCGCCATACCGCGATCGCTTGAGACACTTGAAGCGATCGCACCGGGCCGATTCGAGTTGATCGTCGCCGAGGACGGGAGCACCGACGGGAGCACGGAGTTCGTCAGGGACTATGCGGCGAGAGACTCCCGGGTCCGCCTCCTCCACGCCGACGAACGGCTCGGCCGGGGCAGGGCGCTCAACCGTGCGGTGGACGGAGCACGAGGTTCGATCGTCTGCTACTACGACGTCGACCTCGCCACTGATATGGAGCACCTCGCCGAACTGATCGGGGCGATACGCGAGGGCTACGATATCTCGACGGGCTCCCGTCTCCTCCCCGACAGCAACATCACCCGGAGCGGGGGGCGGGAGGTCGCGAGCCGCGGGTATAATATGCTCGTACGGACCATCCTCGGAAGCAGCCTCCACGATCACCAGTGCGGGTTCAAGGCGTTCCGGCGTGACCGCCTCCTCTCCATGCTCCCGTCGGTGACCGCGGACCACTGGTTCTGGGACACCGAGGTGCTGGTGCGGGCGCAGAAGAACGGGTATCGTATACGGGAGTTTCCCGTGCGATGGCAACAGGGAGAAGGAACGACTGTGCGCAGAAAAGACGTTGTCGAGATGGGATCGGCGATTCTTCGCCTATGGTGGCGGCTCCATGTGGAAGAAGGTTAGCGCCGTCGTCATCCCCACCCTGCTCGCGGTCGGGATCATCGCCTACATGCTCTATCGCGTATGGGACGACCTTCTGCTGACGCTCGAGCACGCCGTGGTGCCCTACCTCTTTGCTGCCGTCGGGATCTGCGTCGTTGCCTGGATCCTCCGCGGGTACCGGTACCGCTATATCCTGCAGGGGCTCGACATCTACAATACCCTCGGGTTTTCGACCGCCTGCATCTTTATCTCCCAGACGGCGAACCTCATCGTCCCTGCACGCCTCGGCGACTTTGTCAGGATGCTCATCCTCAAGCACGAGGATGACGCCACCTACTCCCAGGGGTTCTCGTCCCTCATCGTCGAGCGCGTCTTCGATATCCTGATGGTCGCGGTGCTCGGCGCCATCGCGCTCCCGTTCGTGATTCTCACCGTCCTTGATGTTCCCGACTGGTTCATCACGGCCATCATCATCCCCTTCGCTGCAGGCGCCGCCTTCTTTATCGTGCTCCTCTGGTCGGGCAGGATGAAGTCCGAGAGCCGGATCGTCGTTGCCATGCAGAGGATGTTTGATGAGGTGAAACGGGCCTCGCTCCACCCCCGGGCGCTTGCCGTGCTCAGCGGATCCTCGCTCCTCATATGGCTCGTCGATGTGCTGGTCTGCTACGCGGTCGTCCTGATGTTCCAGGAGACGGTCCCGTTTGCCGTCGTCGTGCTTGCGATCGTCATAGGCAACCTGGTCAAGGCAGTCCCGATCACCCCCGGCGGGGTGGGGACCTATGAACTCTCGCTTGCCCTGACCCTGGGTCTCGCGGGGACGTCGGCGGCGACGGCGACGCTGATCGCGGTCGTCGACCACCTGATCAAGAACCTGGTCACGCTGGTCGGGGGCGTCGGGTCGATCTACTACTTCGGCGACTGGTCTGCAGATCTCTTAAAGAAGGTGTTTAACCGGGAGATTGAGAGGGAGGAGACGATTGACGGGTGAGTTCCTCCTTCCCGTACTGTTCTGGCTTGCCGTCATCAAGGTCCTTCACATCGGCACCTGGCCGGCCCTCGACCGTACTTTCGGCAGCCTTGCAGCCGCCGTCGCATACCCGGCATCGGTCCTCCTCTTCACGCTCGGCACGTGGTACCTGGGGCTTCTCGGCCTTCCGGTCTGGCTCGCCCTCCTGCCATTTGCGGGCATAGCTGCATGGATGGCGTCGCGGCGGTTCTATACGAAGGAGCGCCTGCGCTCAGGCCTCACCTGGGACCTCGCCTTCCTGGTCCCCTTCCTCTTCATGCTCGAGGTGCGCTGGATCAACCCGACCATCTCGTATGCCGAGAAGTTCATGGACCACGCGATCCTCGCCTCGATCATGCGGCAGCCGATCGTCCCGCCCCTCGACCCCTGGTACGCGGGGGGGACGCTCGACGTCTATTACTACCTCGGCTACTGGATGAACGGGGCGCTCGGCCTTGTCGCCGGCGTACCCTCGACGGTCGCCTTCAACCTCGCCCTCCCGACCGTGCTCGGCCTCTCGGTCGTGGCGCTCTACGCTCTCGGCCATCTCCTCCTTGACCGCCACCGGTGGCTCCCGGTGCTTGCGCTCTTCATCCCGAACCCCTCGGCGATCTACCATATCGTTATCGGAGACTCATGGTTTGACGTCCTCTGGGGAAGCACCCGGACGATCGAGAACACCATCAACGAGTATCCCATCTTCTCGATGCTCTGGGGCGACGTGCACCCGCATGTCATGAGTTTCTTCAACCAGGGATTCCTGATCTTCCTCCTGGTCTTTGCCTATATGCGGTGGGGGACCCTCTCCATGCGGGGAAAGACGCTCCTCTGCGGGCTTGCGGCCCTCTCCCTCGGCTCCATGCCCGGGTTCAACTCCTGGGACGTGCTGGTCTATGCCCCGGTCACGCTGGTCTTCGGCCTCCTCGTGTGGTGGCGCTCCGGAAACCTCGCGTTCGATGGGGAACGGTCCTGGATGCTGCTCGCGACGGTGCCGCCGCTCGCGATAGCCGCCTACCTGCCGTTCTACCTGCAACTCAACAGCCCCGGTATCGGGGGGGTCGCGATCGTCCCGACGCCCTCCGCACCGGTAGAGTTCCTGCTGGTTCACGGATTCTTCCTTGCGGTCATCATCGCCTCCTGCGCAGGAGACATCCGGAGGCGCCCCTACCTCCTCGCCGCCGCGGTGCCGTTCATTCTCGCCGGCTACCCGGCGGCAGCCCTCGCCGCCGTCCCGCTGATCTACCTCCTCGCCCGCCGCCGCTTTACGGCAACCGACACGCTCGCCATCCTCGGCCTCGTGATCATCCTGGTCACCGAGATCGTCTACCTCGTGGACAACATGGGGGAGACGTACTATCGGATGAACACAGTCTTCAAGTTCTACCTCCCGGCCTGGTTCCTCCTCGGAACGGCAGGCCTTGCCGTCATCGGAGAGTGGGCCCAGAACGCCGGGAGAGAGCGGGGCATGCCTGCGGGAACAGCAAGAGTGTTGCCGATCCTCGCCGCGGTCATTCTCCTCGTCACACCCTTTGCAATCAATATCGACTTCGGGTACGGGAGCCATACCCTCGACGGGGCGGCATACCTGAAAGGGCAGCACCCCGGAGATGCTGCGGCGATCGCGTTCCTCCGCGAACTACCGGGCGAGGAGATCCTCATCGAGGCGGAGGGCGGGGATTACACCTATTACTCACGGGTATCGTCGTTCTCCGGAATCCCCGCGATCATCGGGATGCCGTTCCACGAGTATATGTGGCGGGGAGACGAGGGGCGGATAGGCGAGCGGAGCGCCGACGTGCGGGCGATCTACGAGCAGCCTTCGAGGACCGTTGAACTTGCGCGGGCGTACAACGCCACCCTGCTGTACGTGGGCGAAAGCGAGCGCGAGCGCTACCGGGTATCGCTCCCGACGGAGGCGCTCGAACTCATCTACGACAGGGAAGGCGTCCAGGTCTACCGGATCCCCGCATAACCCCGCGCGCGGCCACACTCATGCGCCCGGTCACGGAAACGACCGGGCCGCACCCCTTCCTTCGGGGTCGAATGACAAACCTTTATCACTCTTCTTATTGACCTAATAGAGCACATTCGATCAGCTACGCTACTGATGAATGATGACGGTGCAGCAGAGGGCTGCCCCCGAAAGAGGTGAGTTATGGCAAAGGCATACGTAAAATTCGAGATTCCGGAAGAGATCCAGAATAAGGCCCTTGAAGCTCTTGAGATCGCAAGAGACACCGGTAAGGTGAAGAAGGGGTCCAACGAGGCAACAAAAGCAGTCGAGCGCAACGTCGCCCAGCTGGTTCTCATTGGTTCGGACGTTGAGCCTGAAGAGATTGTAATGCACCTGCCGCTGCTCTGCGACGAGAAGCAGATTCCCTTCGTCTACATCAGCAAGCAGAACGATATCGGCTCTGCGAGCGGCCTCGAGGTCGGCTCGGCAGCCGCCGCCATCGTCAAGTCCGGCAAGGCGAAGGACCTCGTCGACGAGATCGCGAAGCAGATTGCAGCACTGAGAGCGTGAGGGGTAAATCATGGCAAACGACGGAACGCCCGCAGAAGTCATCGAGATCATCGGCATGACCGGTATGCATGGGGAAGCCCAGCAGGTGAAGTGCCGGATCCTCGATGGCCCGAACAAGGGGCGGATCATCACCCGCAACACCGTGGGGCCCATCAGGGAGGGCGACGTCCTCTCGCTGCTTGAGACCGAGCGCGAAGCAAAGAAACTCTCGAGGCGGTAAACCATGGTAGACAACTACATCTGCAGTTTCTGTGGAGAGCCTCTCGAGCCCGGCACCGGCAAGATGTTTGTCCGCCGGGACGGGACAGTCTTCTACTTCTGCAGCACCAAGTGCCAGAACAACTACAGGCTCGGCCGGGTGCCGCGCCGGGTTGAGTGGACTGCGGCCGGACGCAAGGCCCGCGGCAAAGAGTGATCGGCATGGACCGCACCTTTGTGATGGTCAAGCCCGACGGTGTCCAGCGCGGACTCGTCGGGGAGATCGTCTCCCGGTTTGAGGCAAAGGGGCTCAAGCTCGCAGGGGCAAAGTTAGAACGCCTCCCCGAGGAGCGCGTCATCGAGCAGTACCGCGAACACCTGGAGAAGCCCTTCTTCCCGGGCCTCAAGGCATATATCATGAGCGGCCCCTGCTTCCTGATGGCCTGGGAAGGAAAAGGTGCCGCCGCAGTCGTCCGCAGGATGATCGGCGCCACCAATCCTGCCGAGGCTGCACCGGGGTCCATCCGCGGCGACTTCGCCCTCGACATCGGACGGAACGTGATCCACGCATCCGACTCCCCCGAGAGCGCCGCCCGTGAGCTCGGCATCCACTTCAGAGCGAGCGAACTGGTCGATTACTCACGGATAGACGAGCCCGTTCTCTACGAATAAATCGTAGAAGAAAGGCCGCTTACACTTTTTTAGAGCCTTTAGCCGCATAGCGGCGTCCGACACGCTCCATAGATCGCCAGCGGAGCGCACAGGAAAAACCTGCATACCCAGGTCCCCACGGTGGAAAAAATCATCTCCCAGGCGAATTTTCAGAGAAACAGATCCTCCATCTTCTTCCAGAACCACAAGTGCTAATATCGAACCTGCCGCATACTGATCACGAATGGCGGACCTCCTGAGTTTCGCGCTGCTGAGCTTCTCCTCGATCATCATCGTAGTGAACCCGCTCGCGGCCACCCTGATCTTCGTCTCCCTCACGGGTTCGATGGACAGGGAGACGAAACTCAAAGTCGCCGGTGATGCAAGCAGGTTCGCCCTGGTCGTCCTGCTGCTCTTCACGGTTGCCGGGGGCTGGATCCTCCAGCTCTTCGGCATCACCATCGAGGCGTTTCGTATCGCGGGCGGCCTCCTCCTCTTCGGGATCGGCATGGACATGGTCTACGCAAAGACCTCACGGACGAAGATGACCGCAACCGAGAAGTACGAGGGGCAGGATGCGGATGACATCGCCGTCATGCCGCTTGCCATCCCGATGATAACAGGGCCCGGCGCCATCACTTCCGCGATCGTGCTGATGAACGAGGCCTTCGAGGTGGGCGTCGCCGCAATCGCCATCGTGGTGCTTGCCGCCGTCACGGCCATCGGGCTCACCTATGCCATGATGCAGCGCTCCGACGACATCGTGCTGCGAATCGGTCAGCGGGAGTATCGTGCAGTCAACCGGCTGATGGGTATGCTCCTCATCGCAATCGCCGTGCAGTTCATCATCATAGGACTCAGAACCGCGTTCCCGATACTTACCACAGGAGGCCTCACATGAAACCCGATCTTGCATTAACCGGGGCGATCCTGCTGAGCACCTGCATCATTGCCGGCGGGATCGTCGTCGGGGCTCAGACGTTCGCCGTCGATGTCCCGTTCGCCCCCTACATCATGGTAGTGCTCGCCGTCCTCGTCGTCCTCGGCGCCGCCATGCTCGTCATCTCAAGCAGGAGCGCCAGGACGGCGGACCCATCCCGCCGGTGACAATGACGAGAATAGCGCTCGCCCAGGTTGCCGGGGGGAACCTCGATCCTTCCGGGATGCTCAGTCTGGCCGGCACGATGGCCTGGAAGGCCGCAGCAGCCGGGGCATCGCTCATCTGTTTTCCCGAACAGTTCGTGACCGGGTGGTCCCCGGAGATCCCTCCCGGTGCCGGCGAGCCCCTGAACGGGCCGCTTGCTGCCGCCTTCAGCCGGGTAGCACGTGAGAACGGCATCGTGGTCGCAGGTTCGCTCATCGAGGCCCGGGAAGGAGAACTGCCCCAGAACACCGCCGTGGTCTTCGGCGCAGACGGGGAACTCCTTACTGCCTATGCAAAAATTCACCTCTTCTCTCCCGACGGCGAGGACCGCTACTACGCGGCAGGCGACCGGCTTGCCACCTTCACCCTCGGCGGCGTGACCTTCGGGCTTGCCGCCTGCTACGACCTCCGGTTCCCGGAACTCTTCCGCATCTACGCGCTCGCCGGCGTGGAGTGCATGCTCGTACCCGCCGCCTGGCCGTGCTGCCGGCTGCGCCACTGGGAGACCCTGATCCCGGCACGGGCTCTTGAGAACCGCTACTACGTCGCCGGGATCAACACGGCCGGGGGGCCGGGAAGCGCCTATTGCGGGGGATCGCTTGCCGCCGACCCTGACGGCACCATCATCGCCCGGGGCGGGAGCGGGGACGAAATTCTCCTGGCCGATATCGATCCGGCAGCGGTTCGCGAGGCCCGATCAACACTTCCAACACTTTCAGACCGCAGAGGCGACCTTTATCACAGATTACTCTCCAAACTGTAGAGATATTCCATGCGGGGTGACCAGCACGTATCGCTCAGTCTGGCGACAGCAGGACTTCTCATCGCTCCCTGGGCTCCGGTTCTCGACCCCGCCCTGATCGCTGTGCTCATCTTCGGCGTCTTCGTCGGGTCGCTCGCGCCGGATGCGGATGCCGTCGACGCGGCGATCTTCAATGGCCGGATAGGCGGTGTGAAGGGGAAGAAAGGACAGGTCCTGAACGGCTTCGCGGTGGTGCTCCCGATCTTCGGGTATACCATCAGGTATCTCATCTACTACCCGCTCTCCCTGGTATTCTCGCTGCTCCTCCGGAAGAGCTACCGGCACCGGCACCGGGGGCTGCTCCACTCGCTCGCGGGCGTCGGGCTGACCTCCGTCATCCTGTCCGGCTACCTTGCGCTCATCCTCACCTGGCTCAACTGCCCCTTTGCGCTCCTCCCGGCGTTCGGGTGCGCGTTCTTTGCAGGATGCGTCCTCCACCTCATGGAAGACACCTGCACCCCGGCCGGTGTCGCCTGGCTCTACCCCTTCTCGCGGAAGAGGGTGGCAGGCCGCGTCAGGACGCTGGGAGACTTCGAGGTGCGCCCGGCGGTCTTCACCATCGTGCTTGCCGTGGCGGCGGCCGGGCTGCTCGCCGCATCCTTCACGACGGCCATACCCCCGGGGGATCTCAGGCTCCTTGCACTTGCCGGCACCCCCATCCTCTGGCTCCTCTTCATGCTCGTCTGCCGCGTCCGGCGCGAGCGGCGCAGGTGAGCGGCCCGGACCCTGTCCGGCCCCGATCCCGGATACCATATCTATACGTATCCGGGCGATCAACGTTTTTCCATGTACCGTCTCGTCTGTGTTCATTGTGGTGCAACCTACACCCCGGACCAGATCATCTATACCTGCAGCCGCTGCGGACACCTGCTGACCGTCGAATACGACCTTGAGGGCATCAACGTCTCCCGTGACGAGTGGAACCGGCGCCCCCTCTCGGTCTGGCGCTACCGCGAACTCCTCCCGGTCAGAGGCGAGCCGGTCTCTCTCCAGGAAGGAGGCACTCCGCTCTACCACTTAAAAAGGATCGGGGAAGAACTGGGCCTCCCTGAACTCTACGCCAAACACGAAGGAATGAACCCGACCGGCTCGTTCAAGGACCGCGGCATGACCGTGGGCGTCAGCATGGCACGCGAACTCGGCATGACGACCGTCGCCTGCGCGAGTACCGGGAACACCTCCGCAAGCCTCGCTGCCTACGCGGCAAAGGGCGGCATCCCCTGTGTCGTCCTCCTGCCCGCAGGGAAGGTAGCCCTCGGCAAGGTTGCCCAGGCGCTCATGCACGGCGCCCGGGTCATCTCCATCCGCGGCAACTTTGACAAAGCACTCGAGATGGTACACGAGCTCTGCATCAGCCAGGGCCTTTATCTCTTAAACTCGGTCAACCCCTACCGCCTGGAAGGCCAGAAGACGATCGGGTTTGAGGCGATCGACCAGCTCGGCGGCGAGGTCCCCGACAGAATAGTCCTCCCGGTCGGGAACGCCGGCAACATCTCCGCGGTCTACAAGGGCCTCCGGGAACTCGAAGCGCTCGGGTTCATCGACCGGCTGCCGATGATGACCGGCATCCAGGCCGCCGGCTCCGCGCCCGTGGTGAAGGCAATAGAGGGGAACCTCGACGTGCTGGTGCCGGAATCTGCGCCGGAGACCATCGCGACCGCAATCCGGATCGGCGCCCCGGTGAACGCGGAAAAAGCGCTCGTCGCCATCCGTGCAACCGGCGGAACGGCCGCATCCGTTACCGACGAGGAGATCCTTGCCATGCAGCGCGACCTTGCACGGAAAGAGGGTATCGGCGTGGAGCCCGCCTCGGCAGCCTCGGTCGCCGGGATACGGAAACTTGCCGAACTCGGCCTGATTGATAAAGATGAGCGGATCGTCTGTGTGGTGACCGGTCACCTCTTAAAAGATCCTGAAACAGTGGTACGACAATGCGAGCCCCCCATCGAGATCGACGCGGACCTGCACTCGCTGCTCTCTGCCTTGCGCTGATACTGATCTGTGTCCCGGCGGCGGCCGAAGAGGCCACCTTCCGGGTGCTCCCCGACGGTACAGCCTACGAAGCCTCGATTCAGGTCACGGGGAGCGAGCACACCTTCTGGACCCCGGGGCTGATGGGAGAGCGGGTCCCGCTCCAGGTCGAGGCGATCGAGGTGCTCGACGCCTCGGGCCCGATCGAGTTCCAGGACGCGGGCCGGGGCGTCATCACCTTTCCGGAGGGGAACTACACGGTCACCTACCGGGCCCCCGTCAGGAATAACCACCTCATCGCGGCCTTCGATACGCCGTACGCCGTAACGGTCTCCCTTCCCGGGGAGTTCGACGTCAGGAACCCGTTCATCGGCATGATCAGCTCCGGCGGGGCCATCTCCTCCGGGCCGAACGGAACGACGGAGATCGCCTGGGACCGGATCTCGGTCGCCGAAGTCCGCTTCTACTCTCCCGACCGCGAGATCCTGCTCAACGCTTTCGGCACGATATGGCTCGCGATCGCGATCGTCGTCCTCCTGCCCTTCGTCATCTCGCGGCGGAGGGGCGAGGGATGATCGAGATCGTCGCCGCCTCGTTCCTGATCGGGTTCTCAGGGGCCGCATCGCCCGGCCCCATGACCGCCTCGGTCCTCGGCCTCGGCTCGCGGCGGGCGGCGCCGTTCGTTGCAGGGCTGGTGGTGGGGCACGGCATTCCCGAGGCCGCCATGGTCGCGGCCATAGCGTATGGCGTCCGCGACGTCCCCTACATCGACCTCGTCGCCCTCATCGGCTCGGGCGTCCTCATCGCGCTCGGCGCAATGCAGTTTCTCCGCGCCGGAGATGCCGTCACCGCGAGCGCCGATACCCGGGTGCCGGTCGCATTCGGGGTGGCCTGCACGCTCGGCAACCCCTACTGGTGGGTCTGGTGGCTCACGTTCGGCGTCGGGTTCCTCGCGCTTCACCCGTCGTTTGCCGCGTTCTACGTCGGCCACATCGGTGCGGATATCGTCTGGCTCGGCCTTCTCGGTCTTGCCGTCTCACGGGGAGCAAACATTCTCGGACCCCATTACAAAAAAGTGGTTCAGGCGAGCGGACTCGCCATGATAGTCTTCGGATTGTACTTTATTCAGACGATCCTTTTGCCTTGATGTCGATGCCGAACCGCGTGGCGTTCGCATCGGCGATCGCCTGGATCTGCGCGATCACATCGTCACGGCGGGCGGGCTTGAAGAGGTGCCGGAACCGCTTCTGTTTTGCGAGGTACTCCTCGACGGGCTTGCGCCGCACCTTCTTCGCCTTCTCGACCACGCCGTCGACCATCTCGTAGTTCACCCAGAGGCCGGTCTCGATGGCGAGTTTGGCCATCGCGAGCGTCTCGCCGGACTCAAAGCCCCACCCCGTGCAACAGGGCGTGTGCACCTGGATGTAACAGGCGCCGGGGGTGTTGATCGCGCGCTCGACCTTCTGGACGAAGTCGTTCGGGTAGGCGATCGAGGCGGTCGCGACGTAGGGCGCGCCATGAGCGGCAAGGATCGCGGGCATGTCCTTCTTCGGGCGCGGGTTGCCGAGCGAGCAGGATCCGGCCGGACTCGTTGTGGTGCTCGCGCCATACGGCGTCGCACCCGACCGCTGAATGCCCGTGTTCATGTAGGCCTCGTTGTCGTAGCAGATGTAGGTGATGTCATGGCCCCGCTCGAAGGCACCGCTGATGCAGAGCACCCCGATATCGAGTGTGGACCCGTCACCGCCGATACAGACGACCTTCTCGTTGCGTCCCTGCCTCTTCAACGACGCCTCGATGCCCGATGCAACCGCTGCAGGGTTCTCGAAGAGCGAGTGGATCCAGGGGACCCCCCACGCGGTCTCGGGATAAGGCGTGGAGAAGACCTCCATACACCCCGTCGCAGCGGCGATGATGACATTTTTTCCCGTCGCCTTGAGGAGGAGCCGGGCGGCAAGCGCCGGGCCGCATCCTCCGCATGCACGGTGCCCGGCCGAGAAGAGTTCGCATCCCCCTTCTACCTCAGCCATTCAGAGCACCTCCGTCCGTAATCCATAGAAGAGATCTCCTTTCCCTTTCTCGGCGAGATCGACGACCGCGGCGATATCCCGCTTCCTGACGTCGCGCCCACCGAGGGCGATGATATAGTCGTATACCGATATGCCGGAGCCGCTGAGCGCCGCTTTCACCTCGGTGCCGACTGCCCCGCCGTTACCGAGCGAGATGTTCTTGTCGAGCACCGCCACCGTCGAGACCCCCTTCAGGGCATCGGCGATCTCCGGGCCGGGGAACGGCCGGAAGGCCCGGATCTTGAGGAGCCCGACTTTCCTCCCCGCGTCGCGCATCTCATCGACCGCGTCCTTTGCGGTGCCGCAGATGGAGCCCATCGCGACGAGCGCGGTATCGGCGTCTTCGAGGCGGTAACCCTCGACGAGAGCAGAGTAGTCCCTGCCGAACTGCTCGCCGAACTCACGGCCTGCCTTGATGAAGGCCTGCTTTGAACGCTGCATCGCCCGGTCGATCTCGTAGCGGAACTCCATGTAGTACTCGGGCGTCGCATACATACCCATGCTCAGCGGGCTTGCAGCGTCCAGCCGCTGGTACGGGTTGAAGGCCGGCAGGTAGGCATCCACCTCCTCCTGAGTGGGGAGGGCGACCGGCTCATAGGTATGCGAGAGGATGAACCCGTCGAAGCAGACAAATGCCGGAAGGAGGATGTCATGGTCTTCGCAGACCTTGTAGGCGATCATATGCAGGTCGACAGTCTCCTGGTTGTCTTCCGCATAATACTGCAGCCACCCGGAGTCACGCAGGGATATAGAGTCCTGCTGGTCGTTCCAGATCGAAAGCGGGGCACCGAGCGAGCGGTTTGCGATCGTCATCACGATCGGCTGGCGCATCCCCGCCACGTTGAAGCAGACCTCAAACATCAGGGCAAGGCCCTGGGAGGTCGTCGCAGAGTAGACCCGGGAACCCGCGGCACTCGCGCCGAGACAGGCGGAGAGCGCCGAGAACTCGCTTTCGACTGTGATATACTCGGCGTCAATCTCGCAGTTCGCCACCATCTGGGCAAGATCCTCGACGATGTGCGTCTGCGGCGTGATTGGATAAGCTGCGATCACCTGCGGGCGGCAACGTTTCACGATCTCGGCCACCGCATGCGACCCTTCCATAAACTCCAGCATTATTTCTCCTCCTTCTCCATCCGGATGCCTTTCTTCGGGCAGATCTCCGCGCAGATCCCACAGCCCTTGCAGTAATCGAGGTCGGGCTCGAACGTGCCCTCCTCCGTCTCGCGGACACATCCCTCCGGACAGACCATGGCGCACATGCCGCACTTCGTGCACTTCTCAGGCTCAAACTCAGGTTTGAATACCCTCCAGGCGCCGGTCTTGTTCTCAAGCGCTCTCCCGGGTGCTGCAGCGCACCCAACCCGCAATGCCATTACGCGGCACCTCCGACGAGGTTGTATGCGCGCGCTGCCGCTTTGACGTTCTTATCAGCCATGCTTCCGGAGAACCGGTTCCGCAGCGCATGTTCGAGCGACTCGAGCTTGATCTCGCCGGTTGCTGCCGCAAAGGCGCCCATCAGGGTTGTATTGGTGATGGGCACACCCAGTTCCTCGAGCGCGATGGTGGTTGCATCGATGGCATAGACCTTCACGCCCTCCGGAACCCCGGAGTTGAAGTCGGGCTTCTCGGTGTTGATGATGGCGATACCGCCTGATTTCATGCCCATAAAGACGTCCACATCGCCGATCAGGGTTGGATCCTGTACGATGATGTAGTCGGGCTCGTAGATCTGGCTGCGCAACCGGATCTTTGCATCGCTGAAGCGGACGAACGCCTGCACCGGGGCGCCCCGGCGCTCCACACCGAAGGCCGGGAATGCCTGGGCATACACGCCGCCCTCAAATGCCGCAAAAGCAATGAGTTCGGCAGCGGTCACGGAGCCCTGGCCACCCCTGCCATGAATGCGTAACTCTCTCAAACAAAAACCCCCTTTAAATCTTAATGATTAATAATATAAATACTCCGGCACTCAACAGGACCCACCGGAGTCACATGCGTGCCTGAACACCCGTTGCCCGCGAGACAACTTAATTTTTGTCAGACCCGGGAGTGCAGAGGTGCCGGAGTTGCCCCCTGCTTACTGGACATTGGCAAGCCGGCTCCTGAGCTCTTCGAGCGTGCAGTGCCGCACTTCCATCAGGGCAGAGACGATCGCGTCCGAAAAGACCAGTGCTGCGGTCTCAAAAAGAGTCCCCAGCGGGGCAAAAGATCCTGAGACCGACCGGTACTGCCCCGTAAGCTGGCGAATCTCAAAGTCGTGCGGGATATCCGCATTCTTAAGCAGGTCGTTCCCGATCTCGACGATACAATCGGCCATACGGCCGATATGTGAGTCGGGGGTCGACGTGACGAGACAGATCTTCCCCCCGATCTCCCGGGCGGTCTCGCACGCATCCACGACGGACCGGGTCTCACCCGAGCCCGAGAAGGCTATAAGAACGTCTCCGCGCCCGAACGCAGGCGTGATCGTCTCGCCGATGACGTAACTCTCAAACCCGAGGTGCATGAGGCGCTGGGCGAACGCTCGTGCGACGAGGCCGGAACGCCCGGCTCCGGCAAGGTAGATCCGTTTTGCGTTGAGAATCTCGTCGAGGAGCCGGCCTGCACTCTCCTGATCTATGGAGCGTGCCGTCTCTTCGAGACGCGACGTCATCAGGAGCATGAGATCGGCGATGTTGGGGCAGTCCGGTTGCATGCCAGTCACGGGTCCTCCCTCGTTGAATCCAATGTACTACCCGGCACCACATAAAAGGGTACGAAACGGGAGGGCCGTCTCCACCGGGGTTTTCCCGGTGGACAGCCCCGCCGCACCGGCAGAGCGTAAGGACGGCTACCGGTCGACTGCAAGGCCAAGGATCGTGGTTGCTCCCGAGAAGACATCGCGGGCGATCCGGGCAAGCCCCCGGGCCGCGCACCACTCGTCGTAGACGGCGACCTTCTTCGAGAGGAGCGCCTCGACGCCCGGCGCGATGGCAGGGGCCATGGAACCGGCAAGGGCAACTTTTGCGCCGGGGTTGATGAGCAGCATTGCGGCGCATTCCATCGCGGCAAACATGGCCATCGTCCCGACCCTGAGGTCGGGAGGGACAGTATAGTCCACGCCCGCGTGGAGGAAGGCGTCGTTCGCTGTGGACTCGCCCCGGTCGATCTTCCGGATGGCGTCCACGTCGAGCGCACCGTGCCGGGTGCCGGGCGCAAAGACACAGGCATCGAATGCACCGGTGATCCTTCCGCCGGTCACGAGGAGCGTGACGGTGTTCGAGCTCGCATCACAGACCACGACATCTCCCCCGAGGTCGTGCACGACCTCATACAGGATCCCGATCTTCTCCGGGCTCGCCTGGTGGGAGTAGGCTTTGAACCGCGGGTCGGTCGGGGATGCGCGGTGCAGCCCCGGGATCACGACGGCAGGAAGTCCGCTCTCTTTGATCTCATCGTATACGCGGGTCCCGCCGCCGATATGCTTGCCGGCGCCTTCGCGGGAGATTACGCCCCGGTTGTTGACGTTCCTGATGTCGGTGATGGCCGAGATGCCGTCGCCCATCGAGTAGCAGACGGCAATACCCTCGATCTCGTCAAGAGGAGAGAGGCGGGCAAGGTCGCCGGCCGAAAAATTCCGGGCCTCTTCACGGGAGATCTTGAACTCCTCTTTTCCGGTGGAGAAACGCATCGCGGTAGTGCCGTGGTCGATGCCGATGAACATGATATGGATCTCGTTGCACTTTCAGGCGGAAGTATGTTTTCGAATCGTCGCACAAAAAGAGGAAGGAATCAGGCCCTGTTATTCTCGTAGCGCCTCTGCAGGTATTCCACCGCGCCGACGACAACGAGGCCGGCAAGGATGAAGATCCAGCCGCCGGAGACCATATCCCCTGCCTCGCTCCCCCTCTCCCAGAGCATCCTCGCCGAACCGAGCATCAATCCGGTGAGCAGGGCGAGCATTGGCCCGTGATACGTCTTTAAAAGATACTTGAGGGCCTTCGTGAAGAGGAGAAGCCCGACAACACCGCCGGCGATATACGCGATGATCTCAGGAAGCGAGAAAGACCGGAGCGCCGTAAGCATGAACTCGTACTGGTTGAGGACCAGGGTTATGTAGGCGCCCGATATCCCGGGAAGGATCATCGCGCAGAGCGCCGCCATTCCGGTGAGGAAAAGAACCGGCAGGGAATGGCCGATATCAACGTGCCCGAGGCCCCCGATGAGGTAGCCGGCACCGGCCCCGATAACAAGATACAGGATTGTGGCCGCGCCCGGCGAACGGATCTTGAGGAATATAGCGACCGCGGAGGCAATGATGAGACCAAGGAAGAAGGAGTAGGTCTCCACTGCGTGATTGGTGAGGAGCGAGAGGATCACCCCGGACATCAGGAGGAAGGCGGTGCCGATCCCGGCGATGAGGGCGACGAGGAACGGGATATCGATCTTTTCGAGATCCGCCCGGAACGACCTGAAGTCGCCCCTTGCGAGGTGTTTCACCGAGGCCGGGTCGATGCTGCCGATGGCCCCGACCAGTCGTTCGTAGATCCCGGTGATGAGGGCGATCGTCCCCCCAGAGACCCCGGGAATGATGTCGCAGGCTCCCATCGCGAGGCCGCGCAGGTAGATCCCGGCGTGCTCCCGGAGCTCCGGACGCGGGCTCATAGCCGGGCCCCCGGGAAGGTGATGAGCCGCGTCCGGGTGCCGGCGTGACCTGATCCGGGACTTCCAGGATACATGCCGGATTTACCGCCGGCTCCGGCGGACGCCTGTCGGGGGATGATGAACGGTTCGGCGGCGGCCGGAGGCCGGCCGACCCTGCCACGGATGCGGGACTCTCTCAAATGGTCAACTCCTTGTGATCCTCATATGTCGGGGGCGCTTATGAAAAAAACGCCCCGATGAACTTCACCGGGCCGTAACGTGAGCCGTGCGGGGGCATCAACCTTTCTTCATGCGCCCCGCCGCTGCTCAGCCGGAGGACGGGGAGCGGTCTCGCCGGACGTCTGCGGGCGGCCGGCTTACGTTCCAGCGCTCCATCCAGTAACCCTATAGCATGGGAGAGATACTATTCTATGATGTTCTGTATCGTAACGGGCGGTGCCGGCTTCATCGGTTCGCACGTCGTCGATGCCCTGGTCGCGGCGGGAGACGACGTGCTGGTCATCGACGATTGCAGCGCAGGCACCGAGAGGAACCTGGCACAGCATACGGCCAGCGGGAAGGTCACTTTCGTCAGGCAGAACCTGCTCGACGACGGCTGGCAGGGGCGCTTCCGCGGCGCCGACCGGGTCTACCATATCGCCGCAGACCCCGACGTCCGGCAGAGCGCCGTGACCCCGGACTCCCAGATAAAGAATAACATCGTCGCCACGCACCGGGTGCTCGAGGCGATGCGGGCCCACAGCGTGCCGGAACTGGTCTTCACGTCGACCTCGACCGTCTACGGTGATGCCGCCGTCATACCGACACCGGAGACCTATACCCCGCTCGAGCCGATATCGGTCTACGGTGCGACGAAACTCGCCTGCGAGGCGCTGATATCCTCCTACTGTCACTCGTTTGAGATGCGGTCGTGGGTCTACCGGTTCGCAAACATCATCGGCGAGAGGAGCGGCCACGGGGTCATCTCCGACTTCATCCGGAAACTCCGCGAGAACCCGCAGGAGCTTGAGATCCTCGGCGACGGCAGGCAGACGAAGTCGTACCTGGAGGTCAGGGAGTGCGTCCGTGCCGTCCATTTCGCGATCGAGCACTCGCATGAGGCGGTGAACACCTTCAACATCGGCTCCGAAGACTGGATCGACGTCGTCAGGATCGCCGATATCGTCACGGAGGAGATGGGTCTCTCCGGTGTCCGGTACCGGTTCACCGGCGGGGCGCGCGGCTGGGTCGGCGACGTGCCGAAGATGCAGCTCTCCGTCGAGAGACTCAAGGGCCTCGGCTGGCAGTGCGGGACCACATCGGAAGAGAGCGTGCGGGCGGCTGTTCGCGCCATGCTGGCATGAGGAGAGGGAAGAAGCCGGACCGGGACACCTGCAGGAGATGACCGGACGGGCTTGCCGGCATCACCAGGGCGCTCAAAGGATTCACATGAAATACGTCATCATTCTCGGGGACGGCATGGCGGACGAGCCGCTTGCCGAACTGGGGGGCAGAACCCCCCTCGAATACGCAGAGATACCGAACATGGACAGGATCGCGCGGGAGGGGCGGTGCGGGATGCTCCGGACCGTGCCGCCGGGGTTCGAACCGGGGAGCGACATCGCAAACCTCTCCATCCTGGGGTATGATCCCCGCACGTCCTATACCGG
>JAEWMO010000142.1 GCA_023457135.1 Methanobacteriota archaeon | reverse complement strand
CCTTCGCCTCAATCCCCGGACCGCTGAAAGGCATGGAGAGGTACGTCCCCGGGGGTCCAGCGGGGAGAAGATCATCAACGAACGTCGAACGGAAGAAGGAGAGACTCGCATAGAGTTCCCGCATGATGCCGATTGCATGTGAAACGCGATCGAGCAGACCTCCTCAATTCTCGCTTCTCCAGCAATGCTCTTTTCCCCGGATCCACGCGTCCATAACCTATCCAGAAACGAAACGTTAAACATCCGCCAACCAAGACACTACCCCAGAGACGCTCGACTTATGATATCTACCCTCCTGATCGGGCTCCTCTTCCTTGCCGGGGGAGTGCTCATCGCCCTTATGCTCTATTGCCACAAACACCGCGACATACCCGTGGCACGGCCCCTCGGGCTCCTGCTGCTGTGTGCCGCCTTCCTGCCCATCACCCATGCCCTCAACCTGATGACGGAGACGCTCTGGCTCAAGATCCTTCTGCTGCAGATCCGGTTCCTGGCCGTGCCGTTCCTCGCCGTCCTTCAACTCATATTCATCCTCACCTACCTGAGAAGGGAGGAGTGGATACAGGGCTGGAAGAAAGCCCCCCTCTTCATCATCCCGATGACGACCCTCATCCTCGCCCAGACCACCTGGTTTCACCCGTTCTTCCGGTACGATTACCAGGTCGATCTCTCAGGACCGCTCCCCATACTCAACTTCACCAACGGGATAGGATTCCAGGTCCATGTTGCATACTCCCACCTTCTCCTGATCACCAGTCTGCTCCTCCTCGTCCTCGTCCAGCCGGATGTCCATGCCTTCTACCGGCGCCAGCGCCTCCTTCTCCTGGCCGCACTTATCCTCCCCTTCCTCTGCGATCTCCAGTACCAGCTGGGCCTCACCCCATACCCGGGACTGACGCTGACGCCGTTCGCCCTGATGCTCACCGGCCTCATCTTTGTGGAAGCGACGCTCAGACAGGGCCTCCTCGAGGTTGCCCCGGTCGCCCGGGGCAAGGTGATCGAGGAGATGAGCTCGCCGATGATGGTGATCGATACCCGGGGGCGGATGACCGATATGAACACCGCCGCGGTCCGGCTCCTCGGGACGGTGCGTGACGACGCCATCGGCAGTCCGGCGGATCGCGTCCTCGCGGACCACCCGTCGGTCCTTGCCCTGGCACAGGCTGCACCCGGGAATCACCGGGAGATCGTCATCGGCGAGGGGCCCGAGAGGCAGTTCTTCGATGCAGCCGTGGACGACCTGCGGACCGGGTCCCGGGCGGTCATCGGGAGACTGGTCCTCCTCCAGAATATTACCGGGCGCAAGCAGGCAGAGGAGGCGCTCAGGGAGAGCGAGAAGAAATACCGGACCATCATCGAGAACATGCAGGACCTGTTCTACCGCACCGATCTCGATGGGACCATCACCATGATCAGCCCGTCCGGGGCGGCACTGACGGGCTACGACTCGCCCGAAGATATGATCGGAGTGCCCATACAGGATCTCTATGGCGATTCCTCGGACCGCGAGGAGTTTCTTGCCGCACTCAGGGTGAACGGCGCGGTCAGCGGATACCCCAAGGTGCTCAAGATGAAAGACGGGACCTTAAAGCACGTGACGGTGAGCAGTCATTTCATCACCGATGCAGAAGGCTCGGTCCGGGGTGTGGAAGGAATCATCCACGACGTCACCGCCCTCCACCAGGCTGAACAGGCACTCCTGCAGGCGAACCGGCAGCTCAACCTGATGAGCAGCATCACCCGGCACGACATCCTCAACCAGCTGACGATCCTTCTCGGCAACCTCTCGTTCGCACAGGAGGACGCACCCGACGGGCCCCTCTCCGGATACCTCGAGAAGATGAGCATCGCCGCCGGGACCATTCAACGCCAGATCGAGTTCACCCGCGACTACCAGGACCTCGGCGTCCACGCGCCGAAATGGCAACGCGTATCGGATGCAATCCGGGCAGCGGAGGCAGGAGGCCTTCCGATAACCGACGAGACGGACGGCCTTGCAATCCACGCGGATCCGATGCTCGTGAAGGTCTTTGCCAACCTGATGGACAACACGATCCGGCACGGCGAGACGGCGACCCGGGTCCGCGTCCGGTACCGTCCGGAGGAGAACGGGGACCTCACCCTCGTCTGGGAGGACGACGGTGCCGGCGTTCCTGCAGGGGAGAAGGAGCGGATCTTTGCCCGCGGAGTCGGGAAAAACACGGGATTCGGACTCTTCCTGATCCGGGAGATCCTCGCGATCACCGGGATCACCGTCACCGAGACAGGAGAGCCCGGAGCGGGGGCACGATTCGAGATGCGGGTGCCCTCCCGGGCGTTCCGGTTCGATTCGCAGACGGTGTGACGCCGCCACCGTGCCGGCGAGGTGTCCCCGTCGAGCACGTCACGCTGGTGAAAGCCCGAACTCCCCGGAGCAGGGGCCCATCCGGAACGCCTGGGAGGATCCTCACCGTTCCTCCGGACGCGCGATACCTGCCGCTCTTACACCGACACGGCCCTGTACTGCCCCTTCGGGACCGCGATCTCGAACCACGCCGATAGAAAGATCATCGACCAGGCGTGGGCCATCGACGCGATCATCGACCGGCTCGACCAGGGATGGCTGGTCTCAAAGAAAGTGAGGGAGTTCCTGAAGAAGCATTATCCGTGAGGGGCGGTCAACCGTGAAACCCCGTCCGCTGCCATCAGGCGGGCGGCATTCCTCAACCCCCACGCGTCCAGAAGCGTGAACGTCCCCGCCATGAGCACGAGCCCGGCGAGCAGGGCGAGAAGGATCTCGACCAGTTCTGCGGGCAGGGTGATTGCGAGGACACCGAGCGCGAGCGAACCCACTCCCAGGCCGAGGGTATACCAGAACCCCTTCGTCAGCCTCCGCCGGTCCCGGACCACCCGGAGCAGCGTGACGGCGGCGCTCGAGAAGAACCAGACCATGAGGACAAGCAGGATGAGGACGAGGTAGAGTTCCCAGAGGGCGAAGAGAACGAGGCCGGCACCCGCCAGCATAGCGCCCCTGGTGATCTCCCTCCCCGCACGCTCCCTGTGGCTCCTCCCCCGGACGCCCTCGACGATCGTGAGGAGGCCGAGAACGAGCACAAGGGAGGGCAGGACCACGGCAAAGAAGAGCACGGTCTCCCAGACTGCCAGGAGGAGGAGGACAGCGCCTATCGCGAGCAGGACCGCACCGAGACCCATCCGGAGTTTCCAGCTCACCTGCTGGTCGGCAAGGCGCCGCCGGGGATCCCTCCGCGTCGCATCCCTGCCCGTCACGAGGATGGTCTCCATCGTCTCGTGGATCATGAGGATCAGAGGGGCGTCGTCGATCAGGTGCATGACGGGGTTCTTCTCCGGGTCGTACCGGTCCATGTGGACGCGGTACTCCGTCGCCGTCTCGTGGGCATGGTACTGGCCCTTCCGGTAGCTCGCGATGGTCTCCGGGCTTGGGACGTTGATGGCCGATCGTTTCCAGGCCGGATCGAGCGGTTCGGTCACCAGATCCTTCGGGACGACGACCTGGAAGACCCCCTGGTGCAGGGCATCGAGATACGACTCAAGCGTGCTCAACCTTGCTCCTCACAGATTCCGTAACAGGATCTCTGGATATATTCGTATAAAAACAGGAGTGGGCCGTAAGGGGCCTCACCGGGGGACCGGTGCCTCTGGAGGAGGCGGGGGAGCCGCTCTTTTCCTGTAGGTGAGCTGCCTTGCTGCCGGTGTCAGGATCTGTTCCGGCCTTAGATACGCGTATCCCTGGATGAGCCGTGCGATGATGCCGGTCCATCCGGTCTGGTGGCTCGCGCCCAGCCCTGCGCCGTCGTCGCCGTGGAAGTACTCGTAGAAGAGGATGTAATCGCGCCAGTGCGGGTCTTCCTGGAACTTCGCCACCTGCCCGAAGACCGGGCGCCGGCCGTCCTCGCCGCGGAGGAAGATGCGCTCGAGCCGGTTCTTGATCTCCTCGCTCACCTCATAGAGGTTCATCCACTGGCCGGAACCTGTCGGGCACTCGATGGTGAAACTGTTCCCGTAGAACGCATAGAGGTTGAGCAGGCTCCGGATGATCAGCATGTTCATCGGGAACCAGATCGGCCCCCGCCAGTTCGAGTTTCCGCCGAACATCTCCGTATTGGACTCCGCCGGCTGGTACTCGACCCTGAACTCCTGCCCGTCCAGGACGAAGGTGTAGGGCTCCTCCGCATGAGCGCGGGAGATGGAGCGGATACCGTAATCGCTCAGGAACTCTTTCTCGTCGAGCATCCGGGCAAGGATCCGGCGCAGCCTCTCCTCGTTCACCAGGGAGAGAAGGCGGCGGCCGTGGAACCCGGGCCGGCCGGGCGACGTGATGTTGGCGGTGAGCAGCGGGTGTTTCTGGGTGAACCAGCGTGCGCGTTCCTGGAATACGGATGCCTCTTTGAAGAGTTCCGGGGAGAAGACGGTGCTCGAGCAGAGGGCGAGGAGCCCGACGAGGGTCCGGACCCGCAGGCGCGTCGCGCTCCCGTCCGGCAGGTGCAGGAGGTCGTAGAAGAACCCGTCCCACTCATCCCACATCCCCTCCTGGTTCTCGCCCATGCGGTTCATCGCAGACGCGATCCAGAGGAAGTGCTCGTAAAACTTGATGGCGAGCGCCTCGTAGGCCGGATCGTGAGCGGCAAGAGTTACGGCGATCTCGAGCATGTTCTGGCAGTAGAGCGCCATCCACGCCGTCCCGTCGGACTGCTCCAGGTATCCTCCCGACGGGATCGTTGCGCTGCGGTCGAAGACGCCGATGTTGTCAAGACCAAGAAACCCTCCTTCAAAGACGTTCTGGCCGTAGCGGTCCTTGCGGTTCACCCACCAGGTGAAGTTCATCAGGAGTTTCTGAAACACCTTCTCAAGGAACCGGATATCGCTCACGCCGAAGACCTCCTCCTCGACACGGTAGACGAAGAGGGCCGCCCAGGCATGCACCGGGGGATTGACGTCGCTGAAGTTCCACTCGTAGGCCGGGAGCTGACCGTTCGGGTGGAGGTAGCGCTCGTCGAGGATCAGTTCCAGCTGCCGTTTGGCGAAGTCCGGATCGATCATCGTGAACGCACCCAGGTGGAACGCGAGGTCCCAGGCCGCGTACCAGGGATACTCCCACTTGTCGGGCATGGATATGATGTCCGCGTTGTACATGTGGAACCACTGGCTGTTGCGGACGGCCCGCTGGCTGCCCTGAGCCATGTTGGACCCGTGCTGCCGGAGCCAGCGGTCCAGGTCGTAGAAGTAGTACTGCTTCGTCCAGAGCATGCCGGCGAGCGCCTGACGCATCACGTTCGCCGCATCGGGGCTGACTGAGGGAGGGGTGATGTTGTCGTAGAACGCGTCGGCCTCCTTTGCCCGCGCCTCAAAGATCTCCTCGAACCCCCCCCCGAACGGAGCATCCCCTCCGGCCGCAGGAGGCGTCTCGTTCAGCCGCAGCCGGATCTCCCGGCTCTCGCCGGGGGGGACGGTCATCGTGAAGTATGCCGAAGACTTCGTCCCGGTCCGGCCGGGGTTCACGGCATCGGTCCGCCCCTTGACGACGTAGTTGTTGATGCCGTCTTTGACGAACGGCGAGGTGTTGGGTCTCTCAAAGAGGCGCTCCGTGTTCGTCTCGTTCTCGGTGAAGAGGAGTTCGGGCGCGCCCTCGCAGTGGAGGTACCGGTCCCCGAGAGCCGGGTGGACGGCGTGGACGACGCTCGTGCCGGGCGGGCCTTCCACCTGCGCAAGGAAGGGCTTCCTCGTGCCCCGCTCGATCCACCAGGTGTTGCGGAACCAGAGGGTGGGCAGCAGGTGCAGGGCCGCCTCCTCGGGTCCGCGGTTATGCACGGTGATCCTGACCAGGATGTCGTCGGTGGAGGCCTTCGCGTACTCGACAAAGACGTCGAAGTAGCGGTCGCCGTCGAATATCCCGGTATCGATCAGCTCGTACTCCGGCTCATTCCGGGTGCGCCGCCGGTTCGTCTCGACAAGGTCGTTGTAGGGGAACGCCGCCTGCGGGTACTTGTAGAGGTACTTCATGTAGGCGTGGGTCGGGGTGTTGTCGAGGTAGTAGTAGTACTCCTTCACGTCCTCGCCGTGGTTCCCCTCGGCATTGGTCAGACCGAAGAGCCGCTCCTTGAGGATGGGGTCGGCACCGTTCCAGAGGGCAAGGGCAAAACAGAGGCGCTGCGAATCGTCCGAGATGCCGGCAATCCCGTCCTCCCCCCAGAGGTAGGTGCGGGAGCGTGCGTGGTCGTGGGGGAAGTAGGCCCAGGCATCGCCGTCGTCGCTGTAGTCCTCTCTCACCGT
>JAEWMO010000141.1 GCA_023457135.1 Methanobacteriota archaeon | reverse complement strand
CATTTATGGAAACCCGCGGCTCATCGCGAACCGGGAGAAGATCCGGTTCATGTTCCGGTACCTCTTCGACCGCACCCGCGAGGATATCGAGGAGGAACGCGAGAACTCGCGAATCTACGAGGATCTCATCAACGCGCCGTGGGCGTCCCCGTGCTACATCGCCACCGCCAGGCCGGCGGAGCTTGTGCGGGACTTCATCGCCGGGATGACCGACCGCTACTTCGAGCGGGTCTTCCGGCAGAGTATCCTCCCGGAGAGGGTGCGGTCGCGGTACCGGGCGGGAGGCCCGGACCGGCCGTGAACCCCGCCTCGGGCCGATGCGTATAACCCGCCGGTTCCTGTGAATTCATATGGGGTCGTCCACAGACCCTCTTCATGCGCAGACCGATTCTTATTCTGGGCCTTTTTGCGGCTTTTGTCCTCGCAGCAGGCTGCATCGGGCTTGTCGGCCCCGACCCGAAGGTCGTGCAGGACTCCGCGACCCGGGACATCAGCCTCGCCAAAGGCCTCGTGTACAACGTGAACGCGGAGATCCAGAACGACGGGCGCGACGGAGACGTCACCGTGACCGCGAGACTGATCGACGAGGAGAAGGGGTTTACCCGCGATGAGGTCTCGGTACTGGTCTTCATCCCCGCAGGAGAGACGAGACGGGTCAGCCTTACGCTGGACGGGGACGTCGGCAGGACGTACCGGCACAGTGTCGAGGTGCGGTGACCGGCGGGGTTCCTCCTGAACCGGACCAGATGGCAGGGTATCTGGATCCCGCTCACCCTGCCGCGATGAGGTCGGAGCATATCAGAGTCATTTTTAATCCCTCTCCCAAATGGGAAGTATGGAACTGCTTCCGGGGATCTACGAACAGGTCATCAGTGAATATCTCGCATCAAAACTCTCCGGCCCCGAAAGGGAAGGGAGGGTTCTTAAAGATCCCCTTGCACGCTTCGACCCCCAGAACGTCCTCGCACGACACATCGCAAAGATTCTCAGGAATGCCCTTCTATCCGCCGAAGAGCAGCGTATCCCGCTGTCAGAGCAGGTCCGGATCTGCAACCGCCTCATCGGCCACCTTGCCGCGGAACTGCACGATGAGACGCTTGAGCGGTGTGCGATCACGCCCGACGCGGAGGTCCTGCTCGCCCTTGCGGAACGCAATCCTTCCGCGCTCAACATCATTGCACCAGCGCGGCCAGAGACCTCCATCGCGCAGAGCAGCCTCTTTACCGGGTCTCCTAAAGAGCCCGGTCTCGTGAACGAACTTCGAAAGGAGATCCGGTCCGCTGACCGCATTGACCTTCTCGTCTCGTTCATCAAATGGAGCGGAATCCGGCTGATTCTCGATGACTTGAAAGAATTTGTCCGGCACGGCGGCCGTCTCCGGGTGATCACGACCTCCTATACCGGGGCGACTGATATCAAGGCGGTCGAGGCTCTCGCGGCCCTCCCGAATACGACCGTCAGGATATCCTATGATACCGAGAGGACCCGGCTCCACGCGAAGACCTACACATTCCACAGAAACAACGGGTTCTCCACCTCCTACATCGGGTCGTCAAACCTCTCGAGCCCTGCGATGACGAGTGGCCTTGAGTGGAACATCAAGATCACCGAGCAGGACTCGTACGATATCATCAGGAAGATCGAGGAGACGTTCGAGACTTACTGGAATGATCCGGAGTTCGCCGCATACACCCCGGAGAGCCGGGAGCAGTTGCGGCATGCTCTCTCCAGGGAGAAGCGGGGTGAGTTCGATCTCCGCCCGGTCTTTGACATCCAGCCCTACTACTACCAGAAAGAGATCCTCGAACGGCTGAAGGTCGAGCGGGAGGTGCGCAACAATTACAGGAACCTCATCGTCGCCGCCACGGGGACGGGAAAGACCGTTGTATCGGCGTTCGACTACAAGAGCCTGATCCGGAGGCCGGGAGAGTATCCGCGATTGCTCTTCGTCGCCCACCGTGAAGAGATCCTCAAACAGAGCCTCCAGGTTTTCCGGGGAGTTCTGAAAGACCAGAACTTCGGGGATCTCCTGGTCGGCGGGAACGAGCCTGCGCAGTTCGATCATCTCTTCATTTCGATCCAGAGTTTCAACAGCAGGAACCTTTCGGACCTCACTCCCCCGGACTACTACGATATGATCGTGGTGGACGAGTTCCACCATGCCGCTGCCCCTTCATACCAGAGGTTGCTCACCCACTACACCCCGAAGGTCCTCCTCGGCCTCACCGCAACGCCGGAGCGGATGGACAACCTCGACATTCTCGGGTACTTCAACGGCAGAGTCTCTGCCGAGATCCGGCTCCCTGAAGCGATCAACCGGAAACTCCTCGCCCCGTTCCACTACTTCGGCGTCACCGATGTCGTTGACCTCGATGGTGTGCCGTGGAGGCGGGGCGGCTACGATCCCGCTGAGCTCTCCAGGCTCTACACCGGGAATCGGGAGCGTGCGGACCTGATCTTTAGGGCTGTGCGGGACTACACGACCGACCTTGCCGAAGTCATCGGGCTCGGGTTCTGCGCCTCTGTGGAACACGCCGAATATATGGCTGCATCGTTTCGGGAGGCTGGTATCCCGGCGGCCTGCCTCCACGCCGGAAGCCACCGGGAACTTCGTTCCTCCATCCAGAAAGACCTCGTCGCCCGGAAGATTCACTTCATCTTCGTTGTCGACCTCTACAACGAGGGTGTCGATATCCCGGAGGTGAACACCATCCTCTTCCTGCGCCCCACCGAGAGTCTCACGGTCTTTGTCCAGCAACTCGGCCGGGGTCTCCGCCTCTCGGACGGGAAGGAATGCCTCACGGTCCTCGACTTCGTCGGGAACCACAACCGAAACTTCCGGTTCGGGGAGAGGATTGCAGCGCTCCTCTCACCGGGTGGAAGGACCCTGGTGGACCAGGTCTCCCAGGACGCATACTCGCTCCCGAAAGGCTGTTACATCCACCTTGAGAAGGTGGCCCGGGATAAGGTTCTTGCAAACATCCGGGCGAACATAACGAATAAAGCGACGCTCATCCGTAATATCCGCTCGTTTGAGACGGATACTGGCAAGCCTCTCAGTTTAAGAAACTTCCTTGACCACTACGGCCTGCGGCCCCTCGACGTTTACCGGAGAGGTACTTTCTGTTCACTGGCCGCAGAGGCAGGCATATACCCTAGGGTTTACTCAGGTGGGCACCTCTTCTCGACGGCTGCCGCGGTTCGGTTGGCGACCCTGAACTCGCCGGAGGCACTTCGCCTCATCAGGGCAGTGCTGTCAGGTCCCTCTCATTACTCGCCGGCAGTTCTCTCGGACCGCGAGAAGAGCGTGCTTGCGCTCTTCTACCACTCGCTCAACGATCAGCCCCTACGTGGCGAGAGTGCGGACATCAGGGATATTTTCCCGGAGATCTTCGCACATGATGAGATCCGGCATGAGGTCTGTGATCTCCTGGAGTATAACGAGGCACACCTCGAGTTTCTTCCAGAACCTCTCGACCTCGGTTTCGAGAATGCTCTCGAACTCCACGCCATCTACACCCGGGCCCAGGCTTTTGCAGCGCTCGGCCACTACACCCTGACCCGGAAGCCGGCAGAGGGCGGCCGGGAGGGTGTTGTATACCTGAAGGATAAGAAGGCTGACGTATTCTTTGTCACCCTGAACAAGACCGAGGAGCACTACTCACCCACAACCATGTACAGGGATTACGCCATCAGCGAGACCCTCTTCCACTGGCAGTCCCAGAGCACCACCTCTGCGTCGTCACCGACCGGCCGGCGCTACATCGAGCACGAACGGCAGGGGAACCGGATCCTCCTCTTCGTCCGGGAATACAACAAAGTCGACGGCATCACGCAGCCGTACCTCTTCCTCGGGACCGCCCGCTACGTCTCCCACGAGGGGAGCCGGCCCATGAGCATCACCTGGGAGCTCGACCACCCGATGCCCGCGGGCTTCTTCCCGAAGGCGAACAAGATGGTGGTCGGCTGACCCCGCCGAAACCTACATCGTGATGAGCGCCCGATTATGGGTTATGAACTGCTGCCGGTGCAGGGGAGGCGTGCTGCCATTCTGACGGATCAGAGGCCCCCGGCCGTCCTGGTCCACGGGTGGCGGAGCCATCCCGGCATCTGGAACCGCCTTGCCCCGGTCCTTTCGGAGACCGCGGTGCCCTTCTGGAGGTTCGATTACACCGCGATGCAGGATGACGGGACGGAACCGATCGCCCTCGCTCTCCAGGGCTTCATGCGCGAGAAGCGGAAGGAGACCGGTTACGTCGGCCCGGTCGACATCGTCTGCCACTCGATGGGAACCTGCATCGCCCGCTACCTCCTCGAAGTCCTCGACCGCAGCGCACGGGAAGAAGAGGTCCGGATGCTCGTCGGGATCGGCCCGCCGAACAACGGCTCGGCCATGGCCGAGCTCTTCAACGACCCCGACCGGGGTCCGGAGGTGATCCGGAGCCTCACCGGGGTCTTCGTCCCGGAGGGCTACGACCCTGCCGACGACACCATCGTCCAGGAGTTCCGGCCGGGGAGCAGGACCATCGCGGCGCTCCGGGCCGCCGGCACCCGCGACGACATCGACTACCGGATCCTTCTCGGCGCGAACCTCACCGCGACCCCGGCCTTCTTCCCGGCCTTCGGCGGCCGGACCTGGGAGTTTGCTCCCGGCGGCGGGTGGCGGGCGACTTACGCCGGCGACGGCATCGTCCCCCACACCGACTCCTGCCTCCCCGGAGTGGAGGTGGATATCCTCCCGGCGGACCCTGCGCACCTCGCCCGGCACCCGGAGCACTACTGCCACATCATGCTGCCGAGGAACCCCGAGGTCGTTTCCCGCGTCAGGGAGTACCTTACCGCCTCTGCAGGGCCCGGCGGGCAGCCTCCGCCCAGCCGTTGATCGCCCGTTCCAGGTCTTCCCCGGCCTTGCGCGCCGCCTGCTCGATCTGCTCGTGCCCTTCAGGCGTCCCGAGCAGGCGGTGCCCCGCGTTCACCACGTCGCTCGCCGCCTTCCTGACCGACCGGGCTGCCTCATGCAGCTGCGCTTCGACGGTAGGTGCGGCCCCTGATGCTGGTTCGGATTCCGCTCTGGTTTCCGGCTCCGGTTTTACCTCCGGCCCGGGTTCTGCTTCGGCTACGGGGGCAGGATCCAGGACCCAGCGCCCGTTCTCGTAGTGGCCGTTTGTCTCGTTCATATGTGTGGGTACCTGTTTGTCCGGAATACTATCAGATTTTACCACCGGCTCGGGTTTAACCTCCACTGCGGGGGCAGGATCCGGGACCCAGCGCCCACCTGCGTAGTGGCCGTTCGTCTCGCTCATGAGCGTGGTGTATGTCCACCCTGAATAAAAATCTGGCTCTTTTGCACCAGCGCTTCCACTGCTCGACCTCCTCACGCAATTCCTCACCATTACGCGGGACAGGATGCAATCGCTATCCTTTAGCCCGGATTCGCCGGTGATTCCCGGGCGGCATCGGTGTACCCGGACTCCCCGTAGATCGCCAGGGGTTGCTGCCGTTCTTGCCCCGGAAGTCGGTCCCGGAACCGGCATCCCTGCAACGCCCCTTCTCCCCGAAGCGGCTGGTGGCGAGCACGATCCGAAGGTATAAATATTCACAATTGTTATCTAGTATTGGTTAGGTTAACAATTGTTAATTTCGAACGCTGCCGAGGTGGCGGAACGGCTACGCGGTTGACTGCAGATCAACTCCATCCCGGTTCGACTCCGGGCCTCGGCTCTCCATGAAAGAACAGGTTCAGAAGACGTTCGAAGCGCTCTTTGCGCTCGAGGATATCCGCGAGGTGCTCCGGGAGGCGCTCCCGACCGGCCCGGACTCCGGCGAAGAGCAGGCGATCCGCGAGGGTGTCGCCCGGGTCCGTGCCATCCTCGACGACCTGGAGGCGGGGACGGGGACCCCTGCGGTCACGAAGATCGCGGGCACCCTCGATATCCGGAACCGGGAAGAGGCGTATATCAACATCCAGCCGATCCAGGCCGCCGGCCGCCTGACCCTCGAGGGCCGGAAGGCGCTCATCGCCTACGGCGACGGCTACTCCACCTGCGACGCCTGTCGGAAACCCTTCCGCCTCGACAAGATCACGAAGCCCCCCATCGCGGCGTTCCACGAGGACCTGGCCCGGTTCCTGAACATGGACGTGGTCCGCGTCGTCCCCGGCGCCCGCCGGGGGTTCCAGGCGGTCGCCTCCACCCTCGTCGCGAAGGGCGACCCGGTCATCGTCTCGGCCCTCGCCCACTACACGGAGTTCCTGGCCGTCGAAGGAGCGGGCGGCGTGGTGAAGGAGGTCCCGATCTCGAAGGAGAACCTCGTCACCCCCGACGCCGTCGCCGAAAAGATCGAGGATGTCCGGCGCGAGACCGGGAAAAACCCGGCGCTCGCCATGATCGACCACGTCGACTACCAGTTCGGGAACCTCCACGACGTCGCCGGCATCGCGAAGGTCGCTCACCAGTACGACGTCCCGGTCCTGGTCAACGGTGCCTACACGGTCGGAACCATGCCCGTCGACGGTAAAGCGATCGGGGCGGACTTCGTCGTCGGCTCCGGGCACAAGAGCATGGCCTCCCCCGCTCCCTCCGGGGTCCTCGCCGCCACCGCCGAGTGGGCGCCGCAGGTCTTCCGGACGACGGCGATGACCGGCGACCTCACCCGCCGGAAGTTCGGGGTCAAGGAGGTGGAGATGCTCGGCTGCACCCTGATGGGGGCGAACCTCATCGCCATGATCGCCTCGTTCCCGGCCGTCCGGGAGCGGACCCTCCACTGGGACGAAGAGGTGAAGAAGTCCAACCACTTCATCGACGGCCTCCTCGCCATTGAGGGGACGAAGGTCCTCTCCGAGTATCCGCGGAGGCACACCCTCACGAAAGTGGACACCACCGGGAGTTTCGACACGGTCGCCGCGACCCACAAGCGGCGGGGCTTCTTCCTCTCCGACGAACTCTCAGGGCGCGGGATCGCCGGGGAGTTCGCCGGCGCCACCCGGACCTGGAAACTGAACACCTTCGGCCTCTCCTGGAAGAAGATCCGCTACCTGACGGAGGCTTTCCAGGAGATCGCCGCAAAATACGATCTGAACGTCAGGAAAGAATCAACATGAGCACGCACAACTACCGGCCGGGCACGCTCGCCCTCCACGCCGGGCAGTCGCCCGATCCGGCGACGGGATCCCGGGCCGTACCGATCTACCAGACGACCTCCTACGTCTTCCGCGACACGGAGCACGCGGCGAACCTCTTTGCCCTCAAAGAGCCCGGGAACATCTACACCCGGCTGATGAACCCCACCACCGACGTCTTCGAGCAGAGGATGGCCGCGATCGAGGGAGGAACCGCGGCGGTAGGGGTCGCGTCGGGGATGGCGGCGATCTCAAGCGCCCTCCTTGCCGTAACCCGGCCGGGCGACGAGATCGTCGCCGCCGACAACCTCTACGGCGGCACCTACGAGCTCTTCAACTACACGTTCCCGAAACTGGGGCGCAAGGTCATCTTCGTCGACTCGACCGATTCGGGGGCGTTTTCGGCGGCGGTGACGGAGAAGACCCGGGCGGTCTACGCGGAGTCGATCGGGAACCCGAAACTTGACGTCCCGGACTTTGCGGCGATCGCGGCGATCGCCCACGATGCAGGGGTGCCGTTCGTCGTCGACAACACCGCGGCGGTCGGTCTCGGCCGCCCCATCGACCACGGCGCCGATATCGTCGTCCTCTCGGCCACCAAGTTCGTCGGGGGCCACGGCACCTCGATCGGCGGGGTGATCGTCGACTCCGGCAACTTCGCCTGGGACAACGGAAAGTTCCCCGGCTTCACCGAGCCCGACCCCTCCTACCACGGCCTGAGGTACTGGGAGACGTTCGGGAATTTCCCGGGGCTCGGGAACGTCGCCCTCGCCTACAAGGTCCGGCTTGAGATCCTCCGGGATATGGGCGCGTGCCTCTCGCCAATGAACGCCTTCCTCCTCCTGCTGGGGCTCGAGACCCTCCACCTCCGGATGGAGCGGCACTCGGAGAATGCTCTCGCGGTCGCCCGGTTCCTCCGGGACCACCCGAAGGTCGCCTGGGTGAACTACCCCGGCCTCCCCGATCACCCGTCCCACGCCCTCGCCCGGAACTACCTTTCCGGCGGGTTCGGCGCTCTGGTCGGGTTCGGGGTGAAAGGGGGATGCGAAGCGAGCAAAAAGGTGATCGAGCGGCTCCGGCTCTTCTCGCACCTGGCAAACATCGGCGACGCAAAGAGCCTGGTCATCCACCCGGCGAGCACCACCCACCAGCAGCTGACGCCCGAGGAGCAGGCGGCCTGCGGGGTCACTCCCGACTTCATACGCCTCTCCGTCGGGATAGAGGACATCAGGGATATCATCGAGGACCTCGACCAGGCACTCGGGGATGGATAACATGCCCGGATCGGTCGGCACCACGAGGACGGAGTACGTCACCTTCCCCGAACCCCTCACCCTCGAGAGCGGTGCGGTTCTTGAGGCGGTGACGATCGCCTACGAGACCTACGGCCGGTTGAACCGGGAGAAGAGCAACGCTATCCTGATCTGCCACGCCCTCTCCGGCGACGCCCACGCGGCAGGCTACCACGACGGCGAGACCCGGCCGGGATGGTGGGACGGCGTCATCGGGCCCGGAAAGGCCTTCGATACCGACCGCTACTTCGTCATCTGCTCAAACGTCATCGGCGGCTGCAAGGGCTCGACCGGGCCCGCCTCCGTCAATCCCGCGACCGGCCGGCCCTATGCCCTCACCTTCCCGGTGATCACCGTGAGGGACATGGTCCGGGCGCAGAAACGCCTGATCGAGCACCTCGGGATCGAGTGCCTCGCCGCGGTGGCTGGGGGTTCGATGGGGGGCATGCAGGCGCTCCAGTGGGCGGTCGCCTACCCGGAGGCGGTCCGGAAGGTGATCGCCATCGCCACGACCGCACGCTCGACCGCCCAGCAGATCGCCTTCAACGAGGTCGGGCGGCAGGCGATCATGGCCGATCCCGCGTGGGCGGGCGGGACCTACCCGGCAGATCGCCCGCCGGTGCAGGGCCTGCGGCTCGCCCGGATGATCGGGCACATCACCTACCTCTCCGACGGGGCGATGCGCGAGAAGTTCGGGCGTAACCTGCAGGGCCGGAGCAGCGTCGGCTACGGGTTCTCCACCGAGTTCCAGGTCGAGAGTTACCTCCACCACCAGGGCGAGACCTTCACCCGGCGGTTCGACGCCAACTCCTACCTCTACATCACCAGGGCGCTCGACTACTTCGACCTCGCCGTGGACGACTCGCTTGCCGCCGGGTTTGCCGGGGCGAAGGCCTCGTTCCTGATCGTCTCGGTCTCCTCGGACTGGCTCTATCCGCCCTACCAGTCCGAAGAGATCGCGAACGCCCTGGCTGCAAACGGTATCAACGTCCAGTACTGTGAGATCCGGTCGAATTACGGCCACGACGGGTTCCTGGTCGAGGACGGGCAGATGAACTACCTCATCGGCACGTTCCTCGATCACCTCCTCGTCCGGGACGTCATGGAGACGGGCATTCCGACCATTGTAGAGCGGGCGTCCATCCACGACGCCGCCCGGGTCATGATCGAGAACGCCGTCAACCACCTCCCCGTCCTCGCCGGGAAGGGCGATCTCGCCGGGATCGTCACCTCCTGGGACATCGCGAAAGCGGTCGCCTGCGGTTACGGGAGCCTCGACGAGATCATGTCCCGCTCGGTCGTCACCGCCACCCCGGACGAACCGGTCACGGAGGCCGCCCGGAGGATGGAGGAGCGGTCGATCTCCGCCCTTCCCGTCGTCGACGCGGACCGGCGGGTAATCGGGCTCATCTCAAGCGACGCGATCAGCACACTGATAGGACGATGCGCATGACAACGCAGGCACATAAAGATGAATCAGCCCTCCTGGTCTTCGGGTGCCCGGAGGTCCCGGTGCAGGCGGCGATCGGCCTCTACCTTGCGGGCCGGCTCACTGAAGACGGTTACGACGTCCTCAGTGCCGGGAACCCCTCGGTTCTTGCCCTCCTCCGCGTCTCCGACTGGAGGCGGCACTACATCGGAAGGACCATCGATCTCGATCGCTGCATCGGGGAGCTGGCGGAGAAGAAGCGGGACGCCGCTCTCTGCGTGGTCTTTGCCCATAACGATGCCGGCATATCGTACGCCGCCACGATGCGCTACCTCCTCCCGGAAGCACGCCTCGTGGTCGTCGTCTTCGGCCGGAACGCCGAAGAACTCGCAGGAGGGGTCGAGTTCCCCTGCGAGAAGGTCGTGGAGAAGGCGGTCCACAACCCGGGAAAACTCAAAAAGGGGATCGATGAGGTCTTCCGATGGCGTGCATCGACGAGCTGAATCCGGAGGTTCTCCTCCGGGGAGCCTCGTTCGCAGAATGCCGTGCCCTGGTGGAGAAGCGCTGCCGCGAGGTCTACTACGTCGACCCGGGGTATGCGATCTTTGATACGCACCTCATCGGGGTCCCGCCGATCGCCGTCGGGGTGGAGGAGGATGCCTACATCATCCTTCCCTACACCAAGCCCTGCTACGGGACGTTCCTGATCCGGGTGCCGGGGGGCGAGGAGGTCGAACGGCTCAGGCGGAAGGGGAGACGGAGACCGTGACCGAACCGGACCGGGTCTGGCTGGTGCGTTACTCCGAGGTCTTCCTCAAGTCGGAGCCCGTCCGCCGGGAGTGGGAGAGGAGCCTCATCCGCGGGATCGAACGGGCGCTCCCGGGTGCGAAAGCCCGGCGGGAGCGCGGGAGGATCTGGCTTGCCGGGGACGTCGACCCGGAGGTGCTCCGGAAGATCTTCGGAATCGTCTCGTTCTCGCTCTGCGACGTCGTGCCGCTCGACGATCTGCCGGCGGGCCTCATCACGTTCTGTAAAGGCCACGGCATCGGGGACGCCGCGACCTTCGCCCTCCGGATCCGGCGCATCGGGAAGCACTCCTTCACCTCCCGGGATCTTGCCGAGCGGCTCGGGAACCTGGTCCGGTCAGAGTACCCGCACATCCGCGTCGATCTCGATCATCCCGAACAGGAGATCTTCATCGAGGTCCGGGACGGGACCTGCTACCTCTTCGACCGGAAGATTTCTGCCGCCGGCGACATCCCCCCCGGCGTCGAGGGGACACTCGTCGCGCTCGTCTCCGGCGGGATCGACTCCCCGGTCGCGGCCTATCTGATGATGAAGCGTGGGTGCCGGATCGTCCCGCTCTATGTCGGGCTCGAGGGCTACCTCGACGAGACGAACCTTGCCCGGACGAAGGCCACGGTCGAGGCCCTCCGCCGGTACCAGCCGGATATCGAACTTCTGGTCGTCCGTGACGGATATCTCGCCCGGGCGCGGCGGATGCTTGAAGAGCGGGGAGAGGAGCGTTATACCTGCCTCCTCTGCAAGCGGCGTATGTACAGGATCGCCGCCGAAGTCGCCCGGCAGGTAGGGGCGAAGAGGTTCGTCACCGGTGAGTCGATGGGCCAGGTCGCGTCGCAGACCCTGGATAACCTGGCGGTGCTCACCGACGCTGCGGCGATCCCGGTCTACCGGCCGCTGATCGCATTCGACAAGGAGGACGCCATCCGGCTCGCCCGCGATATCGGGACGTTCGACGCCTCGATCGCCCCCGCCGGCGGGTGCGGAGCGGTCCCGGCACGCCCCTCCACCGCCGCTGCGGTCGAGATGGTCCGTGCGCTCGAAGAGGCGGTAGGGGATGCCGGAGATGTGGGAATGCTGCCAATTCAAGTATGTGAATGACCGAAGGAGGCTGATACCATGGGACGGATATATCGTGATATCACCTGGACAATCGGAAACACTCCGCTCGTCCGGCTGAACCGCGTGACGGAAGGCTCCCGGGCGACGGTCCTCGCCAAGGTGGAGTCGTTCAACCCGATGGGGAGCGTGAAAGACCGGATCGGGGTCGCGATGATCGACGAGGCCGAGCGGGCCGGCAAGATCCGGGAAGGGACGACGATCGTCGAGGCGACGAGCGGCAACACCGGGATTGCCCTCGCGTTCGTCTGTGCCGCCCGCGGCTACCGGCTCAGGCTCGTGATGCCCGAGACGATGAGCATGGAGCGGCGCAAACTCCTCGCGGCGCTGGGCGCCGAGGTGGTCCTCACGACCGGGGCCGAAGGGATGAGGGGAGCGGTCGACCGTGCGGCCAGGATAGCTGCCGAGAGCCCGAACGCCTACTTCATCCCCCGGCAGTTCGAGAACCCGGCGAACCCGGCCGTCCACCGCCGGACAACCGCCGAGGAGATCTGGCGGGACACCGACGGGACCGTCGATGCCATCGTCGCGGGTGTCGGGACGGGCGGGACGATCACCGGGGTTGCCGAGGTCATCAAGGCACGGAGGCCCTCCTTCCGTGCAATCGCCGTCGAGCCCGCCGAGTCCCCGGTCCTCTCCGGCGGTCCGGCCGGCCCGCACCGGATCCAGGGGATCGGGGCCGGGTTCGTGCCGGGCGTTCTCAGAACCGATCTCGTCGACGAGGTCGTCCGGGTCACCTCCGCGGACGCATTTGCAATGAGCCGCCAGCTCGCCGCAAAAGAGGGGATCCTCGCCGGCATCTCGTCGGGAGCGGCGGCTCATGCGGCTTGCGAGGTCGCCCGCCGGCCGGAGTTCGAGGGAAAGGTGATCGTCGTCATCCTCCCGGACACCGGCGAGCGCTACCTCTCGACGGACCTCTTTGGAGCGTGAGGCAGGGGCGGGACGCGGTGAGCATCAGGGAAGATATCCAGACGGTCTTTGACAAAGACCCGGCGGCCCGGTCGACGCTCGAGGTGATCTGCTGCTACCCGGGCCTCCACGCGATCTGGGCGCACCGGATAGCGCATGCCTTCTACCGCCGCCGGCTCTACTTCCCGGCCAGGCTCGTCTCCCATATCTCGCGGGCGCTGACCGGGATCGAGATCCATCCCGGTGCGAAGATCGGGCGCCGGGTCTTCATCGACCACGGGTCGGGCGTCGTGATCGGGGAGACCGCGGAGGTCGGCGACGACGTCCTGATCTACATGGGCGTGGTGCTCGGCGGCACCGCGCTTGAACAGACGAAACGGCACCCGACGATCGAGGACGGCGTCATCATCGGGTCGGGGGCGAGCGTTCTCGGCCCCATCACCGTCGGACGCGGGGCAAAGGTCGGTGCGGGCTCGGTCGTCGTCCACCCCGTCCCCCCCGGTGCGACGGTCGTGGGCGTGCCCGGCAGGCTCGCCGGCCCGAAGTGCCAGAAGGGCCAGGAGCGGCTCGACCGCGGCGACCTCCCCGACCCGATGCTCCGGGTGGTCAGCCGCATGCTTGACAGGCAGAACCGGATCGAGGAGCGGCTCCGGGCGGTGGAGCGGTCGGGACTGGTCGGCGGCAAACGGCAGGAGGAGATCGCGCTCGAGGAGCGTGTCCGGGAGGCGTTAAAAGAGGTGATCGACCCGGAGGTCGGGATCGATGTCGTCGACCTCGGCCTGATCAAGGGGATCACCGTCCAGGACTCCTCGGTGCTCGTGGAGATGGTCCTGACCACCGCCACCTGCCCGCTCGTCGACTACCTCACCGACCGGGTCCGGAGCCGGGTCCTCGACGTGAGCGGCGTGCAGGACGTCGAGGTGCGGGTCTTCGACGAGCCCTGGGACTGGGACCGGTTCTTCGGCCAGCGGGACGTTCTCAGGGAGTCCTGATCTCCGGGGGGAGGTCGAGCATCCGCTGGATCGCGACCCGCGCCCGGGCGGCGGTCTCCGCGGGGACCGTCACCCGCGGCTCGAGCCGCTCGAGGGCCGTGATCACCTTCGCGAGATCGGTCTTCTTCATGTTGACGCAGACCGCCCGGTTTGAGAGGGGATAGAAGACCTTTCCCGGGCACTTCTTCTCGAGTTGATGGAGGAGTCCGAACTCGGTGCCGATGACGAACTCCCGGCATGGGCTCGCGCAGGCGTGCCGCACCATCCCCGAGGTCGAGAAGACGTGATCGGCGAGGTCGATCACCCCGGGCCGGCACTCGGGGTGGACGAGCACCTCGGCGTCCGGGTGGGCCCGGCGGGCTTCCTCCACATCCCCGGCCGTCATCCGGTCGTGGACGATGCAGTAGCCGTCCCAGGGGAGGATCTCTTTTTCCGTGAACCGTGCGACGTAGCGGCCGAGGTTCCGGTCGGGGAGGAAGATCACCTCATCCGCGTCGAGCGAGTTGACGACGGCGACGGCGTTTGCGGAGGTGCAGCAGATATCGCTCTCCGCCTTCACCGCGGCGGAGGTGTTGACGTAGGCGACGACGGCGGCCTCCGGGAACCGCTCGCGCAGCACCCGGACCTCGCCGGGGACGACCATCTCCGCCATCGGGCAGCAGGCGTCGGCCGCGGGCAGGACGACCGTCTTTGCCGGCGAGAGGATCGCGGCCGTCTCGGCCATGAAGTCGACGCCGGCAAAGACGATGACGCCGGCATCGACCTTCGTCGCCGCCCGCGCGAGTTCGAGCGAGTCCCCGACGAGGTCGGCGACCTCCTGCACTGCCGGGATCTGGTAGTTGTGGGCGAGGATGACGGCGTCGCGCTCCTCTTTTAACGCGGCTATCCGCTCGCTGAGGGTTTGATCGGGACTGGTGGACGGGATGGTATCACAACCTCTGGTCAACGATGCGGGTCTTCTTCACAAACGTTATCCCTGCGCAGCCTTAACAATTGTGAATGTGCGGTGCGGCCGGAGTTCTCCCGGCTCCCGCGGAGACGAACTCATGGCGCGAATCCTATCGGAGCGGGACACGGCAGTCCTGAAGAAGGCCGCTCCCGAATGCACGGGGCTGGTGTGTGCGGGTTCGGGAGGTCCGTACCGGTCCGTCC